>PMZT01000018.1 GCA_003170085.1 Planctomycetia bacterium | reverse complement strand
GTCCGGGCTCTCCCGCAGCTCCAATTCCGGTTCGCCGCCCCCCCCGGCGCCACCCATGCCGCCCTCGAGCTGGGGCAGGCGAATCCCCGCCACGCTGAGCCGGGCCTCCTGAAGTGCCGCCCAGCAGGCGCGCTGGACGGCGGTGAAGACTCGTCCCTCCTCGCGGAGGCGGACCTCGCGCTTGGTGGGGTGGACGTTGACGTCGACCATGGCCGGATCCAGGGTCACCTCCACCACTCCGAAGGGATGGCGCCCCACCGGCAGCAGCCCGGCGTACGCCTCCTCCACCGCCACCACCAGGGCGCGGTTGTGGACGCGGCGCCGGTTGATCACGATGACCAGGCCCGTCCTTGTCCCCCGGTGGCTGCGCGGTTCGCTGATCAGACCGCTCACAGCGATCTCGCCGGGGCCCTCAACGGCGATGAGCTCCCCGGCGTCACGGCCGAAGACCGCGGCGGCCGTGTCGATCAGGTTGCCCCCGGGACTACGCAGCACCAACCGATCGTCGCTCCTGCAGCTGAAGCCGACCTCGGGGTGGGTCAGGGCCAGGTCGGAGACGGCGCGCGCCGCCGCCGCCGACTCGCTGCGCTCGGTGCGGAGGAAGGCGAGCCGGGCCGGGGTGTTGTGGAAGAGGTCGCAGACCTCCACCGTGGTGCCCGGGGCACGAGCCGCAGCCCGGTGCTCCAGCACCTCGCCGGCGCGGGAGCGCAGCAACCAGGCGCTCTCCTCTCCGGCGGTACGGCTGGTGATCCGGAGGTCGCTCACCGCGGCGATGCTGGCCAGCGCCTCCCCCCGGAAGCCGAGGCTCCGGACCCGGGCCAGGTCGTCGACCGACAGGAGCTTGGAGGTGGCGTGGCGCGCGACCGCCAGCTGGAGCTGGTCACCCGGGATGCCGGCGCCGTCGTCGGCCACCACGATGCGCACCAGGCCGAAGAGCGCCACCGGGCCCGGATGGACCTTCAGGATTTCGTGCCAGGCGTTCTCGCAGAGCTCCTTGACCGCGGCGGCCGGCCGCTCGACGACCTCCCCGGCCGCGATGGCGTCGGCGACCTGCGGGGGGAGCAGGCGGATCGGGGCGGTCACCGGCCCATCCGCTCCTGCAGCTCGACGAGCTTGCTGAGGGCCTCCCGCGGGGTGAGATCGTCGAGGTCCAGCCCGGCGAGCTCGTCGAGCACGGGGTGGGCCGGCGGCGTCGCCAGTCCCAGATCGAGCTGCGCCGGTGCGGGCCGGTCGGCCTCGATCGGGCGATGCAATTCCAGCTCCCCGAGGATCTCCCGGGCCCGGGCCAGCAGGCTGGCGGGCAGCCCGGCGAGCTTGGCGACCTGGATCCCGTACGAGCGGTCGGCGCCCCCCGGGCGGATGCGGTGCAGGAAGGTGACCGTCTCCCCCTCCTCCACCACCTCCACGCGCGCGTTGACCACCCGCGGGAGGTGATCGGCGAGGGCGGTCAGCTCGTGGTAGTGGGTGGCGAAGAGGGTGCGGCAGTTGAGCTGCGGGGAGTCGTGGATGTGCTCGACCAGCGCCTGGGCGATCGAGAGGCCGTCGTAAGTCGAGGTCCCGCGGCCGATCTCGTCGAGGACGAGCAGGGAGCGCGCCGTGGCCTGGCGGAGGATGGCCGCCGTCTCGGCCATGAAATGGACGCCGCAGAGGAGGATCACGTCGGCCTCGACCTTGGCAGCCTCGCGGGCCATGGCCAGGCTGTCGCCGACGAAATCGGCGATGTCCTGGACCTCCGGCAACTGGTAGTTGTGGGCCAGGATAAATGCGCCGCGCTCGCTGCGCAGGCGCTTGATACGTTCAACGATTTCGGCCGATGCCGGCCGTTCCAGCGAAGTCATTCGTCACATCCTTTGCAGCCAATCCGTTCAGGCAGACTCTCAAAGCACGAATTATAAGGCATTATAGGGCATTCGACGCGGGGTCACAACGCCAAAAGGGGGGCAATGTACCGGCGCATGGCGGAGGGTGTTCGTTGGCGAGGGAAAACGCTGTACGCGCAAGGCGCCCGTCACTACAACGCCACTTTGCGCGGCGGGTCTCCGCACCCGCCGCGCCGTGGCCCCTGGAGTGGTCAAGAATGCCATTTCATGCGCGGTGGGTACGGAGACCCACCGCGCAAAAGCCCATGTGGCTTTGTAGTACCGTGGACGCAGGCCGCATCACCTTGCGCGCCGGCGCATCCGCAGCACAAGGCCCCCCAGACCCGTCGCCAGCAGGGCCAGGGTGGCCGGTTCAGGGGCGGCCTCGGGGCCGAGTTCCAGCGACATGGCGAGCGGGCTCTTGGCCGCCGTCTTCGTCGCGGTCTTCGCCGTAGTGCTGAGGGATGCCATGGCGCTGTCGATCCAACTGTTGAACGACGACACGCGCGTAAAGCCGGCGATGTCGCCGTAGCTGCCGTCCGCCTTGCCGTCGGTCGCCTGGACGTAGGAGGCAATGCCGGCCAGTTGCGGGCCGCCGGCCGCATCGAGGAACAGGCCGCAGCCGCTGTCGCCGGGGCCGATCAAGGACTCGAGGTTCAGCGGCTTATTGGAGCCCATCGTGCTGACGGTCGTCCACCAGGGGCTGTCGAAGTCGGCGAGCAGGACCGTCCCGTTTTTCGCGGGGCCGACGGCCGTCGCGTCCACGGTGTTCTGGCCCCCGCGCTTCTTGCCGTCATTCGTGGTGCCGCCGGTCCAGCCGGTGCCGGACTTGCCGTAGCCGACGATCGTCGCGACCTGCCCCAGTTCGCGCGTGCTGGTGTAGCGAGTGGCGGGCTTGACGGTGGTCGCCGGCGTCGCAAGCTGGATGAGACCGATGTCGTACCCATGGAGGGGGTCGCCGTTCCAACTGGGATCAGCCAGCCAGCGGGTGCCGGTGTAATTTTGCCCGTTCAGGCTGAAGGTCAGGGCGGTGGCGCCGTCTACGCAATGCGCCGCCGTGAGAACCCAGCTTGTGTTGATCAGGACGCCCGATGCGGCGAACGTCGTGCCGCCCTCCTTGACCAGGAGCGACCCTACGCTGGCATAGGCGGGATTGGCGCCCAGGCTGAGGTAAAGCTGCGGGTTGCGGTCGTCGCGCATCGTGCCGGCAAGGACAGGGCAGGCCATGATGGCGAGGGCAAGAACCGCAAGTCCCCCAACGAGCGGAGTCTTGGACATGCGCACCGGCCGTCTCCTCACGAAGTCCATCCAGGGGTCGGAAACTGCACCGATCTAAGCGTCTCTGATACGCTTAGTCTAATACAGCTTCGGGTGCGGGGCAAATAATTATTCGTTCAGTTGGCACACAATCGAGAATCGACGGGCCTTCATGGTTCTCTCATCTTCCACACGCTAGCGTGGCGCGGTTATGGGTGGGCGCGTGCAGGGCAGCGGAAGGGGGCACAATCATTCAGACGGACCGAGCGCATCGGAGGCGCAGGCGGGTCTGGCTCCTCGTCATGGTGGCCATCGTGGCGGCCGCCGTGGGGGCTTGGCTTATCCACAAGGTGGGCCGCTTTTCGGAGCATGAGATTTATACGGTCCATGCGGGTGTCCTTTACAGGAGCGGCCGGCCCGACGAGCAGGCGCTGAGAGATTGCCGTGACCGCTGGCACTTCCGCACGATCATCGATCTTTGCGAGGATTTCCCCACAGACCCCTCGCAAAAGCTCGAAGAGGATTTCTGCCGCGCCAGTGGCATCCGGTATGTTCCCCTCGCGCTCGAACTTGGCGGCTTCACCGAGCCGCAACTGGCCCAGTTCCTTGAGATAGTTCAGAATCCCGCCGGCACACCCGTTCTGGTGCACTGTAAACACGGCCGAAACCGCACCGGCTATGCCGTGGCGGTCTACCGTATCGTCGTTCAGCACTGGAGTTACGAGGCGGCCGTAGCCGAGGCCAGGAAGTATCGAACCCTGCCTGACGAATTCAGCAAGTACGAAGAGCACCTGCGGACGCTTGCCGGAGCCGCTGCGCCAGGCAAGTAGAGGTTGCGGCGCGGCGGGCGCGGCGGCTTTCGGGCGCCGGGCCACCGGATGGTGTCCCTCCGCCGCTCCGTTATGGGCGCAAAGATTTCGCCGCGGGTGGCACCCGCCGCGGCGGGCGTCTTTGCGTGGCCGTGCTTGTGCCGGTGGGACGTGATCGCCTCGTGCGGCGTGCTGCTCCTCATCCTGTTCGCGTATCTGTACTTCAGGGGATAGGCTCTTAGCACCACAACACATCTTAGCATGACATCGACGTTTATGACAATGCGCGGTGGGTCTCCCGACCCACCGCGTCAGACGGAAAACATGCCGCAGGGGACGGCCCTGCCCGCCACGTCGAAGATCCGCCGTGGCGGAGCGGGACTTCGTCAGTGGCCGCCCGAAGCCGCCCCATAGCGCTACAGGCTCCACCCCTTGCGGTACTCGGTGCGCACCAGCCGGGTTGCCTCGGGCGAATTGGTGATGCGCAGGTTGGCGGCGTCCCACTCGATGCGGCCGTCGATGCGTTTGGCCGTGTTGCCCAGGAGGCATGTCTCGGTCAGCGGGCCGGAGTACGCGAAGTCCGCCCCCGCCGGCTGGCCGCTCTTGCAGGCCCGCACCCAGTCCTGCTCGTGCGACCCGTTCACGCGCGGCAGGGTCTTCTCGGGCAGTTTGACTTCCTTCATCTTGCTTTCGGGGATGATGCGCGGGCTGTTGCCGTACACGCCGAACATAATCGTGCCCTTCGAGCCCTTGATGAAGGCGCCGCCCTCATCGGGCATCTTGCGGCCTTCCTCCAGGTCATCGGGCCGCGGCGGCCGCGTGCCCTCGTACCACGTGAGCTTCACGGGCGGCAGGTTGCCGCGCGCGGGGAACCGGAACGTCACGATCGCCGACAGCGGATGAACCTCCGGCGTGTTGCCGCAGGAGGTGGCTTCGACGCTCGTCGGGGCGCCGAGCTTCAGGGCCCAGACGATGGGGTCGAACGTGTGGGCGCCGCGGTCGCCCATCATGCCGCAGCCGAAGTCCCACCAGCACCGCCAGACGGCCGGGTGGTACGCCGGGTGGTACGGCCGCATCGGCGCCGGGCCGATCCAGAGTTCCCAGTCGAGCGTCGGCGGCACGGGCGGCTTGTCGGCCGGCCGCGCGGAGTACTTCGAACTCCAGCCGGCATGGCCCCACGGGTAGTACGAGAGGCTACACCAGGCATCGACCTCGCGGACCTCGCCGATCAGGCCCGCCGTAACCCACTCGTTGACCAGCCGCGCCCCCTCGCCCGAGTGCCCCTGGATGCCCATTTGCGTGGCCACCTTGTTCTCCTTGGCGGCCTGGGCCAGCATGCGCGACTCGTAGATGTCGTGCGTCAGCGGCTTCTGGCAGTAGACGTGCTTGCCGGCCTTCATGGCAGCCATCGAGATCACGGCATGCGTATGGTCGGGCGTGGCCACGAGAACGCCGTCGATGTCCTTCTGCTTGTCGAGCAACTCGCGATAGTCCTTGTAGAGCTTCGCGTCGGGGTACCGCTTGAAGGTCTTGGCGGCGTAGTCGGGGTCGACGTCGCAGAGGGCCACGATGTTCTCGGCTTCGAGGTTCCTGAGGTTGGACGCGCCCATGCCGCCGACGCCGATGCCGGCGACGTTCATCTTCTCGCTCGGCGGGATGTTCCGCGGCCCTCCCAGCACCGCGCGCGGAACGACGGTGAAGGCCGCCGCGGCCGCCGTAGCCCCGAGGAACATGCGCCGCGTGAGGTTGCCGTGCGTCATGGATCGAGTCTCCTATACCGTGGGCCTGTGATCTTCGATTGTCTCTCGTTGCCGTGTTCCTGCAAGCCTTTTCCCGCCACCCAGCCGGCGGGGGTGCGACCGCGGATTCTGGCAGGTGGTTCCTTNNCCCCTACGAAGGCAAACGGCACCGCCAGAAAAATCAGTCCACCCGCCATCGGGACAGCCGTGGCCGCGCGGCTCCGCTTGCAGGACGGCGGCATCACAGCGTGAACTTCTCGCCCGGGGCGGGAACGTAAACGCCGCGGCATCCCGCCTTCTGCAAGAGCGCCTTCATGGCCGCGGTGCCCGTGGCCTCGCCATGGACGACGAACGCGGCCCGGAGGCGCGGCGCCAGCGGCGCGAGCAGCCGCTCGAAATCCTTCGCGTCGGCGTGGGCCGAGAACCCCCCGAGCACCTCCACGTGGCATCGCCGCTGGTACATGCGTCCGAAGATCTTCAGGCTCGTCTCGCCCTCGGCGATCCGCCGCCCCAGCGTGTTCTCCGCCTGGTAACCGACGATCAGGACCGTGTTGCGGCTGTCCTCCACGTTGTTCTTCAGATGGTGCAGGATGCGCCCGGCCTCGCACATGCCCGACGACGCAATGATCACGCATGGGTCGTGGCGGTCGTTCAGGCGGATCGACTCGGCCGCCTCGCTGATGTACGTGACGAAGCCGTGGCCGAACACGTCGCCCTCCGCACGCCACTGGCCGGCGGCCTGGACGTCGTAGCACTCGGGGTGCTTGCGGAAGACGTCGGTGGCGTGCGTGCTCAGCGGGCTATCGACGAAGACCGGCAGCCGCGGCATCTCGCGGGCCTCGATCGCCTGCTGAAGGTAGTACGTGAGCGTTTGCGTGCGGCCCACGCTGAACGACGGAATGATGACCTTGCCGCCGCGCTTGACCGTGGCGTTGATGAGGCCCACCAGGCGCTCTTTCATCTGCCCCGCGTCCTCGTGGATCTGATCGGCATAGGTCGATTCGGTGATCAGGTAGTCGGCCGCGGGCAGGGGCGTGGTCGGGTCGCGCAGGATCGGCACGTTGAACCGCCCCAGGTCGCCCGTAAACAGGAGCCGCACGGGCGGCGACGAGGCGATCTCGAGCAGCACCACCGCCGAGCCGAGCATGTGCCCGGCGTCGAAGAACGTAGCGCGGCAGCCGTCGCACACGTCGAACGGCGTGCCGTACGCGACGCTCCGGAACTGCCCCACGGCCGCCTGTGCATCGGCCACGGTGTAAAGCGGCTCGATGCGGTCGGCCGGGCCGCCGGCCCGCTTCTGGTTCCAGAAGAGCGCATCTTCCTCCTGGATGTGGGCCGAATCGAGGAGCATGATCTCCGCCAGGTCGCGCGTGGCCGGCGTCGCGTACACCGGCCCCGTGAACTTCTTGCGCACGAGGCCCGGAATGTTGCCGCTGTGGTCCATGTGGGCGTGCGAAAGGACCACCGCGCGCAGCGTCTCCGGCGGCACGGGGAAGGTGGAGTTCAGCCCGCGTGCCCAGTCGCGCTTGCCCTGGAAAAGGCCGCAGTCGAGGGTCAGCGTGCCCCCGTCAAGGTGCAGGAGGTGCATCGATCCGGTGACGGTCTGCGCGGCGCCGTGGAATTCGAGTTCAGCCATTCATATCCCCTTTGCAATGAAGTCGGTGAGGCCATTATACAGGTGCGCCGCGTGTTGGGAACAGGAAGGCGGGGAGTTAAAAATTCACGCTGTTGTTTTTCGCCCTCTTCTCGCTGTTTTTCCCCCCGCTGCGGCGGGTGCTCCGCGGTGAAACCGAATGGCGAAGGCGTACGGCCACGCAAAGCCGCGCGTCGTTCTTGACATCAGGCGGTTCGGGCTGTAAAGTAATCGTCTCGTCGGCTATGGCCGCGAGATCGTTAGTGTCTGTCGCGTGTTCGTACGCCCGTAGCTCAAATGGATAGAGCTTTGGTCTACGGAACCAAAGGTTACAGGTTCGAATCCTGTCGGGCGTACCACTGTCAGGTAATGACAAGTCTTGGCAGGTGGTCTATTTCCCCACCTTACGCGCTGGCGAGCCGCGTCGCGGGTGCCCTCCTCAATCGGCGGCAGGCGGCACCCGTAACCAAGGGGTTACGCAGGATACCTTCGCCTACGGCGACTCCAGCAGTTCGACCTTCACGTCGTCGATGCGCAGCGTTGCCGTGATCTTCGCCTCGAGGGAACCCTTCTCGATGGCCAGGTGGCCGCCGGCCGTTTCGGGCGTGGTCTCGGCATAGCCTTCCAGAAGCTGCCAGGTGCCGGGCTTGCCCAGGTCGTACGTGTTGGTCTGGGCGTTGGTGATCCACTTGCCGGCGGCGTCGGAGAGGCCGATCTTCAGGTAGGGCGGCTTCCTGGCGGCGCCAAGGCTATCGACCTTCATCCAGCAGGAGAATCGGTAGCGGCTGGCCGGCAGGAGGGGCGCTTTCAAGTTGACGGAGACATAGTTCCATGCGTTGCCCGACTGCGTGCCGGTAATCAGCAGGCCGCCCTTGCCCGTGTGGGCGTCGGCGTCCGGGCGGGCGGTCAGGCCCGCGGCGGCGGTCCAGCCCGCGGTGCCCGTTTCAAAACCTTCCTCGTAGGCGGTGGCGGTCGTGCCCTCGCCCTTCTCGGCCTTGACCTCGCCCATGTCGTAGAAGCCGCCGGAGTCGCGGCCGGCGATGCCCAGGGCGATGCGCAGGGCCGGCTCTTCCGGCTTCACCATCGCCACCTTCAGCCGATACGTCCCCGGCGCGAGGCCCGCCGGCACGGTGATCATGCCATGCAGGCCCACCTCTTCGCCCGGCCACCAGAGGGTCGTGGGCGTGCGCGGATAGGCAAGCTGCTCGGCCACGACCTTGCCGGCGCCATCCGCCAGCAGCCAGCGCAGGGCGTAGGAATCGTAGCAGGGCGCCACGCCGGTGTTCTTCCAGGTCGCGTCCACGAGGAGGCGCGAGGGCACGCCGGGCCGCACGCGCAGCGTCTGGTTGCAGCACACGTGCGTGGGCACGAAGCGATAGCCCAGGCGCTTGCCGAGGTCGAGGATCGGTTCCTTGACGTCGTCGGGGGCGGTCTTCAGTTCCTTGTAGCCCATCAGGTTGATATGAAAGTAGCTGATCGGGTCTTCCAGGCCCTTGGCGAAGGTCTCGGCCACGCCCCAGCCTTTCTCCTTCATCTCCTTGTAGCCGCTGAAGAGTTCGTAGTTGCAGATCACGCCGCGCCGCGCGTAGGGGTGGTAGAACCGCTTGCCCACGTTGGCGCTCGGGCCGCCGGGGTTGAGGCCGTCCTGCCGGAAATGGAGGCCGCGGAGCGCGGCGTAGTCGTTCAGCGTGTCGTAATCGCCCACGTTCAGGAAGACCCGCGTGCGCGGGAAGGCGCGGGCGAAGGCGTCGATCACCCGCCGGTAGGCGCCGATGTACCGCGCCTCGGTATAGCCCGTCTTCTGGAGTTGCTCGGGGGTCCAGCGCATGAGGTGCATTTCGCCCCACTCGCCGATGCAGCCGATGTCGATGAACTCNNGCCATCGAGATACTTGCCCAGGTCGGCGATGAACCGCTCCTGGACGGCCAGGTAACGATCGTCCCAGAAAACGGGGTCGATCTGCTCGTCGGTGTAAAGGCCCTTGTGAACCACGGACGGCACGCCCTTGTCGAAGACCCACTTGGGCGTCACATACTTCTGCCGCGAGTGCATGTTCTCGGACATGAAGCGGAACGACACGCGCTTGCCCCACTGCTTGACCCAGAGGTCGAAGATGGGGCCGAAGAACTCGTCGAACTTGTAGACGCCCTCGGCGTCAGGGGCGAGCTTGCTCCAGTCGTCGCGCGCGTAGCCGATGGTGACGTACTTGGCGAACCAGGCGTCGGGCGGCATATCGGCGGGGTTGGTGGTGGCGGAGAGATAGATGCCCATGCCCGGGTTCATCAGCGGCTCATCGGTGGTCGCGGGGACGAACTCGCGCATGGGAATCGCGGACTTCTTCGGCTCCTTCGCCGCTGCCTCGGCACGCGCATCGGCCGGCCCGAGGCACGCGATAGCGGCGAGCACCAGGAGCACCCGCAGCGTGGTCTTCATCATGGACGATCTCCTCATCGTGGGCGTCCTTCTTCGGTGCATCGGCTGGCCCCAGTGGCCGTGTGAATCCGCCGCAGCGACAAGATATCACCGCTGCGCCGCAGGCACAAGGGGCGTACACGCCGCAGGAGCGTGAAAGGGCGCTGGCCCTGAAAGGGCGGCGGGGTCTTGACCTAACTCTGCTTGGGGGCTAGAGTTGGCATCGGGATTTCTGACGTGTGGAACGCAAGGCTTTGGGATCGAATCCTGCGGTGTTTGGGTTCGGGCACCTGTGTTGGCGAGATTCTTGTGGATTATCTCGCGTCGGTCCTTGAGGAATGGAAGCAAATTTCGGATAATGCTTCGCACGGGCGAGGCTTGCCAGGGCGCAAAAGCAAACCTTCCTGAATGGGGGTCGCTATGCATCTACAACAGACTAAAGACAAGAGCAGAGCCGGCGGTGGGCCACAGTACTATTTTCACGGACTGCCGGACGCCGTGAAAGAGTTTCTGCGAAAGCGCGGAGCCTGTCCGGTGGTTCTGCAGACCCCCTATGGCATTGCCAGCAGTCCTTTCATGGCCGTGGGCAGAGACCATAAACTTTCCCCGGACGGGAAACCCGTTTCCGGTCGGGTGGGGCATGATCGAATTCAGCAGGCCAGCGGTGCGCAGTCCATCGGAGAGGCCATCCGTTACTGGTACGGAATCAGGCCGGGACGCGATTTCGAGACAATTCAGGTCGATGTGTCTATTCATCCGGACGGCCATTTCATTCTCATTCCGACCTCGGTGCGGCTGAGGGAGACGGTGCGGGCGAAGGTATTGGAAAAGGTCTCCGCCCCATTGTCCTTCCATCGCGATTACCAGAGCAAACTCTGGCGGCAACAGGTTGACGCAAGGCGAAAAGAGTCCCGGTCCGACGTGGTGTGGGCCGCATCGCAGATACGCCGCGTGGTCTCTGACCACCAGGCTGCCGAGGCCAGGAACATCTTGGAGTCAGACCTTCTTCGAACGGCAGGGGCGCTCAGCAAGCTCGGTCTTGATCTCGGCCCCTACCGGGGGAAGGGGTACGATTGTCTGAACAGCCGATTTCAATTCTCCGATTTGCCGGTGTATGATTGCCCGGTGGAGGTGAAAACCCAGTCAAAAGGATTTACCTACCAGGTGACCCGTTATACAAAACTTCCGCGAGCGGTGGTCTTATGCATGAGGCACAATTTCATCAATCCGCCGGAGCACATCGATTTCATTGATTTGCCCGCCTTGGCGGATTACTTGGATCGCTAAATGAGCCGCGCCAACATCCAGCCCATTCTTAACGCCATTCCGGCCGCACGGCAGCAGGACGCGCGGCATTACGGGGTTCACCCCTATTTCACGCGGCGTCCGTCCAACGTGGTGCGGGCCTATATCGAACAGTATTCAATGGAAGGCGACGTGGTATTGGACCCATTCGGCGGCACCGGGGTCACTGCCATAGAGGCGATGCTGCTTCGAAGACACGCGATTCACAACGATTTGAACCCTTTCGCCAACTTCATCGCCCGAAATATAGCGGATACAACCCTTCCTTCGACACTTCCGCTGCGCGAGGCATTTGACCGCGTGCATCAGCAATGCAAGCAGCCCGTTGCGGAAATTGAGAAGGATGAGGGGGCCGCCAAGGAATGGCTTAAGCGGCTTCCGCTGCCGCAGAACATCCGATTGCCGAAGACCTCGGACGCGGAATACTTCTTTGACTTGTTCACCCCGCGCCAACTGGCCGGCCTCGCTGTGATCAAGAAGGCCATTGACGAGGAACCGACGGGAATTGTTCGTGATCTGCTCTTGCTTGCGTGGTCGGCTTCCGTGGCAAAACTCAACAAGACCTTTCTCTCAGCCAAGGGAAGGGCCGCCAGCCGCGGCGGATCAAGCATCTTCAGTATCTACCGTTATAAGCTCGCCTCTCAGTGCGTGGAATTGCCGATTTGGGAGACCTTCCACGGCCGCTTCCTGAATGTACTGGCCGCCAAAGAGGAAGTGCTGCAAGCTGGTAAGTACTGGCAGTCGCTTGCCAAGGGCTCACCCGTGATTGACAGCCGCCGCGATTTTCGTGTGATGGCTCATGATGCGGCCGATCTCGAACGTGTGCTCAAGCCGGGCAGCGTGGACTACATCTTTACCGATCCGCCCTATGGGGCCTTCATAAGCTACCTGGATTTATCCGTTCTGTGGAACCATTGGCTCGGGTTCCCGATCAGCGAGGAGACAAGAGACCGTGAAACCATCGTTGGCGGCGAGCGAGGTCTTACGGAAGACCACTATAAGCAAAGTCTGGCACGAAGCATAGAGGCCTGTTTTCGGTTGCTGCGGCCGGACAGGTGGTGCTCTATTGTTTTCCAACATTGGGACCTGAGCTATTTTGCAACCATACTGGAAACCGCGGATGCTTGCGGGGCTGAACTGAAGGCAGCCATAACCCAGACAGGCGACGTCATTTGGTCAATGCATAAGAAGAAGAACTCGGCCAGTGTGCTGGCGGGTGAGATGATTATCACGTTCTACAAGCCCGCCGAGGCCAAGAAGAGAAGGCCGACACCGAGACCCAGTGACGCGGAAGTCTCAACCATTCTCTCGGAAGTGTTCGAAACGTGCCTTGACAATGGCACAGACTGCTTCGCGAGCGAAGCGCTATTCAATCGCCTGGTCATAGAGCTTTGGCACCGCAGGGCACTTAGTTGCCTGGCCATGAACCGCCGGGAATTCATAACTCGTTTGACCGAGCGGGGCTGGAATTATAACACGCGTACCCACCTGTGGTCGCGAAAGCAGGGAGTGGCGGGCGCAGCGGGCCCACATGATTTGTTTGAGATGTAGCCCGTGGCATGTTCTGTGCCTGTGGCCTCCTTGTTGCCACGCCTTTTCGGATAGTCTTATACCATGCTGAACACCGACGAACACTGGATGGGCGAGGCCCTGAAGCTGGCCACGGCGGCGCTCGAACACGACGAGGTGCCCGTCGGGTGCGTCATCGTGCACGAGGGCCGCGCCATCGGCCGCGCGCACAACCAGCGCGAGACACTTCAGGACCCCACCGCCCACGCCGAGATGATCGC
>PMZT01000063.1 GCA_003170085.1 Planctomycetia bacterium | reverse complement strand
CCCGCCGCGCAAAGTGGTGTTGTCGTGTTAGCCGCGATGCTGACGGGTCGTGCGAATCGGGAGTGCGATGCCTTGAGTGTCGAACCGCAACCTCTGCCGCGCGTAACGGCCCTGGTGCTCAATTGGAACGGTGCCAGGGTGGTCGGCGACTGCGTGCGCTCGCTCCTTGCGCAGGACTACCCGGCGCTCGATATCCTGGTGGTCGATAACGCCTCGACCGACGACTCGCCCGAGATCATCCGCCGCGACTTCCCCACCGTCCGCCTGCACGTGAACGAGAAGAACCTGGGATTCGGCGGCGGCAACAACGTCGGGATTCGCTTGGCGGAAACGCCGTATGTGCTGCTGGTCAACAACGACACGGTCTGTGAGCCCGATGTTGTGCGGCGGCTGGTTGAGGCGGTCGCGACCGACCCGCGGGTCGGCTCCGCCACGCCGTGCATCGTCCTGCACGCCACCGGCAAGGTCGACGCCACCGGCATCGTGGTGTGCCCGGACGGCCTGGCGCTGGGCCGCGGGCGGGGCGAGTCGCCCGATGCGATGCGCGAACCGGCCGAGACGTTCTATGCGTCCGATTGCCTTTGCCTCTATCGCCGCGCGATGCTCGATGCCCTGCGCCTGCCCGACGGCGAGCTTTACGACGAGGACTTCTTCGCCTACGCCGACGAGACCGACATGGGCTGGCGGGCCCAGCGTCAGGGCTGGAAAAGCCTTTACGTTCCCGCGGCGATCGTTTACCATCATCATGCGGCATCGTCGGGTAGCGTCTCGCCGTTCCTCGTACGCCTCGTGGAGCGCAATCGCATCTGGGTCGCCGTCAAGAACTTCCCCCTCTGGCTGATCCTGTATGGTACTCTCTGGACGGGCTACCGCTACTTCTGGCAAGTCCTGGCGGCGCTGCGGGGCAGCGGCCGCGCGGGAGCGATGGCGGCCGAACGCTCCAAGTTCGAGGTCGCATGCATCCTGGCGCGGGCCTACTGGGAGGCGCTCGTCGGCCTGCCGCGGATGCTCCGCAAACGGGCGGCGATCAAGAGGACGGGGCGATTGCGCATGCGCCGGATCAGGGAGATCTTCCGGCGTTTTGGCATCGGGGCTTACGACATCGCGCATCATGATTAGCACCGAGGGTTAGGGTTGACGTTCGGAGTGGCGGGTATTAGGATACGCACTTCACGATTGATGCACGCGTTTCGCGGGCGCCGGTGCCGCGTGTGACGTCCGGCACGGCAGGGGGCCTGTTCTTGGAGTCCTAGATGACGATACCTGTATTTCGGCCGTCGTACGGCGAGGCGGAGTTCCAGGCGGTGCGCGAGGTCATGGCCTCCGGGTGGGTCGGCCTTGGCCCCAAGACGGCCGAGTTCGAGAAGAAGTTCGCGGCGTACCTGGGTGTTCGCCACGCGATCGGCCTCAATAGCGGCACCGCGGCCCTCCACCTGGCCATGGTGGTGGCCGACCTGAAGGGGGCCGAGGTCATTACCACGCCGCTCACGTTCGTTTCCACCAACCACGCCATCCTGTACGTGGGCGCGAAGCCCGTCTTTGCCGACGTTGAAGAGGCCACGGCCAATATCGATCCCGAATCGGTGCGTAAGCGCATTACGAAGAAGACCCGCGCCCTCGTCTGCGTGCACTACGGCGGGCGGCCGTGCAAGATGGATGCCCTGGAGGCCATCGCCAGGGAGCACAATCTCATTCTCATCGAGGACGCGGCCCACGGCTGCGGCGGCGAGCATCGCGGCCGCAAGCTCGGCACTATCGGCCGCTTCGGCTGCTTCAGCTTCCACGCCGTGAAGAACCTGGCGACGGGCGAGGGCGGGGCGATCGTTACGAACGACGATGCCGCCGCCGAGCGCATCCGCAAGCTGCGCTGGCTCGGCATCTCCAAGGACACCTGGAGCCGCGAGACGATCGTCAAGTACTCCTGGTACTACGACGTCGAGGAAGTCGGCTTCAAGTACCACATGAACGACATTCCGGCGGCCATCGGCCTGGTGCAACTCGCGCGGCTGGACGAGATGAACGCCCGCCGCGAGGCATGGGCACGCCGGTACGACGAGGCCCTGGCCGGACTCTCCTGGTTGCAGTGCCCCCTTGTGGAGCCTGACACGCGGCCCGACTGGCACAATTACGTGATTCAGACCGATCACCGCGACGACCTGAACGCCTTCCTGGCCGAGCGGGGCGTCTCGACCGGCGTCCACTACATTCCCAACAATCATTACGTTATGTACAAGAAATGCCGCGGCAAGACGCCCGTGTGCGAGCGCGTCTGGAAGCGCCTGCTGACGCTGCCGCTCTTTCCGGACCTGACGGAGCAGGACTTCGGGACCATCATTGCGGCGATCCGCGAGTTCGGCCAGGCGAAGGGGTTGTAGTACCAGCGCCGGCGTTCGAGCACTTCATGGAACAATCTAACTGCATCTTGTGCCACAAGCCGGGTTGGCCCTGGTTTCAGAAGGCCGACAAGTTCCCGCCGCATGAGCTTTTCCGCGTGGTGAAGTGCCCGCAGTGCGGGCTGGCGTGGGTGAACCCGCGCCCTGCCGCCGACGAGATCGGCCGCTATTACCCGTCCACCTACAGTTGGAAGCCCGAGGGCGACGGCCCGCCCTCGCGCATTCACCAGCTTGAGAAGGCGTACCGCTTCCACCTGCTGCGGTTCGAGACGCGGCAGTTGATCGCCCACGCGCAGCTCGACAAGGGCGACCTGGTGCTCGATGTCGGCTGTTCCAGCGGCGATCGGCTCCTGGTGATGCGCGACGCGGGGCTTGTGCCGTCGGGCGTCGAGACGTCGCCTGCCGCCGACTACGCGCGCGATCGCCTGGGGTTCGATGTGCGCCGCGGCACGCTCGAGGAGGCGCACTTTCCGGAGGCGCGGTTCCGGGCCGTGACGCTCTACAACGTGATGGAGCACGTGCACGATCCGCGGCGGCTCCTGGCCGAGGTCCGCCGCATCCTTGCGCCCGGCGGGCGGCTGGTCGTGCAGGTGCCGAACGTGGCGAGCCTCCAGGCCCGCATATTCCAGGGGCGGTGGGCGGCCGTGGACGTGCCGCGCGACCTCTACTACTACACTCCGCGGCTCCTGGGCCGGCTTCTTGACGCCGAGGAGTTCGAGGCGATGGCCGTCGTGTACCACACGAGCCTCCTGCACCCGCCGACGGCTGCCATCAGTGCCGTGCCGTGGGCCGATCCGCAACGGTTCTGGCAGGCCGAGTCCAGCGGCAGCGCCCTTGAGGGCCTGGCCCGCCGGTTGGTTTGGGCCGGCCTGACGGTCGCGGCCATGGCGCCGGTGTGGCTCGAATCCCGTACCGGCTACAGCGCCATTCCCACCACGTTCGCCCGCAAGAAGTAGCTTCCTGTCCGGCGAAAACCCTTGTTTCGGGCCGATTTTGCCCTAGAATAAATCGCCCATGGATTCCGGAAACGGTTACCCGCCGGCCGGGTGAAGCTCCATGTAACGGAGGCACGTTGATGCCAAGCGGTCTGAAGATTGCGCTGGTGAATCCGCGGGTCGAGAGCTACTCGAGCGTCCTGCCGCCGCTTGGGGTTCTTTACATCGGAGCCGTGCTCGAGAAAGCGGGCTTTGAGGTACGTGTTTTCGATGTCTCCCCGTATGACGACCGGACCCTGCCCGATATTGCCGCCTATCAGCCCGATGTGGTGGGCATGACCGTGCTGACCGACTACTGGCTCCGGGCGAAGCACGTGGCCGAGTTTATCCGCAAGGAGGTTCCCAAGGCCACGCTGATCGTGGGCGGCATCCACGTGTCAACGATGCCCGAGGAGTCGCTCGCCGGCCTCGGGGCCCACATCGCGGCCATCGGCGAAGGCGAGATGACGATGCTCGATCTCTGCCAGCGCCTTGCCGCCGGCACCTCGTGGCAGGACGTCCACGGAATCCTGTTCAAGGACGCATCGGGCCAGGTGGTCCGGACGCCGCCGCGGGCCTTCATCGAGAACCTCGACGACGTGCCGATGCCGGCCCGGCACCTGCTGAACTTCGACGAGTACCTGATTCCGCCCGGCTTCATTCGTGGCCGCTGGTCCGAGCGGTCGACGCCGGTCATCACCAGCCGGGGCTGCCCATTTGCGTGCATCTGGTGTGCGTCGAAGTGCATCTTCGGCCGCACGGTGCGGCGCCGCAGCGTTGAGAACGTGATCCAGGAGGTGGAGCACCTCATCCGCGACTACCAGATCGACACCATCTGGTTCATCGACGATACCTTCACGCTGCACAAGAAGTGGGTCATGGAATTCTGCCGGGTGATGATCGAGCGCAAGATCAAGGTCGCCTGGGGATGCCAGGCCCACGTCAAGACGGCCGACGAAGAGATGTTTGCGGCCATGAAGCAGGCGGGCCTGGTGCAAATGGACTTCGGCGTCGAGAGCGGCTCCGACCGCGTGCTGAAGGCCCTCAAGAAGAACGCCGACGCCGAAAGCGTGCGCCGGGCGTTCCGCATCGCCAAGAAGGTGGGCATCCGGACGATGGCCTCGTTCATATTCGGTTGCCCGTCGGAAGATTACGAAGATGTGGAGGCCACCTTCCGCCTGGCGCGCGAGATCAGGCCGGACTTCGCCAGTTCGTTCTTCCTGACGCCGTTCCCCGGCACGGAACTGATGCAGATGGCCCAGGAGAACCACTGGAACTTCCATTTCACGCCGGGCGAGACGGGCATGAAAAAGACGCCGCCGCTGCTGATCCACTTCACGGCCGAGGAACTGGAGCACTTCCGGGCGCGCTTCCAGAAGATGTTCATCTGGCGGAATTGCCTTCACTCGCTGCTCAGGCCGAGTGTCCTCGGGCGGGCGGCCTGGCTGGCGATGCGGTACCCCAAGGGGCTCTTCCTGGGCACCCGCAAGTTCATGAAGACGCACGTGCTGGACGACCTCTTCTTCGAGTTCCTGATCTATTACGTCGCCGAGCGCACACGCCGCAGGGCCAGGGCCGCCGGCCGGTCTGGGACGGGCGTGCGAGAGGAGGTCGGGGGATGACCGGCAGGTTCAAGGTCTTCCTTGCGCGATTCCGCGTTGTGCGGTGGCTCGTCAGCCTCAAGAATGGCGGGCTGGCGTTCCTTCGGGGCGGATACGACCCCAAGCGATTCTGGGAAGGGTGGGCCGACCGGTTCTCCAGTCAGGTGTATCAGCGTGAACTTCACGAGTCGAACCGCTGGTTGCTCGATCGGATGCGAGAGGCTCGGCCGACGCAGATCTTCGAGGTAGGCTGCGGTTTCGGGCGTAACCTGAAGATGTTGCGCGAGGGGCTGGGGTATCCGTGCTGGCTGGCGGGCATGGACGTGAGCCATCACTTGCTCGTGAAGGTTCAGAGCGAAGTGGGCGGCCGTGTTCCGCTGGTGTGCGGCGACATCCGGCGGCTGCCGCTGCCCGACCGTGCCTTCGAGGCGGTCTTCACGCACGGCGTGCTGATGCACGTGCCGCCCCAGGATATCCGCGAGGCCATCCTGGAACTTGTCCGAGTGACCCGCAAGACCCTGTGGTGCATCGAGGAGTACGTGCCCAAGCGGCGAGAGGGCGAACGGTCGGTGAATCTGAACGAATACACATTCGCGCATCCCTATCACCATCTTTTCGGGGAACTGGGCGTTCCCGTGTCGCGGCACGAGTATCTGGCCGGCGCGGTGACGCTTATCCTGGTCAGGGTGGACGTGGGGGTGAGCCAGTCGATAGCGGCACTATGATCGCGGCGCGACCGAAACGCATTCTCTGCATCGCCGGCGGGGGCGGGCACGTTGAGGAACTCTACGAGTGCCTCGATGCCTTCGATGGGCACGAGGTCAGGCTCGCCCATTATGACTGGTCCACGCTGCGCGACTTCCGACATCGCAACCTCACGCGGTGCTACGGCATCTTCCTGGGCGGCGACAAGGGGATGCGGCTCCTCATCGGCACGATCCTCACGACGTTCCAGTGGTTGTGGATTCTGCTGACCTTCCGGCCGCACATCCTCTTCGCGACGGGGGCCGAGCTCGCGATCATCCCGTTCTGGCTGGCGCGAGTGCTCCTCCGGTCGCGCTGCATCTTCCTTGAAACCGCGGCGCGCAAGGAACGGCCCTCCGGCACGGCACCGTTCGTCTACCCGGTGTGCGAGACGTTCCTGGTGCAGTCGGAGGCGCTTCTGAAACACCTCGGCCCGAAGGCGCGGTATGCCGGGAGGCTGATGTGATTCTCGTGTCGGCCGGCAGTTCGGGTGTGATGTTCGCGCGCCTGCTGGCGGCGATGGACGAGATGGCGCCGCGTCTGGGCGAGCCGGTGCTCCTCCAGAGCGGCCGCGAGACGCGGTTCGAGGCCCGCAACGCCCCGTGCTTCGACTACGTTACGTTCGGCACGATGCAGCGCCTCGTAAGCGAATGCCGGGTTCTCGTGGGGCAGGCGTCGGTGGGGGCGGTGCTCATGACGCGGCGGTTCGGCAAGCCCCTGGTGCTTCTGCCGCGCGACCACACCCTGGGCGAGCTGGTCGACGACCACCAGTTTCAGACGGCGCGGTCCATCGAGGGACGCAGCCGCATGATCGAGGTCGTCTACGACGTGGCGCACCTGGAAGCCGCTGTCCGTCGGGCGCAGGCCAAGGCCGACGCGCACCTGACGTACGAGCCCGACCCGGAGCGCGATCGCCTGCTGGCGGCTCTCCGGGCGGCGCTCGAGGGACCCGGGGGACCGACCGCATGACCACGGCCGCGCCGCTGACGATCGCCGAAGTTCGCAGGCGCCTGTGGGAATTGGCGCACGGGAACCTTGCGGCGATCTTTACCGCGCAGGTCGTGAGCGGCTTGGCCAGTCTGGCGGTCATGGTCATGATCAACCGCGTCTACGCGCGGCCTGGTGACACGGCCGATGCCGGCCGCCTGGCCGCGATCAACTCCATCGTGATGACCGTCATCCTGCTGACGGCGGTCGGCGTTGCGCAGAGCGTGACGCTCCGCATCTCGCGGGCCCGGGCCGCCGGCGGCGAGGGGGAATCCGCGGAGATTGCCCGCTCCGTCGGTGCGGGCCTCATCCTCGGCGGCGGGATCGGCGCGGTGCTGCTCGTCCTGGGCGTGGTGGTGCCCCTCGTGGTCCTGTGGGCGGCGCGGATCGGCTGGCCGGCGTGGGCCGCGACGATCGAGGGCCACGTGGCGGCCCTTCAACTGGCGGCGCTGTGGTTTCCGAGTTGGTCGATGATCGTTGTCATGGTGGCTGTGTTCGACGGGTTCCAGCGGATGCGCTGGAGTCTGTTGGCCGAGGGCATCACATTCCAGTCGCTCCGGCTGGGCGCAGCGGCGCTCGTGATGCTGGTCGCCGGGTGGGCGTGGATGGGCCTGATCGGTGCGTGGGCCGTTGCGTCCGCGGTAGCGGCGCTGCTGATAGGACTTCAGTTATGGATATTTCTGAAGCGCCGCAAGCAGCCAGTGGCCCGCACGGGCTTGCCGCTGGGCGGCATCGGCCGCGACTGGTTCTTCATGTTCCTGCCGACGGCCGCGTCGCCCGTGACGACGCAGGCGGGCGTGCTGGTGGCGTGGGCGGCGGGCGGCGATGCGGCGTCGGCCACGTTCTGGGTCACGTGGAGCCTGGCGCTGCTGGTCACGGCGCTCTGCGGGCCGGTCGGCCGGGTGCTCTTTCCGGCGGTGGCGAATTTGCGCGCCTCGTCCGATAAGACCGAGATGGCGCGGGTCCTCCGCCGCGCGTTTTGGGGCGTCAGCGCCGTGGGGCTTCTGTTTGTCCTGATCGTGAACGCCTCGAAGGGGCTGGTCCTCGTGTATCTGCACCAGGAGGGGCAGGGGGCCGTCTTCACGGTGCTGCTGGCGGCGGGTTTCTTCGAGATCTCGCGGATGCTCTTCAACCCGGTGCTCCTGGCGAGCGGCATGGAGAGACCGCTGACCGTTGTGGAATGGATCAGCCTTGCGGCGATCGTGCTGGCCGGTTACCCGGCCGTCGTGGCGTGGGGCGTGATCGGGCTGGCCGGCGTGTTCGTGGCGGTGCTCCTGGTGGGCACGCTGGTGCGCGTTGCCCTGGTCGCGAGGGCCACGGGTGTCGGGCTTTGGCGCGAGACGCTCGTGACTACGGCGGTGGTGCTCGCGGTGATGACGATGCTGCTGATGTGCGACCTGGGCCGGCTGTAGCGCGGCACCTTGACTTGGCTGGGGCCGGCTTCTAGCATACGCCTCGTTACGGCCCGTGTGCGGTACGAGTCGCCGGCACAGGGGCGGGACTCTTGAGGATCGGAACGATCATGACTGAGACCGCGGAAGTCCTGTATCAGCCGCGCGGCATGACGTGGATGGACCGCAAACGCTTACAGAAGGTCGCCGGCTTCGCCGTCGGCGAATCGGTCCTCGACATCGGCTGCGCGGAAGGCCCGAATCCGTTCCTGCGCGGCAAGCGTGTGGCGGGGTTCGACCGGAAGCCGTTTGCGCGGCTCCTTCCGCCGTACACCGAGCAGTTCGTGGGCGACCTGTACGACATCAACAAGGTGCTCGAGGGCCAGGTCTTCGACACGATCACGATGGGCGAGATCATCGAGCACGTCGAGCAGCCGTTCGACATCCTGCGGCTGGTCCACAAGCACGTGGCGCCCGGCGGGCGTCTGATTCTGACCACGCCCAACGTCATCGGCCTGCCGGTCATCATCCCCGAGCTTCTGCTGCTCCGCCGCTTCTACTATACCGAGCAGCACGTGTACTGCTTCAGTCCGCGCTGGGTGTGGCGGATTCTGGAGCGGTCGGGTTTCAAGATGGTCGCGACGAAGGGCGCCGGCATCTGCTGGGCGTTCTCGTGGTGGTTCCCGGCGCCGGCGGCGCTGAGTTACCAGGTCATCTACGTCGCGACGCTCGCGTAACGGGCGGCTGCGCGCCAAGGCTGTGACGCCGCCGCCGGCCCCGAGGACTGCGATGGCGGACGTATCCAAATACGACATGACCTACTGGCTGAAGATCGGCGACTACGAGCGCCGGCGGTACGGCCTTGTCGCCGACTTCTATAAGGGCTATCGCGGCCGGCTGCTCGACGTGGGCTGTCATAAGGGGGAACTGGCCCGGTTCCTGCCGCCTGAGATCGAGTACGTGGGGGCCGATAACGTGGTCGAGGCCTTCCGCGGGGCTGTGCACGTCGACCTGAACGAGAAGCGCCTGCCGTTTGCCGACCGCTCGTTCGGCGCGGTCGTGTGCATTGCCACGCTCGAACACCTGTTCTACCCGCTGGAGTTATTGCAGGAGTGCGCCCGCGTTCTTACGGACGACGGCCGCGTGCTCGTGTCGCTGCCGAACGACCGCGGCCTGTCGGGCATTGCGGCGGCTTTGTTCGGGGGTATTGCGCCGTACGAGACGGCCGTGGGCGACCATCACTGGAAGTTCGACCTGCCGGTGGCGCGCAACCTTTTTACCCACGTGTTCGAAATCGAGCGAGAGGATTTCCACGTCGGCCCGCTTTACGAGCGATACCTGTGGTTCCTGAAGAAGCGGTCGTGGTGCACGGAACTGTTTATGTTCGGCCCAAAGAAGGCTGGTGGCCGCTCGTAGTCCGCCGACCCTGTCCGCGCCCCTCCACGTACACCGCATGGGTCGACTGCGTGCCCGTGCGGCTCGGCGTGTCGAGGGCCTCATCGTGGACTTCCGACTCTTCCCACGCCAGCAACTCGTCGATCGCCCCAGGCAGTTCCACCGTGGCGGTGATCTGGGCCTTGCCGATCTCATCGACCACGCGGTAACAGTGGTTAATGGCCGCCAGCACGGCGTCCCATTCGCCTTCGATGCGGGCCGTATCGCCCTTGAACTTCGCCGCGAGGCCCGCCTCCGCCAGGACCTTCTCGCACGCGGCCTTGGAGTCGGCCACCGAGAGGCCGTTGCGGCGACGTTTCAGCGAGAGCTTAACGGAAACGCGGAGCGGCTGCCCCGCGGCATTCTCCTGCTCGACCCCGGCGGTCGCCAGCGCAGCAGGCTCTGCCGCGGGCGAGGTCAGAGCAGGAACGGGTTCCGCCTGGGGTGCGCTCTCGGCGGCGGTCTGCAGCGTTGCTACGGCTTCGGACAGGTTCGCAGCCGTCTGGGCCGCGGCGCGGGGCTGGAGGACAATCGGCTTCGGCGGCTGAGGCACGTGGTCCGGATCGTAAATGGCCAACGTGTCCTCGGTGATCTTATCCCAGGTGAATCGCGCCTCGACGGTGCGACGGCCGTTCTCGCCCATCCACCGCGCGCGGTCGAAATCGGAGAACATCGTCGACAGGCCCCACGTGACCGAATCCACCGTGGGGAAGATTTTCAGCCCCGTCGTTTCGTGCTCGACATACTCGTTCGGCCCGCCGATCTGCGTCACGACCACCGGCTTGCGGGCGCTCCAGCCTTCGAGCACGACGATCCCGAACGGCTCGTTGCGGCTGGGTACGCACACTGTGTCGCATAGCTTGAAAAGGCTGACGAGGTCGCCGCCGCCGCGGAGGCCCAGGAACCGCACTGCCGGCACCACGCCCAGTTGCCGCGCCCGTGTTTCCAGGGCGCCGCGCATGTCGCCGTCGCCGGCGAAGAGGAACTTCGCCTGCGGGTGCTTCTTGAGAACGCGCGGAATCGCCTCGAGCAGGATATCCGGGCCTTTCTGGCTCGTCAGACGGCCGCAAAAGAGGACCGTGGGGTCCAGCGGCGCGAGGCCGTACTTCCGCTTGGCGGCGCCCGTGTCGTGCTCGACGTCAAACAGGTGCGGGCTGACGCCGTTATAGACGACCGACGTCTTCCACGCCGGCACCTGGTACATCGACAGGATCTCGGCCTCGGTGGCCTTCGAGACGGCGATCACGCGATCGGCCCAGTAAGTGCCCGCGCGCTCCTGGTCGCGAATCCGCTGCGACCGTCCGCCCGCGACGGTATTGCCGCAGCGGGCGAACTCGGTGGCGTGAATCGTGAGGATGCCCTTGTGGCCGCGGCCTTGCTTGATCCAGATCATGGCGTTGGCGGCCAGCCAGTCGTGGGCGTGGATGAGATCGAAATGGCCGACGAAGTCCTCGACCTCGAAAACGCGGTCGACGAACGCCCGGCACATGTTGTTCACGTCATCCACGAAATCCGGATGCCCGGGATACGTGCAGCGGTAATAGTGCACGCCGTGAATCCAGTCGTGGCCGCGCTGGCCGGGCGCGCGGCGGGTGAAGACGTGGACCTCGTGGCCGCGCCGCTCCAGGGCTGCCGCCAGTTCCGTCACGTGCGCCGCCACGCCGCCCACGGCGATCGAGTGCAGCGATTCCCAGGTTACCATTGCGATGCGCATGAGCCCACTCCGGTGCGAACTTCCTTGCTGCCCGGGAACCGCCGCCGCGGACGGCCAGGGGCCGTTACACGCGGGTGGCTCCCCGTCGCGTTCTTCGCCGGGGCGCAGGCGGGCTTCGATAAGCCCTGCCTTCCTCCTTATGATACCGTTTAATCGGCGTTTTGCGCCGGTCAATTAAAAGGTGTTTTCGGCGGCCTGCCGGCGTCCGGGCGCACGGGGGCAGTTGCCTCTGTGCGCCAGGGCAAAAAGCCGGACCGCGGATCCTTGGAAATCCACCGAGGAAGTGGCAAGCGGCGATGACTTACGCGGCCACGATTTCGTCGGGACAGGGCGCGGGAGCCGGACTTCCGCCGGCCCCCACAATCCGGACGACCCCTTCGAGGCCAAACGGGCCGTGGACCAGGCCGAAAGCGGCATAGTCGACGAACCAATGGCCGTCGGCCCAATAGCGGAACCGATACTCGCCCGGATCGAGGCGCAGCGTGGCCGTCCAGACGCCGTCGGCCGAGCGGGTCATCGGAAGGTTGTTGATATCCCAACCATTGAACTCCCCGACGAGGCACACGCGGTGGGCGCGCGGCCGCAGGAAGCGAAACGTCGCATTGCACCCCTGGATACCGACCATTTTACTCCCCCCAGCCGTTAAGCTTGAGTGGCGGCGCCGAGTCTATTCGACCCGCGCGACCGAGTTCTTTGTGCCGAACGAATTCGCGATGCACGCGCTGTGGTCCGGATCCGTGATCCACTGGCCGCCGACCACGAACTTATATTCGTGCTCGCCGCGCGCGAGGGGCAGTTCGACGGTGAAACGCCCGTCCTTCTGTTTCTTCATCGGCAGCGGCTGCCAGCTCCTGAAACCGCCGGCCAGGTAGACTTTCGCCTCGCTCATCTCCGGCTTGAAAGAAAACTGCACGGTGCCCTTCTTCTTGCCTTTTGCGAACATGTTCTTCCGTCCTTTGCGTGGGGGAATGGTGCTCGAAGGCGCCCAGGTCCCCCGTAGCCTGTGACCTTCTGCCGACGAAAATCTTCTTTGGACTTCGCGGGCTTGTTACGTCGGAGTGACGAACAAAGTAACCGTATGATACCGTTTGGGCCGTCTATGTCAATGGCAAAATCGGGTTAATTTCCACCCGCCCCTTGAGTGTCGGGGCCACTGTGGCTATGATACGCACCGGAGACATTTCGGCCGGAGACGAGCGACCGTGCGGTACGACCACGAGGACATTCCGGAGAGTGCGCAGCTCGACCTCCGGGGGCGGCGCGCGCTGGTCGTCGTTCCGGCCTACAACGAGGAAGACGCCGTTGCGGGGGTCATTCGCGACCTGCGGCGCCATGCCCCGTGGGCCGATGTGCTCATTGTCAACGACGGGTCGGCCGACGAGACCTCCATGCGGGCTCGCCGGGCGGGTGTCACGGTCATCGACCTGCCCGTGAACCTGGGCATCGGCGGCGCGGTCCAGACGGGGTTCCAGTACGCCTACGCGCATGGTTACGACATGGCGTTTCAGTTTGACGGCGATGGTCAGCACCGAGCGCGGCGGCTGGCGGACCTGGCGGCGCCGCTCCTGGCGGGCGAGGCCGACCTCGTTGTGGGCTCGCGGTTCCTGCGGCCGCGCGGCATGACGGCCCGGGGCCTGCGGCTGGTGGGCATCAAGATGCTTTGCAGCGCGATTTCGGCGGTGGTGGGACAGCGCGTGACCGATCCGACCTCGGGTTTCCGCGGGGCGGGGCGGCGGGCCATCGAGCTTTTCGCCCAGGAGTATCCGCAGGACTATCCGGAGCCGGAATCGCTCGTGCTCATGTGGAGGCAGGGGCTGCGGGTCCGCGAGGTGCCGGCCACGATACGCCGGCGGCGCCGCGGGGTTTCTTCAATCGGGGCCATGACCGGCATCCATTACATGTCGAGGGTGCTGCTCGCCGTGCTGATGGACGCGGTGAAGGCGCCGGTCCGGCTGGAAGGAGAGGTCGCCTGATGATCTGGACGCAAACGATAGTCCTGCTGCTGCTGGGGGCGCTGCTGCTTGGGCTGACGCTCGAACTGATCCGCAAGCGCCGCCTTCGCGAGGAGTACGCCGTCCTCTGGGTGTGCACGGGCCTGATGATCCTTGTTTTTGCGATCATGCCTGGGGCGATCCTGAGCGCCGCCGAGTGGTTGCACCTTGATCGCGGCGTGCTGATGACGTTCCTGTGCTTCGTCTTCCTTGCGGCGATCGTGCTGCACTACTCGGTGGTCCTCTCGCGTCAGGCGGGGCGTGAGAAGGCGCTGTCGCAGGAACTGGCGCTCATGAAGGACGAGATCGATCGGCTCCGCGGCGAGATTCGTGAGGCCCCGCCGCCCGCGCCCGAGGCCAAGCCCAAACCGCCCGCGCTGCGCACCTGAGCCGGCTGCGCCCGGTGGACCCTCCCTCTTGGGTGGCACCCGTAACGCATTACGGCTTCCGGCGATTTTGTGTTGACGGTCGGGAGAAACAGCCGTATATTGCGCCGGACAACTGAATAGGTATTTCTTATCGAGAGTGGCTGAGGGAAGGGCCCGACGAAGCCACGGCAACCGGTCCTGTACGGACGCTGGTGCTAACTCCCGCCCCCGCAAGGGGGATAGATAAGAGAGATCCGGCGAAACCCGTGCGAACCTCTTCTTATCTCAAGAAGGGGTTTTTTTGTTGGGTACGCGTGGCCCGCACGACGCCATGACAGCGAGGTCAGCCGTGTCGATTGACGAAGTCATTCCGGTGGACGACGACAGTCGCCTCGGCGGCGCCCACAGCGTGGGCCTCGTCGAGACGAAGGTCTTCACCTTTGCCGAGCCGCCCAACGAGATGGAACTCGAGTGCGGCCAGAAGCTCGGTCCCATCACGCTTGCGTATGAGACTTACGGCGAGCTTGCCCCCGAGCGCGATAACGCCGTCCTCATTTGCCATGCCCTCTCGGGCGATGCCCACGTGGCCGGCTATCACACGCCGCAAGACAAGAAGCCCGGCTGGTGGGACCTCTACGTCGGCCCCGGCAAGGCGATCGATACGACGAAATACTTCGTCATCTGCTCGAACATCATCGGCGGCTGCAAGGGCAGCACGGGGCCGTCGAGCCTCAACCCGAAGACCGGCAAACCCTACGGGCCGGATTTCCCGGTCGTGACGATCTCCGACATGGTCCGCGCCCAGAAAGAGCTCATCGACCACCTTGGCATCCGGCGGCTGCTCTCGATCAAGGGCGGCAGCGTGGGCGGGTTCCATGTCCTTGAATGGGTCGTGCGGTATCCCGACTGCGTGGCGTCGGCGATTCCGATCGCCACGACCGCGCGGCTGAGCGCCCAGGGCATCGCCTTCGACGAGGTCGGGCGGCAGGCGATCATGGCCGACCCGAACTGGGCCGAGGGCGAGTATTACGGCAAGGAGCCGCCGTGGGCCGGCCTGGCCATCGCCCGAATGATCGCGCACATCACGTACCTGTCGGACGAGCAGATGCACGTGAAGTTCGGCCGGCGCCTGCAGGGCCGCAAGGCATTCGGCTACGACTTCAAGACCGAGTTCGAGGTCGAGAGCTACCTGCGGTACCAGGGCGACAGCTTCGTGCGCCGGTTCGACGCGAACTCGTATCTCTACATCTCGAAGGCGATGGATTACTTCGACCTTCCGGCCAAATACGGGTCGCTCCTGCAGGCGTTCCAGGACGTGAAGGCCGAGTTCCTGGTGATCTCGATCTCGAGCGACTGGCTCTTCCCAACGTACCAGTCGAAGGAGATCGTGCGGGCACTGAAGGCCAACGGCGTGCCGACGACGTTCATCGAGCTGGACGCGCCGTACGGCCACGATTCGTTCTTCCATCCGAACGAGACGCTGGGCGGCGCCCTTTCGGGCTTCCTGGCGAACGTCCAACGCCGCGTTCGCGAGGGGGATCGGGGGAGGGCCGCCACGCCATGATTCTCCTGAAACGGCCGGCCAAGATGCGCATCGACTACGAGCTGATCGAATCGCTCGTGCCCGACAACGCCAAGGTCCTCGACCTCGGCTGCGGCGACGGGCAACTCCTCTCGGACCTCATCGAGTACAAGCGGTGCGAGGGCCGCGGCGTTGAGATCGACGAGGCCGAGGTCATGAAGTGCATCGGCCGCGGCGTGCCGGTCTTCCAGGGTGATATGCTCGAAGGAATGAGCTTCTACCGCGACGGCCACTTCGACGTGGTCATCCTGAGCCAGACGCTCCAGCAGGCGCTCGACCCGCCGCGCGTCATCCGAGAGATGCTGCGCGTCGGACGGCGGGCGATCATCAGCTTCCCGAATTTCGGGCACTGGGCCGTGCGGCTGCAACTGCTCCTCGGCGGCCGCATGCCGCGCAGCCGCGTCCTGCCGTACCACTGGTTCAACACGCCCAACGTGCACCTGTGCACGGTCAAGGACTTCCGCGAGTTCTGCGAGAAGGAGAATCTGGAACGCGTGGCCGAGATTTACCTGACGTCCGGATACCGGCCCACCGGCGCCTGGTGCGCAAACTGGCGCGCGGGCACCGCCATCTTCCAGATTCAGCGGGCGGGGCAGGGCGGGTAAACGGCTTCAGCGCTAATACGAGAGCGCAATTTTCCAGGTTTTGCGCGGCGGGTCTCCGTACCCGCCGCGCCAATAGCAAAGTTACGCTGTCGTCCTAATGACCTTGACCGGGGCGGGCTTTCACGGCATAATGCGGCGTCTCGGCGCGGGCCAACCGCGCCGTCATTATTGAGCATGCGGCGCCGTAACCTCGTGGGTGGTGGGCGTAGCTCAGTTGGTTAGAGCATCGGGTTGTGGTCCCGAGGGTCGGGGGTTCGAATCCCCTCGTCCACCCCATTTCTGACGGCAGGGGGGCGACTCATGGCGACCGACCGGCAAGTCGAATACCTCGTCGTGGCGCCCCACCCGGACGACGCCGAACTCGGGATGGGCGGCACGATCATCAAACTCATCCGGGCCGGCCGGCGCGTGGCCGTCGTGGACCTGACGAGCGGCGAGCCGACGCCGTTCGGCACGCCCGCCAAGCGGCGCCGCGAGACGGCGGCCTCGTCGGCGGTGCTGGGCCTTACGATGCGGCTGAACCTGGGCCTCAAGAACCGCGAGCTCGAGCCCACGCTGCGCGCCCGCGTCAGGCTGGCCGAGGCGATCCGTACCCTGCGGCCGCGCGTCCTCTTCATTCCCTACTGGAACGACGCCCACCCGGATCACCTGGCCGCCACGGCGCTGGCCGTCGACGCCCGCTTTCACGCCAAGCTCACGAAGACCCGCATGAAGGGCGAGCCGCATTACCCCGCCCGCGTGATTTACTACTACTGCACGCACCTCCGGACCCACGCCGACGTGGCGTTTGCCGTGGATGTCTCCGAGCATTTCGCGGCGAAGCTCCGGGCGGTGGAATGTTACCGCAGCCAGTTCTACGACGGCCGCGGCCCGCAGGCGGGGGCGGTCGTCGAGTACGTGACCGAGACGAACCGATACTGGGGCGGCCAGATCAATCGCACGTATGGCGAACCGTTTGCAGTCCGCGAGACGCTGGGGCTGGAGTCGGTGGAAAGCGTTCTGTAGGCCGCACCGTTTCCGGGCGGCAGAATGACCGACGTTGGGTGCCACGGCTGCGCTGTTTGCAGCCGTGCCGTAGATCGCGGGGCAGCAGCACGGCTGCA
>PMZT01000087.1:10007-16789 GCA_003170085.1 Planctomycetia bacterium | reverse complement strand
GGGAAGGATGGGCAAGATGGGTAGTATATGTGCAAAGCGCGTGCCAAAATGAGGTTCTGGCGTGCAAGTTCTTTTCTGGAGCAACAAAGATAGTCCAAAGTTCACAACGGAAAGTCCAAAGCCCAAAGTCCAAGGTCCAAAGTCCAAGGTCCAAAGTCGAAGGATGAGGGACGAAGGGAGCCTATTCGTGCGCGGCGGGTCTCCGCACCCGCCGCGTATGCTTTGCCGTAAATCACGTCGCGTGCCACGGCCGGCCTTGCCCGGCCGTGTACCCTATCCTTATCAGCCCCGACGGGGCGACAGCTTGTAGCCATGGGTGGAGCTCTGCCCGCTGCAAGCGGGCGGAGCGCAACCCGTGGAAAAGATGGGTTATCGACACACCCGCCCCGGCGGGGCGGAGGAAGTGACGGCACGCGGGCCGGATCAGTGATGGTCGGGTTACCCCGCAACGGGATTTTCCGCTGCTTCGGACACCCCCTTCGCCCCGTCGAAGACCCGCCGTGGCGGGCCGGGGCGAAAAGAGGATAAAGAAGAAACGATTTTCCTGCGTTCCGTTTTCCACGGGTTGCGCGCCGGGCCGCAAAGCGGCCGCGCCGCTCCACCCGCGGCTACACGCCGCGGCCCCGTCGGGGCCGAAAAGAGGTACATACCGTTCGCCCCGGCCCGCCACGGCGGGTCTTCGACGGGGCGGAAGGCAAGTACAGCGACTTACAAAAGCAAAGGGCAAAAGCGCAAAAGTGCAAAGGTTAATACGACAGCGCAAGTTTGCTCATTGCGCGGCGGGTCTCCGTACCCGCCGCGAAAAAGTGCCGCACGCTCACGAAGTTTTGCGGCATTTTGTGGCAGTCGGCGCGGCGGGTGCGGAGGCCCGCCGCGCAAAACCCGGGAAGCTGCGCTGTCGTATTAAAAAAGAGTCCTGGCACAACGAAACCCATTGTAGTCGCGGCGGGACGTCAGGCCGAGGCGGTCGAGGCGGTCGCGAAACGCGCACCGAAAGGAGTCGGCATCGCGGCTGCTCCACGACCCCCCGCGCAACACACGGTAGCCGCCTGAACCCGGCCCTCGCGGATCCGTCGCTGACCCGCTTGAGTAAGAGCCTAACCAGTTCGCGCACCATTCCCAGACGTTCCCGTGCATATCGTAGAGACCCCAGGCGTTCGGCTTCTTCTGGCCGACGGGATGCGTCTTGCCCCCGCTGTTGCTCTGCCACCAAGCGTAGTCGCCCAAAATGCTATCGGAATCGCCAAACGAAAACCGCGTATTGCTTCCTGCCCGGCAGGCATATTCCCACTNNCGTCGGCAGGCGGACGGCCTGGCCGGTCTTCTCGGAGAGTTTCTTACAGAACTCCGTGGCATCGGTCAAGGAAACCATCTCCACCGGATTGGTCGCGTCCTTGAAGTTGCTCGGATTCGTGCCCATGACCGCTTCGTACTGGGCCTGGGTCACTTCCGTCACGCCCATGTAGAATGGCTTGGAGATCACGACCTCATGCTGCGGGCCTTCGCTCTTGTTACGCCCCTGCTCGGAATCCGGCGACCCCATCATGAACTTTCCGGCGGGGATGAGGACCAGTTTCATCGTGACGCCGCCGCCGAGATCGAGACTGAGTTCCTTACCCTGCGCACCAGACGGGCTCACCTTGGCGCCCTTGCCATCACCCCTGAGGGTCGCCTGCTCCTGCTCGATCAGGGCGATCTCGGCCTGGAGGGCGTCCTTGGCGGCCAGATCGGCGGCGGCCGTCTTCCGGGCCAGAACCGCTTGCCGCGCCTTGGCAAGTTCCGGAATGTACTTCGTTTGCGCGGCCTTGAGGTCGGCGGCGTAGGCGGCCCGGACCTTCTTGGTTTCGGCGCTTTTCCACTCCCGGGGTTCAAACGCGGCGACACCGGGGGCGCGCAGGCGGACGAGTTCTTCCGTCACGGCGGCCGATTCGGCCTGGATCGCTTCCCTGGATATGGCGTCGGTGGCCGCGGCGACCTTCGCGTCGAGGGTTTCCTTGGCCTTCACGAGGCCCTGCCCGTACGCGAGCTTGGCCGCCTCGATCGCCGCCGCGTAATCCGCCTGGGCCTTCACGGCCTCATCACTCTTGAACTCGGCGGCAAGGCATAGACCCGCGAGAACCAGCACCGCGGCCAGCGCAAGGACGTGTCGCATAAAGACCCCCGTTGTAGATTCGAGTATCCGGACGGATTTTAAGCCTGCGGCGCGGTGCGTAGCAACAGATTTCCGGGGGCAAGCGCGGCAGCCGCAAGATATCTCTGGAATCGCCGCCATTACGGGTTATATCAGTTGTAACGAACGGAGGAAAAAGTCCAAAGTTCAAAGTCCAAGGTCCAAAGTCTGAGGTCCAAAGTCAAAGGGGTAGGACTTGCGTCAATTAAGGATATGACCATGTCGATGCTCAGCCGGCGGAATCTTCTTCAGGCGGGGGCCACGGGGATTGCCATGCTGGCCGCCGGCAGGGCCACGACGGCGGGGGAACCGGCGGCGGCGCAGGGCGGGGCGAAGAAGGGCGGCGCCGGCAAGGAACGCTGGCTGCTCTCGCTCAACATGAGCACGATCCGGCCGGCGAGCCTGGAGGACAAGGTCGCGGCCGCACAGAAGGCCGGGTACGATGCCGTCGAGCTCTGGTCCGACGACCTCGATAAGTACGAGAAGGCCGGCAAGTCGCTCGAAGACCTCGCCAAGCGCATCAAGGACGGCGGCATGTATGTCGTCAACATCATCGGCATCTGGAACTCCATGCCGCAGGACGACGCCGGCAAGGCCAAGCTCATGGAGGAGGCCAGGCGGAAGCTCGCGCACGCCCAGAAGGTGGGCGCGCAGCACATCGCGGCCATTCCGGCCCCGGACCGGCCGGAGTTCAACGTCCTCTGGGCCGCCGGGCGATACCGCGAGCTCGTGGACCTGGGCAAGGAGTTCAACGTGAAGGTGGCGGTCGAGTTCGTGAGCTTCTTCCAGGGCATTCACACGCTGGGCCAAGCGGCGGCCATTGCGATGGAGTCCGAGCGGCCGGAGGCCTCGGTCGTGGCCGACACGTTCCACATGCACAACGGGCACTCGGCGTGGAGCGGCGTGGGGCTCGTCGCCGGCCCGCTGTACGCCGTGTGGCACGTGAACGACGTGCCCGCGACGCCCGAGCCCGGGAAGATGAAGGACTCGGACCGCATCTACCCCGGCGACGGCATCCTGCCGCTGGTGCCGCTCTTCCAGACGCTGTGGAAGAACGGGTTCCGGGGGCCGCTGTCGCTCGAGATGTTCAACGCGGCGGAGTACAAGAAACCCGCCGACGAGGTGGCGAAGACGGGCATCGAGAAGATGCGGGCGGTGATTGCGAAGGCGGGGGTGGGAACGTGAAAATTGCGGATTGCGAATTGCGAATTGCAGATTAGTACTACAGCGCCACTTTGCGCGGCGGGTCTCCGCACCCGCCGCTTGAGACCGTGTATTCGACCGCGCCAACGCGGTTCAATGAAGTGGCGCAGTCGTATTAGGGTTATGGCCGGACACGGCGGGCGGCCACATAGCGAGAGTGCGCCCAAGCCTACGGAATCGCGTCGAACTTCACGCACACCGGCGACGACACCGTGGCCACCGCGCCGGTGGGGCTGAGGCCGCCGGTGGCCGGGTCGATGCGGTAGACCACGACCGAGTCGGAGTTCTGGTTGGCGGCAAGCAGCCACGTGCCCGTCGGATCGATGCCGAAACAGCGTGGGTTCTTGCCCTGACTCGACTGGTGGCCGAGAACCTTGAGCGTGCCCGCCTCGCCATCAACACCAAATATGGCGATGCTGTCATGGCCGCGGTTCGAGCCATACACAAACCGGCCGGACGGATGCACCGCGACCTCGGCCGTCGAGTTCTCGCCGTGGAAGTCGGCCGGCAGGGTCGGCACGCTCTGGAGTTCCTTCATCGCGCCGCGCCGGCCGTCGTACGCAAACACCGTGATCGTGCCGCCCATCTCGTTGATGACGTAGGCGAAGCGGCCGTTCGGGTGGAAGGCGATGTGGCGCGCCCCGGCCCCCGGAGCCACCGCAGCGAACGCCGGATCGTTGGGCGTGAGCGTGCCCTTGGCGGCATCGAGACGGTAGATCATGATCTTGTCGAGGCCCAGGTCGGCGACCATCGCGAACTGCCCGGTCGGATCGAGGTCGATGCAGTGGGCGTGCGGTTCCTTCTGGCGCTTCGGATTCGCGCCGGACCCCGTGTGCTGGATGACCGACGTGGCGGCAGCCAGGCGGCCGTCGGCCCCGATGGGCAGCACCTCGGCGCTGCCGCTGCCGTAGTTCGCAGCCAGCGCGTTCTTGCCTTCCTTATCGACCGAGACGTAGCACGGCCCGGCGCCGCCGCTGCCCTGCTGGTTCAGAAGGGTGAGCTTGCCGGTGTCGGGCGCGATGGCAAACGCGCTGACCGTGCCGGCCTTGCCCGCGGGTCCCCATATCTCGCTGACTGCATACAGGAACCGCTTGGTGGGATGGAGGGTCAGGAACGACGGATTCGTGACCTCGCCGGCCAGCTCAGGCTGGCTGAGCGCCCCTGTGGCCAGGTCCAGTTGCATAAGGTAGATGCCCTTGCTCTTCGGGCCGGTGTAGGTGCCGATGTAGACCCGCATGGCACGGGGCTTGGCGGCCTCCGGCGAGCCGGCCGCCGTGGATGTCGAGCGCGTGACGCCGTCCGCCCGGCACACGGCGCTGCTTGCCAGAAACATCACCGCCATCGCCAACACGGAAACCCACGCTACGAGCGAGGCCGAGCCGGCCATCATGTGGCGCAACTGGTTTTCCATCGGTTTGTCTCCTTTGCCAAATCCAAGACACCCACACAGGGCTGCCCCAGCTACTTCGCTGCCGCTGCGCCAACCTTCGCTTCGTACCAGCCGCGGAACTTCACGGTCATCCATCCGTAGGCTAGGCCCACCACGCACGCGGCAAGCTCAGGCACGGCCACGTTCATGTAGCCCTGCGCGGTATGGTCGATGCCCTTCAGAGACATGAAGCCGAAAAACACGCCTGCCCCAATGAACCACGACGGAATGAAGTTGAACCCCGGCACCCGCTCCATGGCGATCACGGGCACCACCACGATGAGAACGGCCAGGGCATAGCCCCAATAGCCGCCCAGCGGCGCCGCCAAGGCGTCGCCGAGCACGAAAATGGCAATCGACGCCACGACGCCGCCGAGGTACCCCGCCAGAACCTTGAACGCCATCTTGACCGTGCAACCGGCCAGGAAGTACATCGCCCATGCCTGGAACGCGACCCACGTGGCGAGGCCCGCCGCGCCGATCTCGCCGGGCGTCACGAGGTAAGGCGCCACCAGCATCATGGTGCACGCCTGAATCGCGATGAAGATGGGGATGATGATGAACTTGCCAAAGCTCATTCGTTTCTCCTTGGTTCGCCGGTCAAACGACCGGTCATGGTCCGCCATCTTGCCCTGCCGGGAGAGGCGGAGTCAAAGGTATTTCCGGAGCGTTCGCGGAATTTGTGGCCGGGCCGGGGCGAAGATCGAAACGGCGCCCATGGAGTCTTTGCGTTTCGCGCCCTCAACCGGGCCTACACAGAGATGTTGATCGACCAAGTCCGCAAGTCAAACGGCGAGCCGTGAAGCGGATCCCGGCCGGGCGGCAATGGGGTCGGTAAAGGTAACGGCCTTCTGGTAGACAATCAACTTCTCGAAGGCGAAGGTCACGGGTCTTCCCCCAACGACAACAGCAACGGCAGAGAGTAGAAAGGAGAGAGGAGACCACAGGAGAACCGCCTGCCGCGACAGCGGCGTCTTCTTACATCGGATGGCTTTATTGCCGTTTCTACTCTCTACTTTCTTCCGTTCTCCTGCTCTACCATTTTGTCCGCCGGTGGCGGACAAAATGGTCGGGGCGACTGGACTTGAACCAGCGACCTCTGCGTCCCGAACGCAGCGCTCTAAGCCAAGCTGAGCTACGCCCCGACCCAAGAGACCGTGCATTATACCTTCCGCGATTTCGGAATCAACCGTTTTTGCCCGCGGCTTCAACGCCGAACGGGAAGAGCCCGGACCTCGCGGTCGGAGGCTCTCCCCGTTCGTTTGATGATACGCTTGCAACGTGTAAGCAACGAGCTTACTTGGCCTTCCCCTCTTCCTTGGCGCCGGGGGCCTGAATGGAGATACGGGCGACCTTGCCATCCTTCGCCATCATCATGACCTTCTGGCCGACCTTGAGGTCCTCGAACTTGGCCTTGACCACGAGGAGGATGGTGGCGGTGTCGTCGAGGGTGATGGACTCTTCACCGCGACGGCCCTTCACGGTCAACGTCTTGCCTTCGATCTTGGTGATTTCGCCGGAGGCGCGCTTGTCGCCCTGGGTGATGCGAACGTTGTCGCCGACCTTCAGGGCCTCGGCCTTGGCCGCTTCGGCCTTGGTGATCTCGGTGCTCTCATCCACCGTGCCGGTCACGTCGGTCGCGGCGGCGCCTTCAGCCTTGACGCTGACGGTCAGCGTCTTGCCGTCGATCTTCGTGATCTCGCCGATCGGCGGACGTCCGCCAGCGCCCTTGGTCTTGCCCTCAGCGGCCAGCGCGCTGCCCACGGTCACCAACGCAATAACGGCCACCAGGCCCAACAGTAATCCCATACGTTTCATTGCTGCTCTCCTTGCCGCTTCTGCGGCTGATAGGGTGCGTGCTTCGTGCCTGCTAAACGTGCCACGGCTGGGAATCTTGCACGCGATTTCGGAATTCCGCGTTCGGCCCCGTTACTGAGTGTGACCGCGGATTCTGGCCGGTGGTTTCTTTCGTAGGGGCGG
>PMZT01000087.1:0-9999 GCA_003170085.1 Planctomycetia bacterium | reverse complement strand
CGAAGGCAAACGGAACCGCCAGAAAACACAGTCACACCCGCGTTACTGCTCGCTTACGAGCGGCGTTTCACGCGCGCCGGGGGCCTCGACAATCGGCCAGCTCGCGCGCAGCCGGTCGGCGTACGGCCCGATCTTCTCCACCGGAATGGGCTTGAAGCCCATGCGCAGGGCCGGCGACTCGGGCTTCAGACGGTAGTCGTCCTTCTCGGGATTGACGAACAGCGGGTCAGCCACCACCGATCGGGTGTCCTTCCAGAGGGCCTTCCATGATTCCCATTCATCGAGCGGCTTGGCGTCTTTCGGCGGCGCCTTGTCGGTCTTGGCCGGGAGCGTGCCCGTCAGAAGCGGCAGGCCAAAGTGGAACACGAGGTTCTCTTCGCACGTGTTGTAGGCCGGCGACATCCGGCTGAGCTTGAACACCTTCGCCTTGGGATCATGGTAATAAATGATATTGAGCCGGATGACGTTGCCCGACATGATCGTGCCGTCGGGGCGAACCGCCTTGGTCGGGTGCATATCCATCCCGCGCATGTCGCGCCAGGCGGGCTGGCCGGCGACCGAGTCATAGCCCTTGATCATCGTGGGCAGGTGGGTGGTCCACATACGATTGGGCTCGGTCCAGCCGTTGGCCTCGATCTGCTGGAGGGTGCCGTCGACGAGGATGTTGTTCTCGATCAGGTTGTCGCGCCCGTTGTGCAGGTGCACCAGGCCGCGGATGCAGCGGGCCACGATGTTGCCCACGACGTCGACGCCGCCGGTGTTGTCGTCGAGGTACACGCCCCAGGCGTAGTGCGGCGAGGTCCACTTGCCGTTCTCCAGGCCGTAGCCAAGGATATCGTGGAAGTAGTTGTAGCGGATCTTCGTGCCGCGCGAGGAGATCCAGTCGCGTCCGCCCGTGTAAACGGCCCCGGTGTCGGCGGTCTCCAGGTTCAGGTGGCGGATGTGGTTGTACTCGATGATGAGATTGTTGCCGCTGAACATGATGCCCATGCGCGGCCCGTCATGGATGAGGTTGTGCGAGGCGCGGTTACCCACGCCGTTCAAGCTGATGCCCACGCCCTGCTTGTAGAAAACGCCCGTGTGGTGGATGTAGTTGTTGTCGGCGTAATTCTCGGCGGGCGTGAGGGTGATGCGGTCGCCGCCGCTCAGGGCCACGCCGTGGCTGCCGATCTCGTAGATGTCGCAGCCGACGACGCCGTTACGCTTGCCGCCGCTGACCGAGACGCCCGACCCGCCGTAATCGCCGGCGTTGCGGATCGTGCAGGCCGCAACGAGGCAATCGGTCGTGTTCTCGAGGACGACCGCCGTGCCCTCGCAGGACTCGATCGTAAAGCCGCGGAAGGTGACGTTCGCTGCGCCGGCGCCTATCTTGAGGATCGTCCGCAGCGTCGGCACCACGACGTTCTTCCCTTCCAGCGGCGCGGGCGGCCAGAAGTAGAGCGTTCCCGCCTGGCGGTCGAGATACCACTCGCCGGGGGCGTCGAGTTCCTCGAGAACGTTCTGGACGTAGTAGCGGTCGCCGGGGCGGATCGAGTACGAGGCGTCGCTCGCGAGCGTGACCAGCCGCTTCTCGCGGTCGATCGAGGCGACGCGAATGATGTTGTTCCACCAGTTGTACCGCGCGAAGACGAAGACCTCGGCCTCCTCGGGCTTGCTCCAGTCGCGGGCATCCTTCGATTTGTAGGTGAACTGCCGCTTGCTTTCGTTGGGAATGTCCTTGTACATCGGAATGGGGGCGCCGTCGGCGTAGGCCCAGCCGCCGCCGTAGGGGTTCTTCGGGTCGAAGTTGGGATAGCGCGCCAGGTGTTGCCGCCGGCCGTCGAAGAAAAGTTGGTGGAAAATGATGCCCTTCAGCCCCTGGGCCGCCAGGTCGGCCTTGAGGATCGAGCCCTTGTAAACCGTAAAGCCGCGGACTGGCTTGCCGCCCATGAGCAGCGGCGTCTCCTCGCCGTACGCGCGGTAGACGACCGGCGCCTGGGGCGTGCCGGAGTCCTCGGCACCCAGTTGCAGCGTTTGCGCGAAGAAATAGTCGCCGCCGCGCACGAGGACCGTCACTCCGCCCTCCGGCAACGGCCCCGCCTTCTTGATCTCGCGAATGCGGTTGCGGGCACCTTCGAGGGTCGCGAGCGGGCCGTCGGCCTTGGCGGCATCGGCGGCCGCCGACCGGCCTGACCACGCGTCGTTCCCCTGAAGCGTTACATAGAGCGTCAGACCCTGCGGCGCGCGAATGATCGGCCCGTCCGCGGCCGGCGCAGCCGGCGCGCCCGACACACCCGCAAGGAGCAGCACGGCCGAAACTGCAACGAGGCGCCCGTTCACGGTGATCTCCTGTCTGATCAGGTCCCTGGAGTAAGCGCAGCATCAACGGCCGGTCGGGAGACGCGGCGCGCAATGTCCCGAGTTGCGTTCTGGTGCTATTGCCCGCGGCGCAGGACTTCCGGCTTGTACGGATGGGTGCGCTTGCGGTCGATGGTGACCTTGGTGATCTTGTCGCCCTGCTTGATCGCGTCGACGACTTCCATGCCGGAAGTGACCTTGCCGAAGATGGCGTGCTTGCCGTCGAGCCACGGCGTAGGCACGTGGGTGATGAAGAACTGGCTGCCGCCGGTGTTCGGGCCGGCGTTGGCCATCGAAATCACCCCGCGCGTGTGGCGAAGCTTCGGGCTGAACTCGTCGGCAATGACGTAGCCGGGGCCGCCGGTGCCGGTGCCGGTGGGGTCGCCGCCCTGGATCATGAAGTTCGGGAGGACGCGATGAAAGAGAAGGCCGTCGTAGTAGCCCTTCTCGGCCAGGCTGATGAAGTTGGCGACGGTGTTCGGGACATCGTCTTCGGCGAGTTCGATGACGATATTGCCCTTGTCGGTCTGAAGGGTGACTTGCGGCAGCGGTTCCGCCATGGTCTTGACCTCTTTCTTGGGTTGGGGTTGGGTGGATTCCGTTTTGTTGCAGCCGGCCAGCAGGACACCCGCGCACACGACGGCCGTCGCTGTCAGCCCCAGGATCGCTTTCGACATCATGCTTCGCCTCCTCAGCGGTTGCCCGGCACCCTGCCGGGAACCTTTCGTACACCATGTTAAGGTCTTACTCGGCGGTGTACAAGTGGTTGCGAAGCAGATAATCGGCCGACTGGTAGTAGCCGACGGCCTGGCGGCGCAGGGCGGGATCCTCGGCGACCTCGCGCTGGCCGCTGGGCATGACCTCGTACGTCTTCGTGATCTTCTTCGGCAGGAGCAAGAGGAGCTTGCCGCCGGCAAAGAGGCCCACCTTCTCGTAGTTGCCCACGAAGGCCCGTTCGGGCCCCGGAGTCAGGAGGTCGCGGCCGAAAAACTTGCTCGTGTACGAGAAGTTCAGGAGCGCCAGCAGCGTCGGCGCCACGTCCATCTGGCTGCCCAGGGCCTCGACCGTGCCGGGCTTCACCAGCTTCGGGGCGTAGATGAGCAGCGGAATGTGGTACGACGCCACGGTGACCTCGGCCTTGCCGGCGCTGGAGGCGCAATGGTCGGCTATGAAGAGGAAGATCGTGTTGTCGAACCACGGCTTGGTCCGCGCCTCGGCCAGGAACTTGCCAATGGCGTAGTCGGTGTACCGCACGCCGCGCAGTCGCCCCTTGCCGGGCGGAATGTTGGCGGCGGGAGGAAACGTGAACGGCCGGTGATTCGACGTGGTCAGGCACAGGTGGAAGAACGGCTTGCCGGCGGCGAAGGCCGTGTCGCATTCGCGGACGACGCGGCGGTAGAGGTCCTCGTCGCAGACGCCCCAGGCGTTCTTGAACGTGATCTCCTCGGGGCGGAAGTCGCCGCCCTCCACTTCCTCGAAGCTGTTGGCGCTGAAGTAGTCCTGCATGTTGTCGAACGCGCTGTAGCCGCTATAGATGAACTTCGTCTGGTAGCCGCGCGCACGGAACAACGGCCCGACGGTAAACAGGTTGGCGTTGTCCGGCCGCTTCAGCATCGAACGCCCGGGCGTGGGCGGCAGCGACGCGGTGATGGCCTCGAGGCCGCGGTCGGTGCGGGTGCCCGTGGCGTACAGGTTGCGGAAGAGCAGGCCCTGGCCCGCCAGGGCGTCGAAGTTCGGCGACACGCCGTCGGTGCTGCCGAAGATGCCCAGGTACTTGGCGCTAAAACTCTCGATGACCACGAGGACCACGTTGGCGCGCTTCTCCGGGCCGGAGTGCGTGATGGTGCGCGTGATATCGAGCGGGCCGGCATCGACGAAGCGGGCCTCGTCGGACTTGAGGAGGCCGCGCAGGTCGGCGAACGCCTCGGCGTCTTCCTCTTTCACGTAGTAGCGGCCGAAGTCGATCGTGTTGTTCACGAGCGCGTAGCCGAAACTGTAAAGGCCGTTCTTGGCCACCTCGTTCGCATAGTGATTGGCGGACACCGTGGAGAGCGATTCGCCGACCAGCGTGAAGGCCAGGACAGCGCCCGCCACGTGGGCCAGGCCCGGGATGAGGCGGGTGCGCCACGTGCTGGTCGACTGGATCGCGCGGCGGAAGGCCCCGCGCGTCAGCCACGCGATGAGGGCGGACGCGACCGCCAGGCCGCCCAGGATCGGCACGACGGGATAGGACTCCAAGGCGTTGCCGATCACCTCCTGCGTATAGACGAGGTAGTCGACGGCAACGAAGTTGTAGCGGCTGTCGAATTCGTCCCAGAAGAACCACTCGGCCGCCACGTCAAAGAGGAGAACGTACACCGCCACGAAGTAGACCGCCATGGCCAGCCAACGATGCCAGCGCGCCTGAAAGACACTGTCCGGAACGATCGTCAGGAAGATCGCGACGGGAAGCGTCACGTAGAAGTACGTGGCCAGGTCGTACACGAGGCCCGCGAGGATCACCCGCGCCGCCACGGCGGCGCTCCACTCGATGTTGGCCCCCACGTGGAGGGCCAGCGCAATGCGAAGCCCCAGCGAAACGGTCACCAGGACCGCGCCGAAGAGATAGAGCCCGCCGAACCGTGATTGAAAAAGCCGCATGGCGCGATCCTAAACCTGTACTGGGCCACCTGTTCGCCGGCAACTTTGGGTTAGGAGTATACTAATTTTCTGGTTGCAAAGCCACTATCGGGGAGTAGAGTGCCGTTTTTGATTCTGGCGTTTGGGACCCGCGAGGCGTGCCGCGTTCAAGCCTGATGACGAATTCTCGGGGCCATACTATAATCAGGCTTGGGCTTCGCCTGGCGCGAGGGAAGCAGGTGCGTCATGTACTGGATTTCGAAAAGCATCCATAAGACCGGGCGCCTGAGGCGGCGCCTGGCCATTTTCCTGGCCGTCCTGGGGCCGGGCATCATCACGATGGTCGCGGACAACGATGCCGGCGGTATCTCGACGTACGCCCAGACCGGCGCCAAGACCGGCTTTTGCCTCCTCTGGGCCTTCATCATCCTGGTTCCCATGGCGTACTACGTGCAGGAGATGACCGTACGCCTGGGCGCGGTAACGAAGCGCGGCCACGCGGAGGCCATCTTCGACGGCTTCGGCAAGTTCTGGGGCTGGTTCTCCATCTTCGACCTCGCGCTCATCAACTGGCTTACCCTGGTCACCGAGTACATCGGCATGACCCAGGCCATGAGGCTCTTCAACATCCCCGAGTGGATGACCTTCCTGGGCGTGACGACCCTGCTGACGGTGATCGTCATCACCGGCAAGTACTGGACGTTCGAGAAGATCACCCTGATCTTCTGCCTTTTCAACCTGGTCTACATCCCCGCGGCCATCTGGGCCATGGAGACCGGCAACGTGCGTGATGGCTGGAGCGAGGTGGCCCAGGGGTTCTACAACCCGCAGTTCCAGCAGGCTGGGGGCCTCGGCCTGGCAGCCCTCGTCACGCTGATCATGGCCAACGTCGGCACCACGATCACCCCGTGGCAGATCTTTTTCCAGCAAAGCGCCGTCGTGGACAAGGGGATGGACGTTCGTGACATCAGGTACGGGAAGATCGACACCTTCACGGGCTCGCTCGTGACGTGCCTGGTGGCGGCGTTCATCGTCATCGCCACCGCGGCGGCGTTCTTCTATCATCCGGGGGGGCAGATCGTGGTCGAGTCGGCGGCCCAGACCGCCGCCAAGATGCCCGAGGTGATGCCCAACCCCGAGGTGGGCAAGTGGGCCAGGTTGCTGTTTGCGGTCGGCCTGTTCGACGCCGGCCTGCTGGGGGCCCTGTGCATCTCGCTGGCCACGTCGTGGGCCCTGGGCGAGGTCTGCGGCTGGGCCCACTCCCTCAACAAGGGCGTCCACGAGGCCCCCTGGTTCTACGTGGCGTACGTTCTCATGCTGATGTCGGCCGGCGTCGTGTCGCTGATCGCGTCGGTCGCCGTCCAGAACGCCATCACGATCTTCGTCCAGGTGGTGGCCGTCACGCTCCTGCCGGCGGCGCTCGTGTTCCTGATCCTTCTGCTGAACGACAAGCCCCTGATGGGCAAACATGTGAACACGCGCTGGCAGAACATCGCCAACTGGTCCATCGTCCTCTTCGTGATCGCGATGTCGGTCGCCTATGCCGTCACGAATCTCTTCCAGGAGTAGCGCGGTTCCGGAGGCACGCCATGAATACACAAACGAACGGCAAGGGCACGCGACCCGTCGATGCCGCCGACTTCCGCACCTATTACTTTGCCGACCTGCTGAAGCGCCCCGTCTGCGCCGGCAAGATCTCGAACCGCCTCGGCCGCCTCTCGGACCTCGTCTTCCGCATCTCCGAGCCGTACCCCGAGGCCGTGGGCATCTACCTCTTTCACGGCTGGGGCCGGCCCACCGAGTTCATCCCGTGGGACAAGGTCATCAAGATCGCCGATGACGCCGTCTTCGTGCAGCCGACCCCCGATGGCGGCCCCTACCCGCCCTTCGAGGACCAGCCGGGCTACCTGCTCGTGAACGAGCACCTGATGGGCCAGACGATCCTCGACATGGACGGGCGGCGGACCGAGGTCGTCAACGACGTCCACCTGCTGGAGTCGCAGGGCCGGATGCTCGTCATTCACGTTGACGTGTCGTTCAACGGGTTCTGGCGGCGGTGGGGCCTCCGCTTCCTCATCTGGCACAAGGACCGGTTCATCAACTGGCGATACGTCCAGCCACTGTCGGTCGAGGACACGTCAACCGACACCATGCTCCTCTCGATCGCCCGCAACCAGATCAAGGACCTGCCGAGCGAGGACCTGGCCGACGTGCTCGAGGCGCTTTCAGGCCCCGAGCAGCAGGCCCTGTTCTCGGCCCTCGACTCGGAGAAGGCGGCCGACGCCCTTGGCCATGCCGAGCCGCGCGCCCAGCGCCAGATCGTTGCCAACCTGCGCCGCGAGCGGGCCCAGAAGATCCTCTCCGAGATGTCCGTGCCGCGGGTGGCCGACCTCCTCGCGGTTCTGCCGCACGACGACATGACGGAGATGATGTCGCTCCTGCCGCCCGACCAGGCCGAGCGCGTCCACCAGATTCTGGCCGAACGCGAGTCGACCGCCGGGGCACTCATCTCCTCCGACTTCCTGGCGATGGAAAAGGACGCCCCCGTCGGCGACGTGCTCCGCCAGATCCGCGCCTCCGGCCGCGACCCGCACTCCATCTCCTACATCTTCATCACGAACCGCCCCGAGAACGTCCTCCAGGGCGTCGTCGACCTCCGCGATCTCGTGCTCGCCGCCGACACCGCGGCCCTGGGCGACATCATGGTCTCGCCCGTCGTCACCGCCGACGAGCACGATACCCGCGAGAACCTGGAAGACCTGTTCACACGATACCATTTCCGGATGATCCCGGTCGTGGACTCCAAGGATCACCTCCTGGGCGTCATCAACCACAACGATATCATGCAGGGGCTGCTGCCCCGGGCAAGAACGTGAGGTAACTTATGCCACGCGTCCAAATGACCCGCATGACGAAGTTCGCGCTGTTCTTCCTCAGGGTCTATCTGATCGTCATGCTGGCGCTCATCCTATATAAGTTCATTGGTATCCTTCGCGCAGGGTGAGACTTAAAGTCCAAGGTCCAAGGTCCAAGGTCCAAAGTCCTTTGTTAATACGATAGCGCAACTTCTTAGGTTTTGCGCGGTGGGTCGGGAGACCCACCGCGCAAAGTCGCAAGTTGCGCTGTCGTATTAACAAAGCCGTCCCTTTGCGGTCTTTGCGGTTAAGTAGTGTCGTACCGCCGCAAAATTTCCCGCGTGATTCTCCCCTCCTCCGCGAGATTAATACAGAGGCAGGCGTAACCGGTTCGACAGACGCACCGGACCTCTTAAGGCGGGCCACCCGATGACGGACGCCGAGTTGATCCTTGCCATCCAGGCAGGCGACGAGACGGCCCTCGAATCGCTCTACAAGCGGTACCTGCCGGCCGTCTGGCGATACGCGTACGCCCACCTGGCGGGCAACGTGAACGCCGCCGAAGACGTCGTCAGCGAGACGTTCCTGGCGGCCGTCCGACAGGTCGCCGGCCTGGTGCCCGACGCCGGAAGCCTCGGCGGCTGGCTGATCGGGATCGCGCGGCACAAGGTGATGGATTACCGCCGCCGAAGCGTCCGCATGACGGTCGTTGCCGAGCCCGAGAACGCGCCGTCGGCCCCCGCCGACCGGACCGACCCGGGCGAGGCCCTGGAGGCCGGCGAGACGCGGGCCTGCATCGCCTCGATCATGGAGCATCTGGACCATGAAGAACGCCTGGCACTGGAATGGAAACACGTGGACGGCCTGGCGGTCCGAGAGATCGCCCACCGCCTGGGCCGTACCGAGAAGGCGGTCGAGGCCATCCTCTACCGGGCGCGCAGCTCGTTCCGGGCCGCCTACGAACGGGCACAGCGAGCCGAACGATAACAGTAGCCACCCCTCAGATCCCGGGGAGCACACCGGGAGCCGTCGAAAGGAGTGCTGGATCATGGGTGCGGGCGACAATGATGAGGAGTTGGGCCGGATTCTGCGAACCGGCTACGACGCGCCGCCGCCGCGGGCCGAGTTCGTCGCGGACCTGGGCGGGCGCCTGAAGGAGGAGCTGCGGGCGACGCGGGCCTCGGAGGGCCGTTCGCCGGCGCAGCCCCGCGCGTTTCTCAAGTCGTGGCAATGGGCGACGGCCGCCGCGGCCGTGCTGATCATCGGTATCGGCGTTGCGTCCGTGGTGATGGGTCCGCTGGGCACCGTACCGCCCGTGCGGCCGGTGGCGCCGGACGGCGGCTTGGGCGCGCTCCAACCGGAAGGCACGCCGGCGGAAGAGATGAAGGTGCCGCTGGAAAGCAAACTGCCGCGGAAGCTGTTCATCGGCACACCTAAGAACATTGCGCCGTCGCCGTACCTGGAGAAGTGGTCCGAGAATAAGGTGCGCCCTCCTTTCCTCGTGCCGGAAGGAACGGTCAACCTTGCCCTCGGCAAGCCTGTCACCGCAAGCGACGCGGAGCCGATCATCGGCGAACTCAAGATGATCAGCGACGGCGATAAGGCAGGCGAGGACGGCAGCTTCGTCGAACTCGGCCCCGGCAAGCAGTGGGTCCAGATCGACCTCGGCCAGACAAGCACGATCTACGCGATCCTCATGTGGCACTTCCACGGTGAGGCCCGCGTGTACCACGACGTGATCGTCCAGGTGGCCGACGATCCGGACTTCATCGAGAACGTCCGGACGGTCTTCAACAACGACTACGACAACTCCTCGGGCCTCGGCATCGGCAAGGACCTCGAGTATTTCGAGGATTACCAGGGCAAGCTGATAGATGCCAAGGGCGTCATAGGCCGATACGTGCGGCTGTACAGCAAGGGCAACACGTCGAACGACCAGAACCATTACATCGAGGTCGAGGTCCACGGCAAGTCGGTCGTGGCGGCGCCAACGTCGAAACAGGATACTCTTCACAGCCCGTTGCCGCGTTCCACGTCCCAGGGAATTTCATTCCTGTAGGCACGTGAACCGCGTGCGGCGCGTCGGGTGGCTCGCTGCACGGCTTGAGAGCGCGGGGCGCCTCTTCGGTGCCCCGCGCCGTTATTCGTGCGAGTTGCGGCGCCGCCTGCGTAGGGGCGGCCCCGCCCG
>PMZT01000066.1 GCA_003170085.1 Planctomycetia bacterium | reverse complement strand
AACGGGACGGCCTGCCGACGATCAAGGTGCGCGGCCGTCGCCTGGTGCGTGTGGCCGACCTGGAACAGTGGCTTGCGGCGAAACCGGCCGCCGTTAAGGGGGCGAAGCCATGAAGACGCCCCGCGCTCTCTACATTCCCCCCGACCTGCCCAAGAGCGCCGCATTCCTGGCCCTGAGCGGGAAAGCCCCCCAAGTCCTCCTGCTTTTCTACTGCCGGCGACAGGTCGAGAAACTCAAACGCGCTGGCCCGCGCGGCGAGCATTGGAGAGACCTTAACGCCGGGCAGATCGTGTTCACCTACCGCGAGGCCGAGAAACTGAGCCTGTCGGCCGGGAAGTTTCGGCGGGCGATTGACGACTTGATCGAGCACGGTTTCCTAGACGTGACCAAGAGCGGCAGCGGCCTGAAGGGCGACTACTCCCTTTACGGGATTTCGCATCGGTGGCAGGCCTGGGGCACGCCGGATTTCGTGGTCAAACACCGACCCAAGGGCCGAGCCTGGCAAACAGAAGCAGCGTTCACAAACACACGCGGCGCAGCGTTTACAAACGCACGCTGTTCAACTGTGCCAACGTTCGCAGACGCACGCTGTTTAGACCAAAAACCGGCTTCTGGCAACGCGCATGAACACACGTGTTCTATAGACTACCAGTCCGTCACGCCGTTGTTGTTTCAGCGGCAGCAAGACACGGCCAAGAGCAGCGGGCCGTAGGGCGTGAAAGATTCCGAGAATATATTACTTGACAACTTGCCAAGCTTCGTGTAGGATACCTGCCATGAAGCGCGTGACCGACAAAATGAGCGACCAGATTCGGCAGGCGATAGACTCCGCCGGCGTGAGCCGGTACGCGATCTGCAAGGCCGCCGCGATTGACCAAGCCACAATGAGCCGCTTTATGGCAGGCGGCCGGTTGACCATGCCGAAGCTGGACGACCTGGCCGAAGTGCTTGGCCTGGCCGTGGTGAACGTGCGGGCGGTGAAAGTCCTGCCGCCGGAAAAACTTGGCCGCAAGCCCAAGGCAAAGAAAGGCCGGTGATCTATGGCGAGCATTTCCCGCAACAGCAAGACAGGGCTTCGGGTGCTGCTGGTGATCTGCCCCGACGGCGTGCGCCGCCGGATTCGCCTGGGCAGAGTGACGGCGCGACAGGCCGAAGACATTCAGCGGCACGTTGAACACCTGGCCGCCTGCAAGGACACGGGATCGCCCTTGCCGCCAAGTACGGCGGAATGGCTCGGGGCAGTACCCGACACGCTACGGGGCCGCCTGGTGCTCTGTGGGCTTGCCGAAGGCCGCGCACGGGCCAACGTGCCGACACTGAAGGCATGGCTTGACGAGTACACCCAGGGCCGGGGCGACGTGAAGCCACGGACCCGCGTCATTTATGGCAATGTCCAGCGGAACCTGTTGGACTACTTCGCCCCTGTCAGGCCGCTGGACAGTATCACGACCGGCGAGGTGGACGGCTTCGCGGTGTATCTGCGCACCTGCGCGAAGCTGGCCGAAAGCACGGCGCGGCGGCGCATGGGTATTGCCAAGCAATTCTTCAGGGCGGCCGTCCGGCGCAGGCTGCTGGCCGAGAACCCTTTCGACGGCCAAGCGGTATCGGCCCGCGCGAACCCGAAGCGCATGGCCTTTGTGAGCCGCGCGGATACGGCGGCGGTGCTGGCGGCCCTGCCCGATGCCCGGTGGCGGCTGGTCTTTGCCCTGGCCCGCTACGGCGGCCTGCGCTGCCCGTCGGAGATCGCCGGCTTGAAGTGGTCTGACATTTCGTGGGAGCCGAAGCGGGAGCGGTTTACGGTGCGCGCGGTCAAGACTGAGCACCACGCCGACGGCGGTATCCGGGTGGTGCCGGTCTTCCCCGAGTTGGCCCCGCTATTCCGTGACGCCTTTGAGGCGGCCGAGCCGGGCACGTTCTACTGCTGCCCGCAGTATTCGGCCAACATCTGCGCCCAGATGTATCGCAAGATGGTATTGCAGGCCATGACGCGGGCCGGTGTGAAGCCCTGGCCAAAGCTCTTCCAGAATTGCCGGGCGAGCCGGGAAACGGAACTGGCCGAGAGCTACCCGGTGCAAGTGGTATGTTCTTGGATCGGCAACTCGCCGGCGGTTGCGGCGAAGCACTATCTTCAGACGACCGAAGAGCACTACACGCGGGCAACTGCCGAGGTGGCGCAGAATGTGGCGCAGCAGTCGCCGGAAATGCCGCGCAATACCCTGAATGACGAATCGCCTGAAGCGGTTCTTCAGGCCGCTACAAGCGATTGCACACCTATGCAGATAAATCTGGTGCGCCACCAAGGACTTGAACCTTGGACCCGCTGATTAAGAGTCAGCTGCTCTACCAACTGAGCTAGTGGCGCTCACGAAGCAGGGTATTTTACCAATCCACGCCGTTCTGTCAACACCCAGACACGCTCACCTGTCACGCTCACCAAGACGCGTTCACCAAGACACGCTAGAGAAGACGCCAAGGCAAACCAAGACGCACAAGGCAACCGGCTCTGGTTGCCGGGCGGCCGGCCTGGCGGCGCGACGACGTTTTCCGGATTCGCTATGGATTTTACGCGGAAGATTGCTATTTTAGTGTTTTGTGCGCGCCCTCCACCGTGCCCGCCCAGCGCTTATGAAGCGGGGCGAAGTCGGGGAAGCGGCCGGGCTTAATCCCCCGGCCGGGCGGGTGTGCGAGATACGACTGCACGGCTTCGTCGGCGAAAACAGGAGGCGTATGAACGTTCAGCCCAAGCGTTCAGCGATCGGCCTGCCCTCGAGCGGGCGGTGCCAGCTCTGGATCGACTTCGACGGCACGCTCACGCAGCAGGACGTGCTGGACGAACTGATCTCGCGGTACGCGATCGACGACTCCTGGCGGGTCATCGAGCAGCGCTGGCAGCGCGGCGAGGTCGGCTCGCGCCAGTGCCTGACGGAGCAACTCGACCTCGTGCGCATCTCCCCCGCGGAACTCGACGCCCTGCTGGCGGGCATCACGCTCGATCCGGGGGCCGTGGCGCTTGTCGAGGCCATGGAATCGCACGGGGTGCCGGTGGTGGTCCTCAGCGATTGCGTCGAGCTGTTCATCCGGCAGATCCTCGAGCGGCACGGCTTGGGGCGCCTCGCCGTGCGGTCGAACACGGCCATTTTCCACAATCACCGCCTGAAGCTGCAATGCCCGCACGAGAACGCGCGGTGCACCTTCGGGGCGGCCCACTGCAAGTGCGTCTCGATGGACGTGCTGGGCCACGCCGACCGCCGGTCCATCTACGTGGGCGACGGCCGCAGTGACCTGTGCGTCTCGAGGAAGGCCGACGTCGTTTTTGCCAAGGGAATCCTGGCGCAGTGCCTCGACAAGGAGTCGTTGCCGTACGTCCGCTACTCGACCCTGCACGACGTAACGCACCACCTGGCGGTCGCCTGGGAGTCGGCGGCAATGGCCGAGGCCTACGTGGCAACCGCCCATCCCTCCCCCGTGCCGGATGCGGCGCGTGGGGAACCCGTGCCCAGCCCCGGTTATCGCGACACCCGGGCAACGGCGTGACGCTCCGGTCCATCGCGCCCGGGGAACGCCGCCGACGAGAGGCGGCGAGGTCGATCGTGCCTATGCGGACAACCAAGCCGTCCGGGGCCGCGTGCCTCGAATTATCCCGCCTCGTGTCTGCCCTGCGCCCGGAGATGCTGAAACTACTCGAACAATCGCTGCGCCTTGCCAGCCCGAGCGGCCAGGAAGCGGCGTTCACACGATTCATCGAGGCGTGGGCCCGCGCTCACGGCTTCGAGACGGACCTGTGGGAGGCCGCGGAGTCGCAATTGGCGGTCGCCGCGGCGACCGAGGCCCGCGCGCGGCACCTGCCGCTGGCCGGGCGGCCGACGCTGGTCATCAAGTGGCCCGGACGCGGCAAGGCCGGCACGCTCGTCCTCAACGCGCACGCCGACACCGTGGCGGGCGAGCCGCGTGTCGAGGTCTCGTCGGAGCACGCCGGCGGCCCGCGAATCTACGGCCGCGGGGCCTGCGACGTAAAGGGGCCGCTCGTGGGCGCTCTCTGGGCCATGCTGGCCCTCCGCCAGGCGCAGCCGCAGGGCCCGGCCGGCGACGTCCTGCTGGAGCTCGTGCCGGGCGAAGAAGATTGCGTGGGGCTGGGCACGCTCACGAGCGTGGCACGCGGGTATCGCGGCTCCGGCGTCGTCGTCCTGGAACCCACCGAGAACCTGCCGCGATGCGCCTCGCGCGGGGGCCTGCGGTTCGAGATCGTTGCGGGCGGCCGATCGGTGCACGGCACGGTGAAGTGGCTCGGCCGCGACGCCATCGCGTCGATGCGGAAGGTCCTCGACGCCCTCGACGTGCTCGAGGCCCGGTGGAACGATCGCGCCGCCGACCCGCTCTTTGCCGCGTACCCGATCGCGCGGCCGGTGACCGTCGACACGGTCCACGGCGGCCAGTGGCAGGGGATGGTGTGCAGCCGCTGCCAGGCGGGCGGGTACTTCGAGCTCATGCCCGCGGACGATCACGAGGCGTGGAAGGAACGCTTCGCCGGCGAGCTGAAATCGCTTGTGCCCGACGAGGCTCTGGAGATTTCCTTCCCGGAACGGTATAACGGGCACCTTACGCCGCCCGGCGACCCGCTGTGCAAGGCGGCCGAGCAGGCGGTGGCGGCGGCCGGTCCGGAAGCCGCCTCGCGCTGGCAGGGCTGGGCGGGGTTCAACTCCGGCTGCGAGGCCGGCCTGCGATTCCGCGAGCACGGCACGCCGACGCTGGTGTGGGGGCCGGGAAGTCTGGCCCAGGCGCACGCCGCGGACGAGTGGATCGCGCTCGATGACGTGGAGACATTTGCCGGGATGCTCGCACGTTTTATCATCGGCTATCAGGAAGGGGATCATGGCAAGCGGTAAGCCTCAAGCGTCGCCCGTGCTCGGTTTCGGGGCGAACGGTTCGCTGCGGGCATCGCAGGCGCTGTTTGAGCGCGCGCAGTGTGTGTTGGCGGGCGGGATCTCAAGCTCGGCCCGCTCCACGTCCACCGGGTCGGCCCCGCATCCGTTGTACATTTGTCGCGGTCGGGGCAGCCGCATCTGGGACGCCGACGATCACGAGTTCATCGATTACCTGCTGAGTTACGGAGCGGTGATCCTGGGCCACGGTAACGCCGGGCTGGTCGAGGCGCTGCGGAGCCAGTTGGAGCGCGGCACGATGTTCGGCACGTGCAACACGGTCGAGGTCGACCTGGCCGAGCAGATCTGCCGCATGGTCCGCTCCGCCGATCTCGTGCGATTTGCCAACTCGGGCTCCGAGGCGATCATGGCCGCCGTCCGGGCGGCGCGCGGCTTCACGGGCAAGAACAAGATCCTGAAGTTCGAGGGCCACTATCACGGCTGGGTCGACGTGCTGGCCATCAGCAATCGCCCTGGGGCCGAAGAGGCCGGGCCGGTCGAGGCGCCGCACAGCGTCCCGCACAGCCGCGGCATACCGGCAAGCATCGCCAAGGACGTCCTCATCTGCCCGTGGAACGAGCCGAAGATCCTGAAGAACCTCCTGGACCGCCACGGGGCCGAGATCGCCGGCGTCATCGCCGAGCCGATCGTCGCCAACAACGCCTGCATCATGCCGCAGCCGGGCTACCTCGAACTGCTGCGCGAGGAGTGCACGCGGCGCGGCATCGTGCTCATCTTCGACGAGATCGTCACGGGGTTCCGCGTGGCGCCGGGCGGGGCGCAGGAACTCTTTGGCGTCGACGCCGACCTCACGGTCTACAGCAAGGCCATCGGGTCGGGCATGCCCATCAGCGCCTTTGTCGGCAAGCGCTCGATCATGGAGCTCGTGGCCGCCAACCGTATCAAGCACGGCGGCACGTACAATGGCAACCCGATTTGCGCGGCCGCGGCGCTGTTCACGCTGCGCACGCTGGCCGACCGGGCGGTGCAGGACCGGATCCGCCGCCACGGCGAGGCCGTGATGGAGGCCCTGCGGCGGGCGGCGCGCGATGCGCACGTACCGTGCATCATCCAGGGCCTCGGCTCGATGTTCCAGATTGTGTTCGCCGAGGTGCCGCCGGTCCATTACCGCGACCTGTACCGTGCCGACATGAAGCGGTACGAGGCGTTCCGCAATGCACTCCTGGTCCGCGGCATCCATTGCAACACGTCGCCGCTGGCGTGCTGGTTCGTCTCGGCAGCGCACACGGATGACGATCTCGAGCAGACGACCGCCGCCATTGAGACGTCCATGAAGACGGTGGCCTGACGGCGTTTGACGGATTGGGGCGAGGTTGGGAATCATGTACAGAGTGGTTGACAAAATCCTGAGGCATGCGTCGCCGGCGACGATGGCGTGGCTGAGCAAGCGCGCCTCGCCCGATGCGGCCCGGAAGATGGCGTTACACCACTTCCGGCAGATCGTCCGCTGGGCCGGCGCGCGGTCGAAATTCTACGCCCGCGCGTTTGCGGCGCGCGGCATCGATCCGGCGCGGGTCCGCACCCCCGCCGACCTGGGCGACTTCTACACCACGCCCGACGACATCGCCGCCTGTGCCGAGGATTTCATCTGCGCGCCGCCGAATATCGTGTTCGAGTCCTCGGGCACCTCGGGCAAGAATAAGCAGGTGTACTACAGCCAGTTCGAGCTCGGGCAGATCGGCATCTCGGAGGCCGCCGGGCTGATGATGATGGGCCTCACGCCCGAAGACCGCGTGGCCAACGCGTTCGACTTCTCCATCTGGATCCCCGGCATGGTCACCCACTACGGCCTCATGGCCGCGGGGGTGTTCACGCAAGCGTTCGGCAAGGTCGATCCCGTGGAGGTCTACCGCCGCCTGCGGCAATATCGGTTCACGGTCGTCCTGGGCGAGCCGACGTGGCTTATCCGCCTGACCGAACTCGCCGAGCAGAACAGCCGCTACCCCCTCAAGATGCTCCTCGGCGGCGCCGAGGAAATGCCGGCCGAGGCCGTCCGCTGGATGGAGGACGTCTGGAAGCCCGCGAAGGTGAAGATGTCCTACGGCAGCGTCGAACTGGGCGGCGCCATGGCCTTTCAGCCGTGCGGCCGGGCCGACGCCTACCACCTCGACAACGTCAACTTCCTCACCGAGACCATCGACCGCGACAAGGACGGCTATGGCGAGATCGTCTTCACGACGCTCCAGCGCCAGGTCATGCCGCTCATCCGGTATCGCACGCGCGACGTGGCGCGGCTGATCGACGGCCCGTGTCCGTGCGGCCTGACGCTGCCGCTTATGAGCAAGCTGCGCGGCCGCCGCGATGAGCTCGTGGTCGCCTCGGGCGGGAACCTCTATCCGCTCATGTTCCAGAATATCCTGGAACGCTTGCCGAGCCTGACCCACGACTGGCAGGTCGTGTTCCGGCTCGAGGGCATCCGCGAGATCATGGAAATCCACGTCGAAACGCCGAACGGCGACGGCCCGGCCCTCGACGCCCAGGTTCGCGAGCAGATCACCGCACAGTACCCGGACCTAATGAAGAACCTCATGCTGGGTATCTTCCAGATGCGCGTGATACCGCATCCGCCCAAGACGCTCCGGACCGGCCGCAAGCTCAAGCGCATGGTCGACCGCCGCCACGGGATCCCCGAACCCGCGGCCGACGACGAGCCGGACGAGGCAGAACCCGAAACCGCTCATGACGCCTGAGACAGGCCCGACCATACTCAGCGGACCCGCCGCTTTCTTGGCGCGATTCTTCTCCGCCACACTGCTCCTTTGTGCGCTCGTCTCGCAGGCCGTTGCCGCCGACGCCCCCGCCGCCGGACCTGCGCCCGCCGCCGGAGCCACGCCGGCCGGTTTCGTCCATGCCGACGGCCTGGTAATCAAGGACGAGAACAATAAGGAGCTGAGGCTGAAGGGCGTGAACCTCGGCGGATGGCTCCTGTGGGAAGGCTGGATCTGGGGCGGCGGCTACGATGCCGAAACCCCGATCGCCCGCCGCCTGGAAGAAGTACTCGGGGCGCAAGGGGCGCGGGACTTCCGCAACCAGGTCTACTCGCAATTCGTCACCGAAAAGGACATTGCGCGCATCGCCGCCATGGGGTTCAACACCGTCCGCGTGCCCATCAACCATCGCCTGCTCGACGACGCCGGCCCCGGCGCGGGCAAGGACGCCGGCTGGCAGGTGCTCGACCGGCTGCTCGACTGGTGCGAGAAGCACCGCGTTTACGTGGTGCTGGACCTGGCCTCGGCCCCCGGCGGCCAGTCGAAGTACTTCTGCGCCGACCCCGACGGCGGCGGCCGGCTGTGGGATTCCGAGGATAACCAGGCCCGCACCGCCCTCTGGTGGAAGGCCGTGGCGGCGCGGTACAAGGACCGCCGGATCATCGCCGGGTACGACCTGCTGGACGAGCCGATCCCGCCCGACGGCGCGAAGCTCGTGGCCCTCTACAAGCGCATCATCGCGGCCGTCCGCGAGGGCGACCGGGGGCACCTCGTGTTCCTCCAGGGCGCCGATTTCTCGCGCGACCTGGGCGTGTTCTCCGGCCCGCTCGACCCGAACCAAGCCTACACCTTCCACATGTATACGTGGCTGACCTTCTTCAGCGACGACCGCGGGAAGTTGCTCGAGCATTTCCGCACGGTCGCCCGGGCGCACCGCGTGCCGCTGTGGAACGGCGAGTTCGGCGAGAACACCCCCGAGATGCTCGAGAGCACGGTGGCCCTGCTGGAGAACCCCGCGAACCTCGTCACCGGCTATTGCTTCTGGACGTGGAAGAAGGTGCCCAACAAGTACCCGGCCCTCGTCTCGTTCGATCCGCCCGAGGGGTGGAAGACGCTTATGTCATGGGTTTCCGGAAGCTGGTTCACCCGCAAGCCCTCGCCCGAGGCGGCGGCCGAGGCCGTCCGCGGGTTCTTCGCGTCGGTCGAGGCCGACCGCGGGGCCGAAGACACGCGCCTCCGCGAGATCCTTCACCTCTCAAAGTAACCGGCGCCCGTAACTGACAAGCCCCATTGTGGCACAGCCGCCCCCGGCTGTGCATTGCCTTGCCCACCCGAGGGCAGGTGGGCCACTTGGGGATCAAATCCCCCGGCCATGCCGGGGGCTATTGCAGGGCGACCCGCCGGTTGCTATCGTCGTGGGCGCACCCACCATCGCACCGGAGGACGACCATGAGAGTGTTGGCAGTCGATCTCGGGGCTTCCAGCGGACGCACCATCGTCGGCACCCTCTCAAAGGGCCGGATCGACCTCCAGGAGACCCACCGCTTCGAAAACAACCCGAAGACGATCGGCGGCGGCAAGCACTGGGAGGTCGATAAGCTCCTCGCCGAGGTCAAGCGCGGTATCGCCGCCTCGGGCAAGGTCGAGAGCATCGGCATAGATACTTGGGGCGTCGACTTCGGCCTCATCGGCAAGGACGGCAAGCTCCTCGACCGCCCCTTCGCCTACCGCGACGCCCGGCACCAGGACGCCATGCCCGAGGTCTACAAGGTCCTCTCGAAGCAGGCCCTCTACGCCCGCGCGGGCATGCAGGAACTGACCTTCAACACGATCTTCCAACTCGTGGCCGAGAAGATGAAGCGGCCGGAGCTCCTGGCCAAGGCCGAGCGCATGTTGCTCATGCCCGAGCTCCTCACGTACCTTCTGACGGGCCAGGCCGCCGCCGAGTACAGCATCTCGAGCACGACGGGCCTTCTCGACGCCCGGAAGCGCACGTGGGATCTCGACCTCATCCGCAGCCTCGGCCTGCCGACGAAAATCTTCGGAGCGGTCCGGATGCCGGGCACGCGGGCCGGCACCTACAACGGCACGCCCGTGACCCTGCCCGCCATGCACGACACCGGGAGCGCCGTGGCGGCCGTCCCCGCGACCGCCGATGACGGCTGGGCGTACCTGAGTTCCGGCACGTGGTCGCTCATGGGCGCGGAACTTGACGAGCCGATCCTGACCGAGGAGGCCGAGAAGGCCAACTTCACGAACGAGGGCGGCGTCGACGGCAAAATCCGGTTCCTCAAGAACATCAACGGCCTGTGGCTGATCCAGGAATGCCGCCGCATCTGGGCCGAGCAGGGGAAGACCCTGGAATTCGCCGCGATCGCCGCCGCCGCCGAGGCCTCGCCCTACAGCGCCACGATCGACCCGAACAACCCGCGCTATTTCGCGCCGGCCAACATGGTCGAGGAGATCACCGGCGACCTGAAGGCCCGCGGCGAGCCGCTGCCCCGGACCGAGGGCGACGTGGCCCGCTGCTGCTACCTCAGCCTGGCCCAGGCGTATCGGCGCGAACTGGAGGAACTCCAGAAACTCACCGGCAAGCGGTTCAACCGGCTGCACGTCGTGGGCGGCGGGTGCCGGGCCGACCTCCTGAACCGCATGACGGCCGACGCCGTGGGCCTGCCCGTATACGCCGGGCCGGTCGAGGCCACGGCCATCGGCAACCTCTGCGTGCAGACGAAGGCGTGCGGCGAGTTCGGGAGCCTCCAGGAGATCCGCCAGGCCATCGCCGCCGCGTTCCCCTTGCAGGTGTACATGCCGACGAAGTGATCTGGGCTACAGCCGCGAAGTTGCGCGGCGGGCAGCCCCGCAGGGGCGTCTTTCTTAGCCCAGGGTGAAGGGCGAAGCCCGAACCCTGGGTACGCATATGGGAATAGGCTACTAAGCCCCATCGGGGCGCCTTGGGCAGATGCGTCCGTGTGCCGACCGTTCGTCAAGACGCCCCTACCGGGGTTTGACCCGCCAGGGACGACGCTTACCCAGGGCTCGACTTCGTCTTCGCCCTGGGCTAAGAAATGCGCCCCTCACGGGGCTTGTCGGTTGAAATCCACAGCATTGTGATACCAGTCATTCCAGTGGTGTGCGCCTACTGCACCGTCGGCGGCCTCACGGCCTCGCCGCTCTGCTGCCGCTGGAGGTCTATCGCGTTGTACGTCCCGTAGAAGGGCACGTTGCCGTCGAGCCAGATGTTCAGCCGCTCGCGATCCTCGGCGGTCAGCCCCGGCGCGCCGGGGTTGGTCGCGTGCGTGGCGTCGGCAAGGACCTTTGACAGGCGGCTCTCATCAGCGCCGATGCGGCCCGGCACCGTCACGGCCGCTGCAAGGCTCGCCCCGCCCCACTCGAACCACCGCAGGAACGGTTTCAGGTTGTTGTACGACCGCGTAAACGTGCCGTCGGGCTCGCCCGTCAGGACGAGCTTGCTCTTGCCGTCGCCCGCCGTGCCGTCGTGGCAGCGCACGCAGTGGCGGTCAAGGACCGGCTGCACGAGGCGCGGATACGAGAACGGCTGCGTGCCGTCGGGCCCCGGCTGGATCGTCGACGGCGCCCGCGCGAGCGCCATCGGCCGGCGCGACACCGGCGACGTGGCCGTCGGCTCGTGGCATCCGACGCAGCCGCGCCGCTCGCCCGGCTGAAGGTACGTCACGCTGCGCATGCTCTGCACGGCCCGCCCGTCGGCGTCGACAGCCTGGAAATAGATGGGCTTGCACGCGGGCACGCGGAAGTAGGCCGAGCCGTCGGCCTCGACCGGCACCGTGCCGAGGAGCATCCGCGCCCCCTCGGCATTCGCGTGGCCGATGCGCGGCACGTTCACGACGGGCGTCGTCTTGGGGAAGACCTCGAAGATGCGCAGGGCCTTGATCGGCCGGTCGGCGGGCAGCGGCAGGTGGCTCCTCGACACGTCGTCGAGCACCAGTTCGCCCTCGCTGCCCAGGTCCGGCTCGCGCGTGCCCGCGACAACCGGCGGCACCGGCCGCGCCGTCACGAGGATCGGGTACATGCTCGCGGTGCGCGGGTCGCGGTACAGGAGTTCGAGGTTGCCGAAGCGGTCGAAGTAGTAGAGGCCGGTCGTATCGTGCTTGCCGCCGCTCGACATGCCGGGGATCGGCCCGTAGCCGAACGAAACGAGGTAGTAGTTCTCCGAGAGCGGCCACGGGCTGTGGTAATAGCACTTGGGCCAGCCGCCGTCCTTCTGATCGCCCTCGGGGAAGCAGACCTCGGGCGTCAGAGCCTCGATGGCGTCGAAGCGGTCGCCGCCCGTTTTCGGATCAAGCCCCACCCGCGACGGATCGAGCAGCACGAGCGAGCCGCCCACGTCGGCATGATGGGCGCCGGCCACGAAGACGATCTTGTGCGACCCCGGAATCGCATGCGCCTGGAAGCACGCGTTGATGCGGCTCGTGTAGTTGCCGAAGAGGGCCACGGGGTTCGTGCCATCGGGGTTCGTGGCCCAGAGGCCGTGGAAGTTGGCCGCCGAGCGGTCAACGTAATCCCACCGCGTGTACACGATGCGGCCGTCGCCGAGCACGTTCGGGTGCCACTCGTTCGTCTCGTGGAACGAGAGTGTGCGGATGTTCTTGCCGCCGGCATCCATGCGGTGCAGCGTGTAAACCGGGATCGGTTCCCACGGGTTGTTGCACCGCGTGAACCCGCCGCGCCGCGTGGACATGAACGCGATGCCGCCGTCGGGCAGCGGACACGGGTCGAAGTCGTCGGCCCGGCCGTCGGTGATCTGGAGGACCTCGTTCTTGTCGAGCTTGATGGCAAAGAGGCTGTAGTGCGGCTGGTCGGACGCCCCGAACGTGGGCGGCTTGCCGGTGCACTCGCCGAAACCGAAGTACAGCGTCCTGGCATCGTACGAGATCGCGAGCGTCGTGTAGCAGCCGGGCGGCAGGCACCCGGCGATAAGGTCGCGGGTCTTGAGGGACCGCCCCGGCTCTTCGAGGACGTACACCCCGCCGCCGAACACGCCGCTCAGCTCGGCAAAGTACGCCACGTACTCGTGCAACATCTGACACGCGAAACGGTGCCGCTTCATGAACGCGATGGGCCGGCCGGCGACGAGCGGGTTCTTGAGTGCGGCGCTCCGCGCAGCCCAACGAATCTCGTGATAAAGCGCGAGACGGGCCGCGTCGTCAAGCGTGTCGGCGCGGGCGGCCTCGGCCTGCAACTTTTCGAGTAGCGCCGATTCGGCGGCAAGGTCCGGGGCGTCGCCGCGGCCCTTGAGATCGGCCATAAGGAGGCCCGCGCGCCGGACGGCCTCGCGGATCGATTCCGGCGAGCCGGCCGTGCGGCCAAGCCTGGATTCCTGCGCCGCCCAGTCGGCCGTAACCATCGCGGCCAGGTCGGCGTCGGCACCCGCCCGGAACTCCTCGGCCCCCGCCGCACGGGCCGCCAGGATTGCGGCCGCCACGGCGATGCACATCCACACACTGCGATGGCCCCTCATGCGTCTTCTCCCCGGAAATACCTCTCCATCACCGCCGCGCCAAGGCGCGCGAGCGACGCGATCCGCTCTTCCTGCGTCGCGTACGCCGGGTTGAGCGCGCCGCTGCCGTCCACATACCCGCACTGGCCGTGCAGCGTGAGGAACTGGTGGGCCGCGGCCACGCACGCGCCTTCCCAGAAGATCTCCTTCACGTCGTCGGGCATGGGCTGCTTCTTGAGGCATGTGGGCTCAATCCCCAAGAGGTCCAGCGTATTGTGCTCCGTGCCCCCGGTCATGACGAACCCGGCGGCCCGCATCGTTTTCACGTAATGGCTCAGCACGGCGGGCTGGTTGCGGATCGGGATCAGCTCGGCCGAGTAGATGCGGCCGGCGTGCAGCCTCTCGATCAGCTTCTCGACAGGGTCCTCGTAGCCGCAGATCGGCGATGCACCATCGGCCAGCGTCGGATAGCACGGAATGCCGCCGAGTTCCAGCACGAGCCGGTAGCTCTGCTCGAACGTGATCAGCGCCTCCTCGACAAACGCGGCCTTGCCCGCCTTCATGAGGTGCGTGCGGATGTCGTTCTGCACGGCCACCGGGTCGTCGGCCGCCTTCGCCGCGGCGCCGAAGATCCGCTTCAGCACCTCGGGCCGCCCGGCAAGCCCGCCGAAGCCCTGGCGAAGGAGGGCGGCGGGCACGCGCGCGAAGACCTCCTCCTGGAATGCCAGCGCCACGTGCCGTTCCTGCACGCACACGGTGTCTCGCGGGCAACCGTGGCGGCGGACGATCCTGTCCTTGACTGCCTCGTACGTAAGATTCGTGCGGACGCCCTGCGCGTCGAACAGGCGGGCCAGGATTTCAATCATGCGGGTCATGCGACTTGTATCGTTCCGCCAGATGAGGTCGATGATCGCCTGCGCCGCGGCGTTCATCGGGGCAAAACGCGTCAGGCCCTTGCCACAGAGGTACATCTTGCCGGGGTTGCCCGGATCGTTGACCTTGATGCCCGCCCGCGCGAGGTCGTCGATGAGGCAGATGACCTCGAGGCCGAAGAGCGGGAAAATGCCGGCGGCACGGGCCAGCGCGGCGAACTCGGCGTAAACGCCGTAGTGGTAATAGTTGGCCGTGCCGAGGACCGTCACGCCCTGCGCCGCCGCCAGGTCGATCGCCTGCCGCACGCTCTCGAACGCCGAGAAATTCGGCGGCAGATGGATGTGCGCGTTGGTCTTCGGCCGCGATGCCGGCGCGCGCCTGGCCGCCGGGGCGGCCCCGGCGTCGGCCGCCGCCTGCATCTCGGCCACCGTCGCCAGCCCCTTCAGGTCCGCCAGCAACTCTTGCATGCTGCGCATAATGCGTTACGCTCCTCTGCCCGACGTTGCGATTTTCCCGAACGATACGCCGGTGATTCTACATTCTGCCGGCCGTCGCGCCGCTAGTTTTTTTGCACTCCCGCCTTCCGCGGCTGCACCCGGAGCTGCGGGGAACCCGTCAGCGGCCTTCGTTCCTTGCCTTTTGTGTTTCTTAGACTTTGGGCCTTTGACTTGGGACCTTGGACTTGGGCCTTGGGACTTCTTTGCCGTCCCTCCTCATCTCAAATTTGAAATTCTCAGATCTGAAATCTCAAATCCGAGATCTCAAATTTGAAATCCTCAAATCTCAGATTCTCAGATTTTTCTTCCGTCTTGCCTTGAAAACTTAATACGGAATTCCCAAAATCG
>PMZT01000025.1 GCA_003170085.1 Planctomycetia bacterium | reverse complement strand
CCCAGATACTTGGCCAACATCGGTTTGAGCTTCCGAATCTGCTGGGCGTCCATGCCGTATCTCCTTCCAGGACAAAGGGTTCTGGAAGGAAACATCGTCTTGCCGCTTGAGTAATCTTGAGCCCAAGTGGCGTTGTAGTACTAAACACATGCGCGCGGGCCGGCGCCGCACCTGTGATTTGCTTCACAAAGGCGTATAATGTCAGGGGACGAAATGGATACCAACGAGCGACAGATCGTGGTTGCCGACCTCATGCTCAGTTTGTTCCTGCGGACACTGCATCCCGAGTTCTTCACGATTCGGGCCCGCCGCGAATTCAAGCACGCCACGTTCGAGGGTGAGGTCTGGCTGCTCGATTCCGGCCACGTCATCACGTTCGTCGAGGGCACGAACGCCATCACCGAGGTGGTCGCGCCGCGTGAACTCGAACTGCCCAAGCGCGGCCTTGTCCGCACGATCGAACTCGCCGGCCAGCACGAGCACACGCTGGAGTCGCGCGGGCCTATCGTCTATCACATGGCCTACCAGGTGGACACCGAGAACCCCGAAACGTACCTCCGCGAGGCCGAGGAACTGCTGGCGGCGGCGCGGCAGGGGCACCTCTTCACCGAAGAACCCAGGAGGGTGGCCCAGCGGCCGTTCTCGTACGCCGTTCCCGAGCCCAGAGGGCAGGGATTCCTGGTGCACGCGTGGCACGGATTCCCGCATGAGAACACCATCCTGAAGACACAGACGCTGATCGAACACCTGGAGACGTGAGGGGCGTCCAGTCAAAGGTGCTTGGCGGGTGGCATGCCCAGGCCGTCTGTTGCCTGGGCATGTGGGGTCGAGCGCCCGTTCGCATGCCCACGCGAGAGGCGGCGTGGGCATGCCACCCAGCCGGAAAGCCTTTCCGCAGGAGCGCGGTTGCCGTGGAATCATTGCGGATTGCGGATTGCGAATTGCGGATTGAACGGCCGAAACGCCTGCGTCCGAAGTCTTTCCTCTTGGACTTTGGACTTTGGACATTGGACTTTGGACTCGTCGCCCCGTCGCTCCGGCCCCTCCGTTCAATTTGGCTTTGGGTGCCGATAATCATCCTCCTCCTTGCCGCACCCGCCGCGCGCGGCGGCGTCAGCATGGGCACGATCGAAGAGGACCCGCAGGTCACCAGGGATAAGTACAAGAAGAAGATCGAGGAGGATTACCGCGAGGGGATGAAGGCCCGCGCCTCGGGCGACATCGAGACCGCCGTGCGGCTGCTCCTCAGGTGCGCCCAGAACGGCGGTATGCGGACCGGCTCGGAGTACCCCGAGATGGCCTTCAACGAGCTTACGGTCATTGTGGAGCAGGCCCGCAAGGAACTCGACGTGGCGCGGCAGTTCATCAGCGGCGAGGACCCTGCGGCCGGCATGGCCGAGCTCAAGCGGATCATGCGGACGTACTCGGGCCTCGGCCCCGCCAAAGACGCCGGGACCTTCCTTCGGCAACTCGAATCGGATCAGAATTTCCAGGCCACGCTGAAGGCGGGCCGCCTGGCCGAGGACCTCAAGAAGGCCGAGGCCCTTGAGGCCCAGGCCGAGGCGATCCTGCATCCCCCGGCCCCCGAAAAGCCCGCGGCCGAGGGCGATCCCGCGAAACCGCCGCTGCCCGGCGCGACCGAGACGAAAACGCCCGCTGCGGCGGGTGCGGCCGAGACGAAACCGCTCGCCGTCGCGGGTGCGACCGAGACGAAACCGCCCGCTGCGGCGGGTGCGACCGAGACGAAACCGCCGCTGCCCGGCGCGACCGAGACGAAAACGGATTCCCCGCCGCCCGCAGCGCCGCCGAAGACGGCCACAGCACCTGCCGCTCCCGCGCCGCCCAAGCCCGAAGGCGTTATAGCAGCGAACGTCACGACGAAACCGATGACCGCCGCCGAACGCCGCGCCGCGTACCTCGAACGCCTCCAGGAGGTCTACGACGCCTACGGCCGCATCGCGCAGCAGGGCGGCGACACCGAGCCCGGCAAGAAGGCGGCGGCGGCCCGCGTGCGGCTGGAGAAGGACGCCGACCTCATGGCCCGCCTCAAGACCGCCCAGGGCGACCGCAAGGCACGCGAGTACATGGGCCTGGCCGAGGCCTACTTCAGGGCCGGCCGCATGGACCTCGCGCGGCAACAGTGCCAGAAGATCCTGGCCGAGTATCCCCAGTCGCCGCAGGCGGCCGCCGCCAAAGACCTTCTCGATCACATCAAGTAGTTGTTTTCGATTCCCCGCCGATGTAAAGTCGCTGCCGAGCAGAACCTGCTCTAAGATGAGAGCGCCACTTGTGACTGTGCGCGGTGGGTCTCCGCACCCACCGCGCGTAAATGCTGCGGGTTCGCGACGCTTGCGAAAGCATGCTCTCGCAAGCGGAAGCATGTGTTTAGCGTTGCTGCCTGTAGCAGCGTTTGTGGCCGCTCCAGGGCACCCACATGGGGGTGCCCCTACGATCCGCGATGCGTAGGGGCGGCCCCATGTGGCCGCCCGTCGTGTCCGGCCATAACGCTAAACACGTACAAGCGAGAGCATGGCACCCGCGCTAACCGTTGTCGAAACCTGTTAGGAGCCGCGTCATGTCGCGTGAAGAAACCCTGAAAACGCTCTGCGACGTCGGCATCGTGCCGGTCGTCCGGGCGAAGTCGGCCGATGTCCTCGTCGATCTGGCGCAGGCCCTCATCGCCGGCGGCGTGCCGGTGGCCGAAGTTACCCTGACCGTGCCGGGGGCGATCGACGGCATCCGCAAGCTCGTCGCCATGTTCGGCAAGGACCTGCTCGTGGGCGTCGGCAGCGTGACCCGCGTCGAGCAGGTTGAAGAGGCGGTGGCGGCGGGGGCCGAGTTCGTGGTCGGCCCGGTCCTCATCCCCGAGGTCATTGCTGCTGCGCGCAAGTGCGGCAAGGTTGTGGTGCCCGGCGCGCTCACGCCCACCGAGGCGTTCCAGGCCCACACGCTGGGGGCCGACATCGTCAAGATCTTCCCGGCGAGCGTGGGCGGCCCGGCGTACTTCAAGGCGATCCTTGCGCCCATGCCGTTCCTGAGGCTCATGCCGACCGGCGGCGTCGATCTCGACACCGCGGGCGCGTTCATCAGGGCGGGCGCCGTGACGCTCGGGGCCGGGACGTCGCTCGTCGACAACGTGGCCATCCAGAAGGGCGATTGGGCCGCCATCACCCGCCTCGCGCGGCAGTTCCGCGAGGAGGTGAAGAAGGCCAGGGCAAAGGCCTAGTCCAAAGCGGAACGTGAAAGGTTCAAGGTGTTGAGGCGCCGGTGGGAACGCGGCCTTGGGCGCAACGGCGAAGCCCCAGGCAATGAGATTGCGAGAGGCTGAATTTCGGGTCAGCCCCTTACAGATGGTGATAAGCTGTATTTCAAGTCAGCCCCAGAGGGGCGTCTTTCTTAGCCCAGGGCGAAGACGAAGTCGAGCCCTGGGTAAGCGTAAGGGAATAGGCTATCAAGCCCCGTCGGGGCGCCTTGGGGGACACCATGGGCCACACGTACACCACCCTTATGTACCACGGCGTGTTCTCAACCAAAGAGCGGCGCGAGATCCTCCGCCCCGACATCCTCCCGGAACTGGTCAAAGTCACCGGCGGCATCCTCCGCAACCGCGACGGTAAGCTCCTGGCCATGAACGGCACACGTAATCACGTTCACATTCTGACGATCTTCCATCCGAAGCACGCCGTGTCCGACATGTTCCGCGACCTCAAGGCGGCCTCTTGCGACTGGGTGCACGACACGTTCCCTGAACTCCGGGATTTCGCGTGGCAATCGGGCTACAGCGCCTTCTCGGTCAGCCGGTCCGCGGCGCCGAAGGTCGAGGCGTACATCGCCGGGCAGGAGGAGCATCATCGCAAGCAAACCTTCGAGGAGGAATTGATCGCGCTGCTTGTGCGGCACGGGATAGAATACGACCCGAAGTATGTGTTCGACTAGGGCGCGACGGGGCTGAGCCAAGGCGCCCCGATGGGGCTTGATAACCGTATGACGTTATGCTTACCCAGGGTTCGGGCTTCGCCCTTCACCCTGGGCTAAGAAAGATGCCCCTACGGGGCTTGCTGGTTGACAACGGCTTGCTGGTTGACAGGGGCTTGCTGGTTGACAGGGGCTTGTTGGCTGATATTCGTAGCTTTGTACAATTATAGGATTACAACAGCGACGAGGAGGGCGGCGATGTCGAAGATCAGGAGGATTTCAATGCTTGTGTTCGGCTTCCCCTTTCTCGTTCTTGCTTTGGCGGACGCCTGCCCGGCGGCACCTCCGCCGCCCGCCGCGCCGCTCACGCTCCCCCCGGCGGTCTACATCGTGCCGAACTTCCACCCGGCCAGTTGCGGCTGGCTCGCGAACTGGTCGGTCGAGCGCAACTACTGCGCGAACTCGTACCTCGATCACCTTGACCGCGTCCGCGACGACCCGGCCTACGCCTTCGCCCTGTCGGAGTGCAACAATATCATCGCGATCATGAACTTCCACCCCGAGCGCGTGGACGAACTCAAGGCCCGCGTCAAGGAAGGCCGCGTGGAACTCGTGAACGCGTTCTTCCTCGAACCCACGATCAACCTCTCGGGCGGCGAGGCCCTCGTTAAGATGGGCATCGAGGGCCTGCGGTGGCAGCAGCAGGTCTTCGGCGTGCGGCCGCGCCTGTGCTGGGCGATCGACGTCTGCGGCGTGCACGAGCAGATGGCCCAGATCGTTTCGGGCCTTGAGCTCGACGCCCTGGTGTATTGCCGCATGAACCCCACGGGCAGCACGATCCACTGGGCCGAATCGCCCGACGGCACGCGGGCGCTGGCCCTCAGCCCCGGCCATTACCTGGAATGGCGGCCGGTGTTCCAGACCCAGGCGCCGCTGGGGCCCGGACAGCTCAGGGCGCTCGCCAAGGACGTTCAGGCCCGCATGGCCCCGATGGCCGATGCCCCCGCGCGGCCCGACGCCGGCGACCTGAAGGGCGCCGTCCGATATACGCCCCAAGGGGCGCCCGTCCTCATCCTGGCCGGCAGCGGCGATTACAGCCTGGCCCCGGCGTGCAAGTCGTACCCGTCGGAGTTCATCAGGCAGTTCAAGGAACTCGCGCCCCAGACCGAGGTGAAGTTCACGACGCCAGGCAAGTATCTCGATGCCGTCTTGCCGAAGATCAAGTCCGGCGAGGTCAAGATCCCCACGATGAAGGGCGGAACGGAGTACACGTACTACTCGTTCTGGATTCAGAACCCATGGGTGAAACAGTGGTATCGCTCTGACGAGCATGACCTTCAGGCCGCCGAGATGCTCGCCACGGCGGCCAGCCTCAAGGGGAAGTTCGAGTATCCCGCCCAGGACTTCTACCACGCCTGGCTGCTGATGTGCCTGAACATGGACCGCAACACCCTGTGGGGCGCCGCGGGGGGGATGGTTTTTGTGGACGAGAAGTCGTGGGATGCCCAAGACCGGTTCATGTGGATACTAAATCACTTGCATAGGCGTTGGCTAAAGATCGCGGACGCGGACTACTATTACGAGGTTGGCGTGTTACACAGGACGTTTTTTAACCCGCTGAACTGGACGTACCGTGGCCCTGTTATGCTCGATCCTTTCGGCGGGACTTTGGATGGTCTGGTATGCCAAATGCATCCCGGTAAGCGAGAGGCGGGCGAGTTCTATTCCGATAAGATGATTGCAGAGCCCAAGTTTCCGGCGGCAGGTATCCTGCACGCCACGCAGTCCCACAAAAGTGTGGTGCAGTCCGAAGTAATCGCCCTGCCCAAATCCATCGAAACTGATTTCTATTCGGCCGGCATCGACCCGGCGACGGGCGACCTCGTGAGCCTGAAGCTGAAACCTTCCGGCCGCGAGATGCTCGGCGGCCCGGCGAACGTCCTGGTAGCCGAGCGTGCCAGGAAGCCGCAGGGCGACCCCGGCGACCACACGCCCGCGCGTGACGGCCGCGAGCGCCTGGGGACTTCCAGCGAATCCAAGTCCACTATCACGGCGTACACGGGGCCGCTGGCGACCATCGTTGAGGTTGCGGGCAAGTTCTATGGTGGCCAGCCCTGCAAGCGCCTCATGCGGTTCTACAAGGACTACCCACGCATCGACTTCGTGACCATGCTTAACGAAATCCCCGATCGCACGGTGGTCGTGGCCGAGTTCCCCCTGGCCGAGGACATCACGGAGGTCCGTCGCGGCATTCCGTACGGTTTCTCGCACGGCGCGTGGTCGAAGCCCAACCCCGAGCTTCACGGCTGGACGAAAGGCATCACGCCCGCCGTCCGCTGGTCGCACTACACGCTGGCCGGCGGCGGGGGCGTGGCGCTGCTGGACAAAGGGCTTTCCGGCCGCGAACTGACTGAGAAAACGCCCATCATCTTTCTCTTCAACGCCACGGAGAAGTACAACGGTTACCCGAACTCCTGTTTGAGCGGCAGGGTCCAGCAGTATCTCGAGTATGCCCTGGTGGCCCACGATAGTGCGTGGCGCGAGGCCCGTATCCCGCAGAGGGCGTGGGAATACAATTGCCCGACGATAGAGCTGGCGGGCGAGGTTCCCGATGCGCTGCAGTCGTTCCTCCAGACTTCCGACAACGTGATCGTCGAGGCCCTGCGGCGCGAGGGGCCGGATATCGAGCTGCGCATGGTCGAGGCCTTCGGCTACCCCGGCGAGGCCAGCGTGACGCTCAACCTGCCGCACACCGATGCGCGGCTGACCGACCTCGTCGGCGGCAACGCCAGGAAGATCGAGGGTGGGCCGACGTACAAGTTCCCGATTCGCGCGCAGCAGATCGTGACGATGCGGTTCAAGGCCCCGTCGGCCGTGCCCGACGTAAAGCCGCTGACGAAGTGGGACGAACTCGTTCCGGAATCGAAGCGCGAGGCCCTCAACACCCGCCTCGACATGAAAGGCCACCCGCCGCGCGGGAAGTAGGGCAGTTAGCCCCGCAGGGGCGTCTTTCTTAGTACGACAGCGCAACTTGCGACTTTGCGCGGTGGGTCTCCCGACCCACCGCGCAAAAATACCACACGATCGGGGCGCGTATTGGCAATCGGCGCGGCGGGTCGGGAGACCCGCCGCGCAAAACCGGAGGAGCTTCGCTGTCGTACTAAGAAAGGCGCCTCCTTGGGGCTTGTCCCTTCGTGAAAGCTCTCTTCCCCATTTTCCCTCTGCGTTCTCCGCGGTCTCCGCGGTAAGATGTTTCACCAACAGGCCCCGGTCGGGGCCACAGGGCACAGATAGAGGAGGATTCCGGGCATGGCACGTCTTCTCCTGGCGGCGGTTCTGGTGGCGGTGGCGGTTTCCGCGGGTCCCGTGGCTGCGTCCGCGGCGGTGCCCGATTGGCCGCAATGGCGCGGCATCAATCGCGACGGCCTCTCGCCCGAGACGGGCCTGCTGCAGGACTGGACGGCGACCCCGCCCAAGCTTCTCTGGAAGCGCGCGGGCCTGGGCAAGGGCTACTCGGGCATCTCGATCGTGGGCGACAAGATCTTCACGATGGGCGACACCGGCAAAGAGCAGTTCATCATCTGCCTTGACCTGGCGACCCAGAAGGAGCTGTGGCGGACGAAGGTTGGCGGCCCGTGGGGCGACGGTCCCCGCTGCACGCCCACCTATGACGATGGCCTGGTGTATGCGATCGGCACGCCCGAGGGCGATCTCGTGTGCGCCGAGGCGGCCACGGGCAAGGAAGTGTGGCACAAGAACCTGACGAAGGACTTCGGCGGCAAGATGATGTCGGGGTGGGGTTTCAGCGAGTCGCCGTTGGTCGATGGCGATAAGCTGATTTGTACGCCCGGCGCGAAGGACGCCGAACTCATTGCCCTCAACAAGAAGACCGGCGACGTGATCTGGAAGTGCGCCATGCCCGAGGGCGGCACCAAGGGCAGGGGCGCCGCCTACTCGTCGTGCGTCGTGGCCGAGGTCGGCGGCATCCGGCAGTACATCACGCTCACCGGCTGCGGCCTGATCGGCGTGGCCGCCAAGGACGGCAAGTTCCTGTGGGGCTACAAGAAGGTCACGAACGGCACGGCGAGCATCACGACGCCCGTCGTCAAGGGCGAGTACGTCTTCGGATCGAGCGCGTACGGCAGGGGTTCGGTGGGCCTGAAGCTTGTGCCGACCGGCGACGGCGGCATCAAGGCCGAGGAGCTTTACTGGCTCGATGCCGACACGTTCCAGAACCATCACGGCGGCGTCGTGCTCGTGGGCGATTACCTGTACGGCGGCCACGGCCAGAACGCCGGGCTGCCGGTGTGCATCGAGCTGAAGACCGGCAAGATCATGTGGCGGGCCGGGCAGGCGCCGGGCGGCAAGTCGGCCGCGGTGGCGTATGCCGATGGCTGCATCTATATGCGTTACGAGAGCGGCCTGATGGCCCTCGTCAAGGCTACGCCCGAGAAGTACACCGAACTGGGCACCTTCACGATCGCCACCAAGAACGGCCCGAGTTGGCCGCACCCCGTCATTCACGGCGGCAAGCTGTACCTGCGCGATAACGACGTGCTCCTTTGCTACGACATCAAGAAACCGTAAGAGCCTATCCGGATAGGCTCTAAGGCGAAGGCCGGCGTCGCGCGCCTGCGCCGCCGGGGAAGGAGACGCGTCGCATGGCTCGTCAAAGCGGCAGGCTGCGGGCAGGGCTTCTGGCGGGGGCGATCGTGCTGGGCCTTTCCGCCTGCTGCCCGGCCCTGGAGATCGTGAAAGACGGCAAGGCTGTCGCGACGGTGGTGACGGCGGCGCCGCGCGAGGCGCCCGAGGCGCCGAAGGCGCGCAGTGGGAAGAAACAGGCCGCACGCCAGGACGACTCGGGCGAGGCCCTCGCGGTCAGTATTCTCGTCGATTGGGTCCGCAAGATCACCGACGCCGAGTTCCCCGTTGCCGCCGCGGCCCCCGCGGGCGCCCCGGCGATCTACGTGGGCAAGGCGGCCGTCGACGCGGGCCTGAAGCTGGACGATATCGACAGCCCTACCCACGAGGGCGTCCGCATCGTTGTCGAGAGCAATCGCATCCTCATCGGCGGCCAAAGCGAGGCCGCGACCGTCAAGGCCGTCTGCCGGTTCCTCGAGCACCTGGGCTGCCGCTACTTCATGGACGGGCCGCTGGGCGAGGTCTACCCGCGGACCGCCACCCTCACGGTCGCCCCCGTGACGATCACCGAGCGCCCCGGCCTCATGATGCGCAATCCCAAGGGCCCCTCGTGGCGGGGCGGCTACTGGAAGGCGTGGAACGGCGCCGGCGGCGCCGAGGTGCATCACCAGCACGCCTGGGGGCATTACGTCCCGGCCCGCCTGTTCGCCGAGCACCCCGAGTTCTTCGCGATGGGCAAGGACGGCGTCCGCAAGCAGTGCGAGTGGCTGTGCACGTCGAACCCCGAGCTTCGCAAATACTTCGCCCAGCGGGTTATCGAGACGATCGCCGCCGGCGACACGCATCCGTCGCTCTCGCCCACCGACGGCACCGGCTACTGCCAGTGTCCCGCCTGCCGCGCGCAGGACGATCCCAACGTGATCGAGCCGTCGTCGGGCATGGTGTCGGTCTCGAAACGGTATGCCGACTTCTTCGACGACGTGGCGCGGCAGGTGGCGAAGGTGTATCCGAACTCGATCCTGAGCTTTTACTGCTACGCCGACTACACGCAGCCGCCCGTGCTGGGCCGGCGCCTCTCACCCAACCTGTGCGCGTTCATCGCGCCCATCCGGTACTGCCGCCTGCACGAGATCGGCGACCCCGACTGCCCCAGCCGCCTGCAGGAGGTCCAGATGATCGACGGCTGGGCGAAGCTGGCCGACCGTATAGGATATTATAACTACATGTATAACCTCGCCGACGGCACGCTGCCGTTCTTCAAGTTCACCTCGTGCCGGAAGGACTTCCCCTACCTGAAAGGCAAGGGCCTCTCGGCGATGACCCTGGAAGTGCTCTCGAACTGGCACATCTACGGCCCGCACATCTACCTGGGCGTCCGCCTGGCGTACGATCCCACGGCCGACGCCACCGCGATCATGGAAGATTACTGGACGAAGTTCTACGGGCCGGCGGCGCCGCACATGAAGGCGTACTGGATGGGCCTCGACGCGGCCGTGGAGCGCCTGAGGTGCCACAGCGGCGGCTTCTATGGCCTCGAGGAGATTTACACGCCCGAGTTCCTCAAAGAGTGCCAGGCCGCGCTTTCTCGCGCCGCCGAGGCCGCCGCGGGCGACAAGACCTCGGCCGAGCGCGTCGCCCTGCACGCCGAGGGCCTGGCGAGCGCCGTCGAGTACCGGCAGATCGAGGAGGCGCTGGCGCGCGGCGACTTCGCCGGCGCCAGGGCCGTCTACGACCGCATGATCGCCCGCCTCCAGGGCCTTGCCGCCAAGGGCTACGCCAATCGCGAGTACGCGACGGCTTACCTCGAACGGTTCCTTGGCCGCACGCTTGCCGCCGGGGTTGCCGCGACGGCGCCGCCCTGCAAGGTCCTCCAGGTCCTGCCGGAGAAGTGGCGGCTTGCCTTCGACCCGGAGGGCCAGGGCGTGGCCCGCGGCTATACCGGGGCCGGCTTCGACGACGCGGCGTGGAAAGCGGTCTCGACCTTCGAGAAGACCCTCAGCGCGCAGGGGATCGACCAGACCACGATCCTCTGGTACCGGACCTCGTTCGACGTGCCCGCCGGCCCGGGCCGGTGCGCGCTCTTTTTCGGCGAGGTCGATGGATGGAGCGAGGTTTATGTGAACGGCAAGCGTGCCGCCCTGGCCGCCCTGCCGGCCGCGCCCGCCGCCGGCGCAGACAAGGGCGCGGGTAAGGGCGAAGCCAAACGCGGCGCCAGGGCCGCGGCATCGAAAAAGACGGAGCCGGCGACTCCGGCCGCAGCCCCGCCGCCACCGGCCTCGAAGCCGGATACAGCGCCGCAAGCGGCCCCGACGGTGGACGGCACGCCCGAGCGCCCGGATGCCAACCCCCCGGCCGCCGAGGCCGCCCGCCCGGCCCACGAAGGTCAGGCCCGGCCGCGCGCGCCGTTCGAGGTCGATATCTCGGAGGCGATCCGCCCCGGCCGCAACGTCGTCGCCCTGCGCGTCGATCATTCCCGCATCACGGAACTCTCGCTCGGCGGCATCCTGCGGCCCGTCCTGCTGATCGAGAAGGGGCCGTGACCACGGGCCATGGCGCAGCGGGTGCGGAGACCCGCCGCGCAGAATGGCGTTGNNCCCCCCGAGATACCCGCTCGCCGCCTCGTCGCAAAACCCTGTTTTCCCGCGCGCGAAACGCCGATACGGAGCATTGTCGGGCGCCGATACGAAACACCGTTCGGCGGATTTAGAGCACCTCTTGCACGCGCGCAAGGAGCGACGTACGCTGAATGGGGGATCTGATTCTTGAAGCGTCGGGCACGCCTCAAGATGCGGCCGTGCGCGGCTGCCGCGCGGCTGACAAGATGGGTGCAGAGCACTGAGTCAGGGGAGGCGGCCGAGGCGAGCGCCTCGGCGCCTGTTTTGCCCTTGACAGTGGCGCGAGGGCTTCCTAAACTCCCGCGCCAGTGGCCATCGTATAAGGGGAGAGCCTCATGCCTCGCAATCGCAAGGGTAGCGATCCGGAGTACAAGCCCGCGCCGAAGAAACAGCCGGAAACGCCGCCGAAGTCCGATCCGGATGCGAAGACCGAGTCTCCGAAAGAGGATGAGGTTAAGGAAGGGGCGGCCGTGGAGCCGCGCGAGTACTCGGAACTCGTGCTTCTCGTGCACGCCTCGAATCCGGCGGAGGCCGAGCTCTTCAAGACCGAGTTGGAAGCCCACGGCATTCCGGCGGTTCTTGAGGGCGAGGGCGCCGGAGTGGCCGGCATCCCCGACGTTGGGGCCGGCGTGCCAATCCTGGTCCCAGAGGAAGTTGCGGATCAGGCAGCCGAGTTGATCGCCGAACTGGAATCCGCCAAACCGGANNGAGGACGACGAGGAAGATGACGACGACGAGGACGACGACCTCGACGACGAGGACGATGACCTCGACGACGAAGAGGAAGAGGACGAAGAGGACTGGGAGGAAGACGAAGACGAGGACGAGGACGAAGAAGACGACGAGGACGACGATCTCTGACGGTCGTTCGGCCCGTCCCGCCTCCCCCGTCACTCCCGGCGCAGCGTCCGGCCTCAGGCGTCCGGTACTCGGCGCGCTTCCGTCGCGCCGACGGCCCAGGAACCGCGGGCTTCCCTCAGGAAACCCGCCCCGCCATGGAGAAGTTCATGTCCACGCTGCTCGGCATCGATATCGGCACCAGCGGCACCAAGACCCTGCTTGTGGACGGTCGCGGCCGCATCCTCGCCTCGGTCACCGTCGAGTACCCGTGCTATGCCCCCAAGCCGGCCTGGAGCGAGCAGGTGCCGGAAGACTGGTGGAAGGCGGCCGCCCGGAGCATCCGCCTGGCGCTGGCGAAGGCCCGCGTGAAGGGGCGCGACGTCTCGGGCATCGGCCTGTCGGGCCAGATGCATGGGTCGGTATTCCTCGATAAATCGGGCAAGGTTCTCCGCCGCGCCATCCTCTGGAACGACCAGCGCACGGGCGTCGAGTGCGACGACATCACCGCGGCGGCTGGCGGCCGCGACAAGCTCATCCAGAGGGTCTCGAACCCGGCCCTCACGGGCTTCACGGCGCCCAAGATCCTCTGGGTCCGCAAGCACGAGCCGCGCGTCTACGAGCGCACCGCCCAGATCCTTCTGCCCAAGGACTACGTGCGGTACCGCCTGACGGGCGAGTACGCCACCGAGGTGAGCGACGCCTCCGGCACGCTGCTGCTCGACGTCCGGCAGCGCGCGTGGTCGAAGGAACTGCTGGGCCTCCTGGGCATCGACTCGGCGCTCCTGCCGCGCGTGTACGAATCGCCCGAGGTCTCGGGCAAGCTCACGGCGGCGGCCGCGCGCGAGACGGGCCTCGTGCCCGGCATTCCGGTGGTGGGCGGCGGCGGCGACCAGGCGGCCGGGGCCGTCGGCAACGGCATCGTCCGGCGCGGCGTCATCTCGGCCACGCTCGGCACGAGCGGCGTCGTCTTCGCGCACGCCGACTCGGTCGAGACCGACCCGCTGGGCCGCGTCCACACCTTCTGCCACGCCGTGCCCGGCAAGTGGCACGTCATGGGCGTGGTGCTTGCGGCCGGCGGCAGCCTCCAGTGGTTCCGCAACACGCTGTGCCAGGACCTCGTGGCTGCGGCGAAGAAAAAGAAGGTCGATCCGTACGAGCTCATCACGGCCGACGCCGCCCGCGTGCCCCCTGGGGCGCACGGCCTCTACTTTCTGCCATACCTGACGGGCGAGCGCACGCCGCACGCCGACCCCTCGGCCCGCGCTGCGTGGGTGGGCCTCTCCAACATGCACGGCCGCGCCGAGATGGCCCGGGCGGTGATGGAGGGCGCGACCTACGCCATGCGCGATTGCCTCGAGATCATCCGCGGCATGGGCGTGCCGATTAGCGAGATTCGCGTCTCGGGCGGCGGGGCAAGGTCGAAGTTCTGGCGCTCGCTCCAGGCCGATATCTACCGCCAGCCGGTCTGGACCGTCTCGAGCAGCGAAGGGCCGGCCTACGGCGTCGCCCTCTTGGCGGGCGTGGGCACGGGGGTCTGGTCGAGCGTTCCCGAGGCGTGCGACGCCACGATCCGGAAGGTCTCGCAGACGAAGGCCGCGGCCGGGAACGTCCGCGTGTACGACAAGCTGTACCCTGAGTACGGCCAACTCTACCGCAGCCTGAAGGACGACTTCGGCCGCATCGCGAAGTTGCAGGGGTAGGAACGCAGTATTCGAGCCCGACGCGGGAGCGTCGGATCCTCTCCACCCCGGGGGAACGCCGCGCGCAGCGGAAACTGCCTTGCCCCCGGCCATCGCGGCCGCCCCTCACATCCCCAGCATCTCGGTGGCCATCTTGCCCACGAGCGACTTCTCGCCGCACTTCGTCTTCACGTCCTCAAGGAACTTCGGGGCCGCGGGCGCGAGGGCAGGGCCTTGGAGGAAACTGTGGAAGTTCCCCCAGAACCCCACGCACGACTGGAGCGCCGCCTGCGTGCCGGGTTTCTTGCGGAGATCGGCCAGGAGGACCTTGATCTCCTTCGCCTTTGGATGCGAGCCGAGCTGCTGCGCGAAAAGGTTGCCGTAGAAGTTCGCGAGCATGGCGTCATTCTCGGCCAGTTCCTGCGTGAGCGTGAAAATGGCCTCGATACGCTCGTCGAATTTCTTGCGGAGGACCTCGGCCTTGGCCTTGACGGCGGCGTCGGTCTTGGCGCCGGCAAGGAGTGCGTCGAGCGCCGCCGACGCCTTGCCGAGCGCCTGCCCGTTCGCCTGGCGCACGATCAGCGCGAGGGCCGGCTCGGCAAAATCCTTCTCGTAAATGAACGGGGCGAACGCCAGGTCCGACCGGTGGAACTGCACGGCCGATTCGCGCACGTCGTCGTCGGACATCGAGTGGCCCTTGTCCTTCGTGATCTTCAGGTACACGTCGGGGCACGCGCCCTTGAGCGCCGCACCGAAAAGATGCTCGGCCGTCTTCGGCTGGGTCGTGCCGAGGGTGGGCTTGCCCATATCCCACTCCTTGGTGCCCAGGCCGATGAACCAGGACATCGGCGGCAGGCCCATGCCCACTGGGTCGGCCCAGAAGTTGGAATCGTACGGGGCCGAATGATTGAACGGGCATAGCGACGGACCGCCCGCGGCGGTGCGGCCGAACTTCCGGAGCAGCTTCTCGTGCGGGATGCCGCCGCCCGAGAACGACCCCACGGCCCCGCGGCCGAAGACGATCTTGTAGTCGGCGCACGTCTGCCGGATCGCCTCGATGGCCGCGTCGACCTTGCCGCCGGAATCCTTGGCGTTGTCGCCGTCGGTGTACTGCATGTTGATGCCGATGAGGTTGTACGCATCGAGAAAGTGCTTGGCCCACTGGCCGAAATTGGGGGCGCCGCCGCCTCCGCCCTGGCCGTGGAAATAGATGTGCAGGCCCGCCGGGTTCTCGTCGGAGTACGACTTCGGCACGTACACGAAGTAGTTGTACTGTGCGTTGCTGGTCTTGCACTCGTAGGTGCCGGCCTTGCCCTTGTTGGCGCTCGGCGGCTTCTCGGGCGTCGCCGGCGCCGCGGGCATCGCCGCCCCCGCGACGGCTGCGGCCAGAGTCAGGGCGAGGACGACGGACACGACCACACGGGCGTGCGTCATGCGGCGATTCCTTTCACGCCGACCCCTCCTATGTGCGACAGCGCAACTTGCGACTTTGCGCGGTGGGTCTCCGTACGTGTTGAGCGTTACTGCCTGGGGCAGCGTTTGTAGCCGCTCCAGGGCAGCCACATGGGGCTGCCCCTACGATTGCGCTGCGTAGGGGCGGCCCCATGTGGCCGCCCGTCGTGTCCGGCCACAACGCTAAACACATACGGGTCTTCCGACCCGCCGCGCAAAACCTAAGAAGCCGCGCTGTCATACCATCCCGCAAGAGTTCGGCTGCCAGAGTGTAGGCCGCAGGCCGCGCCCGTTCAACCAGAAAAGGCGTGAGATTCGGCCTTGCCGAACGTACAATACGGCCATTGCGTGGCCGGGGCCTCGAAGGAGAGCGACGTGGCGACCGAGTTCAAGTGCCCGTGTGGCGCGACGCTAACCGCCGAGGAATCCCAGGTCGGTACCTTGATCCGGTGCGTGGCGTGCGGAGCGGATGTGCCCATGCCCCCGGCGTCGGCGTCGGCCGGTGATACGCCCGCGGCGGCCGCGCAGGATGACTCGGCGACGAAGCCGAAGTTCAGCCGCTCGGCGATGGCGTCCCTCCGCGAGCAACTGGGCCGCGGCGACACCGAAGAGATGATCGCCCAGATCGCGGGCACGAGCCCTGCCGCCGTCGCTGCCGCCGCCAAGGAAGAGGCCGCTCGGCGCAAGGTGGACCAGGAGGCCCTCCAGGCCCAACTCGGCGGCCAGGTCAATCCGGCCGATGCGGCGGCGCAGATCGCGGGGACCATCAGCGAGATACCCGATCCGTCGGCCTTCCCCCCCCCGGCCGCCCCGGCTGCTTCGGGCGCCGCGGAGGCGCCGACCGCGCCGGGCGCCGCGGAGACGTCGGGCGCCGCGGAGACGCCGGCCGCCGCGGGCGCTGCACCGACGTCGGAGGCCGCCGCCGCTTCAGGGGCCGCCGTTGCGGGCGCCGCCGTTGCGCCAAGCGCCGCTCCTGCGGGCGCCGCCGCTGCGCCGGCACCGCCTCGGCCAAGAATCTCGAGGATCGAGAAGATGAAGCCGCAGCCCCGCCGCGCGCCCCCCAAGGGCGTGCAGCGGGCGGCGCATCACCTGCGGTTCAAGCGGTTCATGTGGATGCCGGCCACGGTCATCGCGCTGGTCTGCCTCGTGGTGGGCGTCTATTGTTTCCTGCCGAAGTCGCCGCCCAACCTGCCGACCCTTCCGGACTGGAATAAGCAGATCGTCTACAGCAAGGACGGGCACGCGTGGGGCATTCCGCAGGGGGCCCAGTACGCGCAGCATGACAAGGATTACAGCATCTGGTACGACGCCGAGGGCGGCATCGAGGAAAAGGCCGTGGACGCCACCATCTACGTGAAGGCCAAGGAGAGCCACGACAACATCGTAGCCAAGTTCGAGAGCGACAAGCTGATCTTCCTGGGCTTCGGCGCCGCTTTCGTGCTGGTGGCTCTGACGCTGGCGTTCTTCGTCCTCTGGATGCGGCACGATATCAAGATGGTTGAGCGCGCGAATCTGCCGGTGGCCGAGGAACTGGCGCCGCCGCCCGGTCAGGGGCCTGTGGCTGCGCCGGCCGATGAACCGGCGGGCGCGAGTGTCGCCGAGGGCGAGAAGCCGCAAACGCCCGCTGCTCCGGAAGCAAAATCCGAGGGCGAAGAGCCGACGAAACCCGCCTGAACGGCCCCTCAATGACAGACAAAGAACAAGCGGCACCGCCTGATCTGACGCTGACCGAGCAAGAACTCTTTCAGCGGCTGGGGTGGTTCACGCAGGTGCGCTGGGGGGCGGGCGTCTGTGCGATCGCGTTCATGGCGATCGGGTGGCACCTCTTTGGCGTCCGGTTCTCCTGGGCGCCGGCGTTGGCGGTGGTCGCGGCACTCTTCGCTTACAACCTCGTCTTCTCGGTCTGGGCGCGGCAGTTGTACCGGCGGCGCGGCATCCGCAAGTCGTGGATCACGACGCTGGCCCATGCACAGATCACGTGCGACCTCCTGGCCACGGCGGCGCTGGTGCACATGATTGGCGGCGTCGAGAACCACTTCGTCATCCTGTTCCTCTTTCCGATCATGGTGGCGTGCGAGTTCTTTCCGATGCGCACGGCCTTCCTGTACGCGACGCTCGCGGCCGTGCTCATCAACTTCATCGGCTGGGGCGAGTGGACCTTCTACGCGACGGCCCACCACGCGCTGGCGGTCATTCCGGTCCACGGGGGGCCCTCGCCGGCGCCGCTGGTGGCCGCCGAAGCGGCGAGCCACTGGGTCTTCGTGCTCCAGGTTTGCGTGGCCATGACCTTCGCGGTTTACACCACGGTGTTCATCACGGGGAGCATCGCGGCGCGGCTCCGCGGCCGCGAGGAAGAACTGGCGCGGGCGCACCGCGACCTGAAGTCGCTCGAGCAGGTGAAGTCGCAGTTCATGCGGAAGACGAGCCACGAGCTCCGCGCCCCGATCGGCGCGATGCAGAGCCTGCTGAAGGCCGCCGTCGGGCAGATGGCGCCCGAGGCGCCCGGGCGCGAACTTGTGGACCGCTGCATCCGGCGTTCCGAGAGCACGATGGACCTGATTGACGACCTGCTCCGCTACAGCCGCCTCCAGGCCAGTGCCATCCAGCCGCGCTTCGAGCCGGTCGACCTGGCCGAGGTCGTGCGCATCGCCGCGGACCTTTTCCGGACGCAGGCCGAGGAGAAGGGGATTCAACTGGAGGTCCGCACCGAGCCGGCCGTCCTCCTGGGCGACCGCGACGGCCTGACCGACCTCGCGGATAATCTCATTTCGAATGCCATCCGCTACACGCTTACCGGCGGGCGCGTGACGGTCGAGGTGAACGGCCGCGACGGCGACCCGAGGCTGACCGTCTCCGACACCGGCATCGGCATTCCCCCCGACGATCTGCCGCGCATCTTCGAGGAATTCTTCCGTGGCGAGAAGGCCAAGCAGGCCGTGCAGCACGGAACGGGCCTGGGCATGACCATCGCCAAGCGGGTGGCGGACATGCACGGCGGGCGGATCGAGGTGGCCAGCGAGGTGGGCCGGGGGACGACTTTCCGCGTCTATTTCCCCCAGCTTAACAGGCGAGCGTAACTCGAGAATAGGTTCGTAAACCATACTTTGCCGCTAGGAATAAGTTGGCGCTAGAAATTGCCCTATTATTTGACTTCTACGGAATCTAGGGTACACTAGCGATGCAAGAAACGCGTGGGGATCGCTACCGGTAAGGGGCCGGTGGCGGGCTCCGTTCGTACGTGTGCGAAACAAGTGAGTACCAGAGGAGATTTGCCAGGCCGCGTTGCTGGGAGCAATGGCGGCCGAACTGTGGCCTCGGCATTCCGGGGCGCAGGCCGGTTGGCGGTATAAACCAGGCATAATGAATCCAGGGCGGTCCGGGGGAGGTTAAAGACCTCTACGGAACCGCCCTGTTTTTTTGCTGCCGAGCGCCGGCGGGGCGCAGGCAGGAGACTCGGGTCTTGAAGGCAATCGAAGCGGGGGGTACAATGATGAAGACGAGGACTGAGGGCGCAGCCACACGGCACGTCACGCCCGTTCAAGGGCATCGGCGGCAGCTTGGTACATCGACAAGAGGAGGGGTTGAAATGCGTAGAGCGAACATGGGGGCGGCACTGACGGCCATCGGCGTTCTTCTGGTGGGAGTGATGGCCGGCTCGGCGTCGGCGGATACGACAGTCACCCTGGTCGGGGCATCGCTACAGGATCTGCTCAGCACGGGGTACGCGCCCGCCGGCAGCTTCATGAGCGTGTCCGCGACCGCGGGCAAGGTGACGGGGGTGCTCAACAGCCAATGTTACACCAACGTCACCAACAATCTCTACGCCTACCTGTACCAGGTGGAGAATAATGGCGTTGCCGGCGTGAACACCATGATCGAGGAGTTCAACGCCTCGGTGTTCCCCGGCCTCGCCGACACGGCGCAAATGGGCTGGCTGACCGGCACGTTGCCGTCGGCGTTCGATATCACCACTGGGGCGCAGATGCCCGAGGCCGACGGCTTCGCCGAGACGTCGGATCCCTCGTTCGCCGCCTTCTACTACGGCAAGCGCTACAACAAGGCAATCCTGCCCGGCAAGCACAGCATCATCATGTACGTGATGAGCGATCGTCCGCCGGATACGACTATGGGATATGTGATCGACGGCGCCGTCGCCAGCGGCGTGGTCGTCGGGCCGGCGGTGCCGGAACCCGCGACGATGGCGCTGCTGGCCCTCGGCGGCGTGATGGTCTTCGTGAGCCGGCGCCGCAGGCGCTCGTAACAAATAATCGCATGACCGCCCAGGCGGTCCTGCACAAGATTCTCAGCAGGGTGGCGCGGCGGGTCTTCGGATCCGCCGCGTGATTTATTGGCCCGAGGGGCGGGGCTTCTTTTCTCGGGGTCCGCTGGTACTACAACGCTATGAATTTCAACCGACAAGCCCCAGCGGGGCGTTTTTCTTAGTACGACAGCGCAACTTGCGACTTTGCGCGGTGGGTCTCCCGACCCACCGCGCAAAAATGCCGTATGTTGGCGGAGCGTATCGGCATCCGGCGCGGCGGGTCGGGAGACCCACCGCGCAAAACCTAAGAAGTTGCGCTGTCGTATTAGCCC
>PMZT01000262.1 GCA_003170085.1 Planctomycetia bacterium | reverse complement strand
GCGAAAAAGGGCTTTACGTTGGTCGAAATTCTGATCGTCGTGATCATTCTGGGCATCCTGGCCGCGATCGTGATTCCGCAGTTCACGCAAGCGTCCACGCAAGCGCGGGTCTCGAACCTGAAGACGAACCTCCAGACGATGCGCAGCCAACTCCTGCTGTACAAGATGCAGCATGATAACGAGGCGTATCCGACGAACTTCGTCACGCAGATGACGCAGTACACGAACTCGGCCGGCACGGCCGTGGCGACGCCCGATGCGACGCACACGCTTGGACCGTACCTCCAGGCGATTCCGGCGAACCCGATGTCGAGCATCGCGACGGTGCGCGTGGTGACGGATCCGACGGCGACGTTCTCCTGTGCGGCGGATGCCGGCTGGTACTTCAACAGCGGCACGGGCGAGTTCAGGGCTGACCTGACGACCTCGGCCATCAACAAGACGCCGGACGGCACGAATTACAACGCTCTTTAATCGCTGTGGGTGCGCAGCGGTGACCGCCAGCCTCTTCGTGTAGGGGCGAAGAGGTATGGGCCCGGGGGCAGCGACGCTCGGTGCGTCGGCTGCCCTCGGGTGTTTCTTGCGGCAGTGGCAGGTTCCAGGGTTCAAGTTCAGAGTTGACGACAACTGCAAGTCACAAGTGACGGGTGACAAGTGACAGTTCGGAAGTGGCCCCGCAAGGGCCGACGGACGAGGCCTCGGCGTCTCACCCAGGACACCTTCTTCGACGCGTTCCACATTGACGAATCCCTGAAGCAATCCGCCGATACCTGCCGATAAACCCGATATGGCGTGGAAGGTTTGCGCGCGGTGCCTTTTCTGGCTCTTACGCTGGGAAAATAGGGAATAGGGGAGGTTCGGAAAAATGGAAGCCAAATACCTTCGGATCATCGCTCACGGCCTGATCCTGAACGCGATCATGCTGGGTCTGATTGCCGCCGCGCTCTGGCTCCGCGTGGACACCCTCGAGACGCGGGCGCAGGCGCAGACAAGCCGCACGACGACCACCAGCCCGAGCTATGACGTGGGGCCCGGTCTGCCCGATGCCGGCAAGCAGCGGCAACTGACGTTCGAGTCGCTCGACTCGCTCAACCGGAAGATGGCGGACCTTGAACGCGGCTTCCGCGAAGGCGCCTTCGTGATCCAGACCATCGAATCGAAATCGAACAAGCAGAAGGCTCAGGACTAGGACGGGATTTCATGCGTACATATCCGGTAACGAGCAGGGCGGCGTTTACGCTGGTCGAGATCCTGCTGGTGGTTCTCGTCATGGCGATTTCCGCGGCGATCGTGATTCCGCGGATCGGCTCGGCGCAGGATTCCCAGGTGATCAGCGCCGCCCGGGTGGTGCAGTCCGATCTCGACGTGGTACGCAGCCTGGCCGTGACGACGCAGAAGCCGTACACGCTGCTCTTCAGCCCCGACAAGAAGTCCTACAAGGTGGCCGTGAACTACGCCGCCACGTCGTATGCCGCGACCACGCCGGTGCCGCACCCCATTTATGCCAAGCAGAACTACGAGGTGTTCCTGGCGAGCCTGAATGGCATGAACGCCGTGCTGGTGACCGACGTGAACAGCAGCGGCACGCAGTACGTGACGTTTCAGCCGCTGGGTGACCCCGCGGCGGCCTGGAGCGTGACGTTGCAATCGGGCCGGTGCAAAAAGCAGGTGTCGGTCGAGGCGCTGACGGGCAATATCGCGGTCACCACGGTTCCCTGAGTGGCCGGAGGAGAGTCGGCGTGAAGCCGCTACCGATTGGGCTGGATATCGGGACGACAACCGTCCGCCTGCTGCAAGTATGCGGCCATGGGCGGGACCTGTCGGTGCTGGACGCAACGAAGTTTGTCATTCCGCAGGAAGTGAAGGCCGATGCGAAGCGCCGCCGCGAGGTGATCGTCGAGGCGATCCGGCGGATGGTTCGCGAGCATCATTTCCGCGGCCGCGAAGCCGTGGTGGCGCTGGCATCGGAGCAGTTGGCGATCCGCAACATCCGGTTGCCGAAGATGGCCGATGAGGAGCTGGCCACGGCGGTCAACTGGGAAGCGCAGAACAAGTTCCCGTTCGATACGGCGACGGCCGTCATCCAGCACCTGCGGGCCGGCGAAGTCCGCCAGGGCGAGCAGGCGCTCGACGAGGTCATCCTGCTGGCGGCGCCGCGGGCGGAGGTCGACGCCCAGGTCCAACTGGCCTGTGAAGCGGGCCTGGACCTGGTGAGCCTCGACGCCGAGCCGTGCGCGATCTTCCGCGGGTACGAGCGGTTCCTGCGCCGCCGCGAAGACGATGCGGCGGTGACCGTGCTGGCCGATATCGGGGCGCATACCACGGTGGTGATCGGCCGCGGACGCGACATCGTGTTCATCAAGACGATCCCGATCGGCGGGGCGTTGTTCAACCGGGCCGTGGCCGAATGCCTGGAGGTGGCGCCGGCCGAGGCCGAGGCCCTCCGGCGGCGCTTGGGCCGCCGGGCGCGGGGCACGTCGGCGGACAAGGACGCCACCGAAAGCGAAGAGACGGACCGTGTGTGCCGGGCGGTGGCCGATGCCATCCGGCCCCATCTGGAGGACCTAGCGAACGAGATCACGCTGTGCCTTCGGTACTACAGCGTGACGTTTCGTGGGCCGAAGCCCGAGAGCATCGGGTTCACGGGCGGCGAATCGCACAACCAGGATATTCCGGCGTTGCTGGCCGACCGCCTGGGCATCGAGGGCCAGGCCATCGACCCTCTGCGAGGCGTGCGGACGGACCATCTGGGGCCGATCCTGGACCGGCGCGGCTCGTTGTGCGAGTGGACAACGGCGTTTGGGCTGAGCCTGAAAGGGTTCCACCTGGCCGAGGAGTTGGCGGTTGGGATGGGGGCCTGAGTGCGGGAGGTCGAAGCTGTGCGTGAACTCGAATTCCTGCCGGCGGATTACATCCGAGCCCGCTTCCAGCGGCGCATCGGCTTCATTCGTTCGTGGCTGCTGCTGGCGCTGGGCCTGGCCATGGTCCTTTGGAGCCTGCAAATGGGCGCGTGGGTGCGCGATGCCAAGGCTGAACTGGCGGCCCTCCAGGGCACCGGCAGCGCCGTTGACGCCGACGTCATCCGCGTTCGCACGCAGCGGGCCGAGGCCGAGTCCTACAACCGCCGCATCGAGTGTCTCCAGGCGCTATGGCCGCAGCTCACGGCGAGCAAGGTCATGACGAGCCTGGCCGAGTTGTTGCCGGCCGGCGCGGTGCTCGACGAGGTCACCCTGGATCAGCCGGAGCCTACGGGCCGTAGCCACGCGACACTGCGGGTCGTGGGGACGGCTCAGAACGAGGCGGCGGTCATGCGGGTCCTGAGCCTGATCGAGGAGTTGCCCCTGTTTGAACGGGTGACCCTGGTGGAATCGAAGCCGGTAACGAGCGCCGATGTCGGACGCCGGTCTTTTGTCATCGAGGCGAGCGTGTCGGCGACCGCTTTGCCGAAGGAGTAAGAGCGTGGCTTCTCCCGTGGGTGCGCGTAAACGCCTGGCGGTTGACCGGCAGCAGTTCCTCATCCTGCTGGTCGCGGCAGTCATGGTGGGCAGCTTCTGCCTGCTCATCCTGTGGCCGAAGCAGCTCGAGCTGACCGACCTGGGAACGGCCGTCACGCGCCAGCGCGACCTGGTCAGCCAGAAGGTCAAGACCAGTCACGAGGGCATCTACGTGTCGGCCCGCCTGGCGGGGCTGCGGAAGGTCCAGTCGCAACTGGAACGCCGGCTGCCCGACGAGCCACGCCTGGCGGACTTCCTCCAGGCCGTAACCGGTTGCGCGCAGGCCGAGCCGGGGGTGGCCCATGAGATCCAGCAGTCGGCGCCCGAGACGTCCGGAAAAATGGCGGCGGTGCCGGTGCGGCTGCGGCTGACCGGTCCGTACGAGGGCGTCCATCGGTGCCTGGCCCGTGTCGAGGCGCTGGATCGGTTGAATCGGTTCCGGCGGGTTCATATCCAGCGGGCCGACGAGGCCGGGTCGGTGGTTGCCGAGGCCGAACTCCTCGTGTACTACCTGCCCGGTGTGGCGCCCGCGGTGGAGAAGACGGAGACCGCCTCGCAGGCGAAGGCGGGGGCGGTGCAAGGATGACGGAACTGGAAACCCGGGCAACTTGCGAGCCGAAGGCTCAGTGGTTTGCCGGCGTGCAGGCGTGGCTGGCGGCGCGCCCGCGCGGCCGTTGGGCCACCACGCGTGGAAGGTGGGTCCAGGTGGTGCTGACGATGTGCCTCGTTCTGGCGGGCCTCTCGGCGTGGGCCCTGGCGCTGGTTCAGCCGTGGACCTCGCCCGGCGGCGACTGTGCCGCCATCAGCCTGGCGGGTGGGATGGACACAGGGCGAATTCGGGCGGCTGCGGCCGATGTCGAGAAACTCTGCGGCGATACGCCCGACGCCGCGCCGGCGCCGCTCCGCCGCAACCCGTTTTTGCTGGGTACGACAAGTGAATCTCACGCGGTCGAGGCGACGCAGGCGGCGGCGCACCCGGCGGCCCCCGCGGCTGAGCCGCCCGCGGTCGCGGAGAAGTTGCCTGCTCCGGCAGCGCCTGCTCCGGCAGCGCCCGCGGCGCAGGCCGGCGCGATGAGCGCCACGGCCATTCTGAACGTCGCGAAGGGCCTCAAACTCGAGATTACGTTGATTGCTCCCTCTGGAGAGCGGTGGGCTGTGATCAACGGGAAGAATTACAGAGCAGGGGACACGGTTGCCGGACTGGAGATCGTTGAGATCCAGGAAGGCAAGGTCAAGCTGCAACAGGCAGGTGCCATCTGTCTGCTGCGGATGGACTGAGGGGGTCACTACAGTGGGGAGGGATGACGTGAGAGTGAGACACCATCATCGCCGTCGACGCCTCGCGGCCATCGCCATGGCCGCCCTATACGCTGTTATCGGAGCGGCGGTGGCACTGACGGCCACTGCGTCGCTGGCCCAAACGCCGCCGGCGGGAACGCCGCCGGCCAAGACAGCCCCCAAGGCGGGGCCTGCAAAGCCGTTGCCTGCGGCGCTGGCGCCGGCGCCACCCGCGGCCTTGGTCAAGCCTCCACCGGCGCCGGAGCCTGACGAAACGCCGGCCACCGCCAACCCGGGCGAAGTGACGCTGAGCCCGATGGCGGCCGACGGCAAGATCGAAAGCCTCCACATGAAGAACGAGGATATCGCCAATATCCTCGAACTCCTGTCGCGCAAGTACCAGTTGAACATCATCGCGTCGCGCGGCACCAAGGGCAAAGTCACGGCCGACCTGTACAACGTGACGATCGACCAGGTGCTCGACGCGATCTGCCGCGCCAGCGGCCTCAAGTGGTCGCGCGAGCAGGGGGCGATCTACGTGTACACCGCCGAGGAAGGCAGCGCGATCAAGCAGGACGAGGGGCGCCTGGTGACCGAGGTATTCCCGCTGAACTACCTGAACGCCGACGACGCCCTCAAGATCATCACGCCGGTCCTCTCGAAGCTGGCCACCACGTCCTCCAATACGGCGACCGAGAAGGGCATTCCTTCCGGGACGGGCGGCAGCACGGGGGCCAATGCCTTCGGCCTGCAGGACTACGTTATCGTGCGGGACTTCCCGGAGAACCTCGAGCAGATTCGCAAGATCCTGAAGCAGATGGACGCGCGGCCGCGCCAGGTCCTCGTGGAAGCCGTGATTCTTCAGGTCCAGCTCACTGACACGACGAGCCTCGGCGTGAACTTCAACGCGCTCGCCGGCCTCGATTTCCGCGACCTGACGACGACCAGCGCCACCCCGGTGACCAACCCCACGACCAACGCCAACGCCTCGTCCACGACGGTGGCGAAGAACTTCACCGACTGGGCACACATCAACACGCAGACGGGTGTTGTGCCCGGGCAGGGGCTGAACATCGGCGTCCTGACCAACAACGTGGCCGTCTTCATCAACGCGCTCGAATTGGTGACCGACACCGTCATCCTGGCGAACCCGAAAGTCCTGGCGCTCAACAAGCAGCGGGCCAACGTCATCATTGGCCAGCGCGTTCCGTTCGTGACGACGACGAACACCGAGACGACGGCCGTCCAGACGGTGAGCTTTCTGGACGTCGGCACCGAGCTGATCTTCCGGCCGTTCATCAGCGATGATGGCTACGTCCGCCTTGAGATCCATCCCAAGGTCTCGAGCTACGTGCAGTACGGGACGACTTCGGCCCCCCTGCCGGGCGAGAAGACCACGGAGTGCACCGCTAACGTGATGGTCAAGGACGGGCACACGATCGTCATCGGCGGCCTGTTTGACGAAAACACGTCGGTCACCCGGTCGCAGGTGCCTGGGCTGGGCAACATCCCCATCCTGGGGTGGCTCTTCCGCAGCAATGGGGATTCCACCATACGTAGCGAGGTCATCGTCCTGCTGACGCCGCACATCATCGACAACGATGATGCGGCCAACGAACTCGGCAAGGCCGCATGGGACGACGCCAAGCGCCGCCTGCTGGGCCTCCGCGAAGGATTCGCCTGCTTCAGCGGCGAGCGCCTGACCTCATTCCACATGCAGGAGGCCGACAAGGCGTGGCAGCGCTTCCAGGAAACGCGCTCGCCCAAGGACCTCGACCAGGCCTGGTGGAACGTGCAACTGGCGCTGAACATCAGCCCGAACGACCTCAAGGGCATCCGCCTGAAGGACGAGATCCTTTCCGAGAAGCGGGGCGAGCCGGTGGAGCCGCCTAATTGGACCATCTGGGACAGCATCAACGACAGGCTGCGCGACATGGACGAAGCCAAACGGCAGGACGCCGAGGAGAAGGCGAACAACGCACCCGCGCCGGCCGCACCGGCGGCGCCCAAGGCGGAGGAGCCGAAACATGAATAACTCCCTTCGGATGCTCCTGGGCCTTTCGGCGTTCGCGCTCGTTCTTCTTACGGTCGGTTGCACAAAAAGCGTGGCGCGGGCCGAGGCGACCAAGCGGTGGAATACCACGCGGGCCGAGATGGCGACCCGGCTGGGCGAGGGATGTTTCCAGCGCGGCGAATTCGGCCGCGCACGCGAACACATTGAGGAATGCATCCGCAACGGCGCCCCGTACGCCCCGATGTACGTCCTGGCGGCGCGCCTGTCGACCGAGAAGGGCGATCTCGACATGGCCCGCACCTACGCCGAGAACGCCAAGGCCATCGACCCGAAATCGGCCGAGGCGCGGTACGTGCTCGGCACGATCGAACAGACGCTCGGTCACGGAGACATCGCCTTCGAGGAATACGCCGAGGCTGCGCGGCTCGACCCGAAGCAGCCGAAGTTCGTTCTGGCCGCCGTGGAACTCCTCGTGGCGCAGGGCAAGGCCGACATCGCCGCCCAGGCGCTCGACGAGGCCGCGACCCAGATGCCCGGCCGCTGGGAAATCTACGCGGCGCGCGGCGACGTCCTCTCGGCCCTCAAACGTGACGGCGAGGCGGTGGGGTGTTACCGCATCGCCATACGCCTGGAGCCGAACCGGCCGGAGCTCACGGAGCGTCTGGCCACGGCCCTCTTCTGCAGTGGCGCGTACGCCGAGGCCGAGCCGAAGCTGGCGGAACTGGCCGAGTGCCAGCCGGCCTTTGCCACGGGCTGGGTGCTGCGCATGCGGGCCGAGTGCCTGCTGGCCTTGAACCGGCCGAAAGAGGCCCGCTCCATTTATCAGGGGCTGGTTCGTGCCGGGCGCGCCGGTATCGACGGGCTTGTGGGGCAGGCCAAGTGCGATCTGATGGAGGGCCGGCTGGCGTCGGCCGAGAAGTTCCTGGCCGAAGCGCTGGCGCGCGACGCGCAGCACGTCGAGGCCAACGGCCTGATGGGTTACGTGCTGGTGGTTACGGGCAAGAAGGGCGAGGCGGTGCCGCATCTGACCCTCGCCATGAAGGACGAGCATTTTAGTGGCCGCGCCACGGTTGAAAAGCTCTTGGCGCGAGCCCAGCAGTAGGGGGGCGCAAGGAGGAGTCAGGTGGTTACTGCGGAGGTCGGTGGTTGTGATTGAACTACGTCGCGCCATCGCGGTCATTCTGTTGTTCCTGGGAGTAGGGGTCGGCCTGCACCTGCTCATGACCCCGCTGCGCGAAACGGATCAGTCGGCGACCATCATGGCCATGACGCTGAGTTGCGGCCTGGCGCTGGCGGTGCTCGGGATCATCGGCGGGTTCCTGGTGGCCCGTCTTCCCAAGGAACGCATCAACCACGTCGCGGAGTACCTGGAGACCATGGTGCGCCGCGGGACCCTCGGCCTGGTCGTTGCCGATAATGAGGCCGACGCTCTGGGCCGCCTCGGCCACGCCGTTAACCGGTATCTGGCGTTCGTCAAGGACGAGATCGAGCAGACGAACATCACCGCCAAGGAGCGGCAGATCCAGATCAAGGTGCTGGAGGCCGAGCGGCGGCACGTCGAGTCGGTCATCCATGCCATCAGCGACGGCGTGCTGGTGACCGGTGCCTTTGGCGATCTGCTCCAGGCGAACAGCGCCGCCGAGAGCATCTTCGGCTTCCGCTTCGATGCCGCGGTCCGCAAGCCCGTGGACGAGGTCATCACCGACAAGACGTTCCTGGCGCTCCTGCACGAGATGCGCGAGACGGGTCTGTTCATCCCCCACCGGACGGTCGAGTGGGTGCAGAATCGCGGCGGCCAGTCGCTGGCGTGGCGTGTAGTGCTGAACACGGTGGTCGAGGGCAAGAAGCGCGACCGCCTGAGCGGCGTCGTCGTGGTTCTGCACGACGTGACGAAGGAGAAGGAGATCGCCCGGATGAAGAGCGACTTCGTCTCGAACGTCACGCACGAGCTGAAGACGCCCCTGGCGAGCATCAAGGCCTACATCGAGATGCTTCTCGACGGCGACGTTCACGAGCCGGCCCAGTGCCGCGAGTTCTTCCAGACGATCGGGGCCGAGACCGACCGGCTGAACCGGCTCATCGAGAACATCCTGAACCTGAGCCGGCTGGAATCCGGCCTTGTCCCGGTCAATAAGACCGACCTGGCCGTGACCGAGATCCTCCGCGACGTGGGCGAGGTCATGACGCCGCAGGCCGCCCAGAAGAATATCCGCCTTGAGGTCGACCTGGCGCCGGTCTTCTTCCGTGTCAACGGCGACCGCGACATGTTGTACCAGGCGGTGCTCAACGTCGTGTCGAACGCGGTCAAGTACACGCCCGAGGGCGGCAAGGTGCGCATCTCGACCTACCTCTCAGACGGCTCGGTGGTTGTCGAAGTGACCGACTCGGGCTACGGCATTCCCGCGGAGGAGTTGCAGCGGGTGTTCGAGAAGTTCTACCGGGCGCGCGTGTCGAGCAAGGTGGCGCCGGGCACGGGCCTTGGCCTGCCGCTCGTCAAGCACGTGGTCGAGGTGATTCACGGCGGGCGAGTGACCCTCGAGAGCCAGGTCGGCAAGGGATCGACGTTCCGGATCCTCCTGCCGGCGGTGAGATAAAGACGGCCTGCAAAGACGGTTCGCAGGGTGAAGTTCAGGGCTTGTGGTGAACGGCAACGGGAAATGTTGGGGGGCGGGACAGTTGATCGCGGTGTCGGCCGGGGGTGCGGACGGACGTGGCGCGGATCAGAGGGGTGAGTAGTGCCGAAAAGAATTCTGGTGGCTGAGGACGAAGCGCCGATTGCCAACGTCGTTGCCATGAAACTGCGTGGCGCCGGCCTGGAGGTCGTTGTCGCGCGCGACGGCCAGGAGGCCTACGAGCAGGCCATGGCCGTCCGGCCGGACTTCCTGATCACCGACCTCCAGATGCCGGGCATGACCGGACTCGAACTGTGTGCGCGCCTCACTCGCGAGCTGGACAAGGCCATTCCGACGATCCTGCTGACGGCCAAGGGCTTCGAGCTGGGCGACACCGCCCTTGAGGGCCTGCCTATCCAGCGCGTCATGACCAAACCATTCAGCCCGCGCGAACTCCTGGCCGCGGTCCAGGCGGCGCTGGGCAACTGAGTTAGAGGATGAGGGACTGACCATGGACGTCACCCAGGCAACCCCGGCCGCGACCTTCGAGGTCCCGTCCGGACTCGCGCCCGACATGCTCCGGCGGACCGGCGTGGCTGTCACGTTCTACGGTCCCGACGGACAGGCCGCCGGCGAAGTTGCTGCGCAGGCCCTTGAGACGCTCAACGAAACCCTGAGGCAACTGGTCGGCGAGGCGTTCAAGACCGGCGAGGACCAGGTTGTCGCGTCGGCGGGCTGGGTCCGTGCCGCGTGGCCGATCAGGGTGCGGTCGCGGACGGTCCTCGTGGCTGCCGCCGAGGTGCCGGTCTCCGGCGAACAGGGGCCGGACCTGGGCCGGCGACTTCTGGCCGCCGTGGCCGAGGCGGTGCGCGCCCACCTGTGCACCACCGAGGCACGCACGGAGTGCGAGGCGGTGTCGGAAACGCTCCTCCAGAGTTTCGAGGAGATCAGCCTGCTGCACCACCTTGGCGAAGTCCTTCGCGTCAGCCGCCCGGTGACGGAACTGCTGAAGTACGCCTGTAACGAACTTCGCGAGACCGTCGATGCCGAGGCGGCCGTGGCCTTCCTGCCCGAGGCCGAAGAAGGGGCGCCGGAAACGGTTGTTGCGGGGCAGTTGCCGTTCCCGGCCGCCGATCTGCCGCGCATCATGATGCAACTTCTCGAAGGGGCGTCCGGCGAGGCGTGCATCGTCATCCACAACTATTGTCAGCAGGACCCGGCGCTCGCCGGCCTCGCGCCCGGCATGAAACGCGTGGCCCTGGTCCCGATCGAGCTGAGCGAAGGGCGGCGCGGGGCGCTGGCGGCGATCAACCGCGAGGCCGAGGAGTTCGGCAGCCCCGACGCCAAGCTCATCCGCTCTACGTCGAACGTCACCTCCATCGTCATCGAGAACCGCCGGCTGTACCGCGAACTCCAGGAGTTGATGCTGGACCTCGTGCGGTCCCTCGTGTCGAGCATCGACGCCAAGGACCCCTATACGTGCGGTCACAGCGAGCGCGTGGCCATCACGGCCCGCCGCGTTGCCATCCAGATGCGTCTGCCCGCCGAGCAGGTCGAGCAGATCTACCTGGCGGGGCTGCTGCACGACATCGGCAAGATCGGCACGCCCGAGCAGATCCTGCGGAAAGAGGGCAAGCTGGAGGCTGAAGAGTGGCGGATCATGAAGCAGCACCCCACAGTCGGCCACCGCATCCTGGCGGGGATCCGCAAGCTCGAGTCGATCCGCGACGTGGTCCTCAGCCACCACGAACGCCTTGACGGGAAGGGATACCCGGCGGGCCTTAAGGGCGACGAGATCCCGCTGCTGGCCCGCATCGTCGGCATTGCCGACGCCTTTGACGCCATGACGAGCAACCGGCCGTATCGGCCGATGCTGCCGATGGAGTACGTGAAGAAGGAAATCGAGCGGTGCATCGGCACCCAGTTCGACGTTCGCGCCGCGGAGGCCCTGCTCAGCCTCGACATGACCCAGTTGATGAAAGAGTTTGCCGAGCGGCCGACGGTCGGCCTCGGCGCTGGTTGAGGAAGCCCAGGCCATGCCCACCACGGCCGATGCCTATGGAAGTATGACGGTGCTCTCGATCGAGCCCGCCCTGACCAAGGCGGAGGCCGACGAGTTCCGCCGCGTTGCCGCGGCCCAGATCAAGGCCGGCGGCCGGTGGTTCATCCTCGACCTCGCGCGGGCCGGACTTCTGGACAGCCAGGGCCTTGAAGAGCTGCTCTGGTTCCAGGAGCAGGTGGAAGCGGCGGGCGGGCTCATCAAGGTGGCCGGCCTGAGAGGCCACTGCCGCAAGATCTTCGAGATCGTCCGGTTCGACAAGAAATTCGAGGTCTTCGAGAACGTTCACGAAGCCGTCAAAAATTTCAATTAGGGCAGGGCGATGGTCACGGCAACCAAAACTCGGGCCCGACTGGGCGACCTCCTGATCGCGCACGGCGTGATCACGCAGGAGCAGCTCACGGTGGCGCTGGCGGCCCAGCAGCGGGGCCAGCAGCAGCGGCTTATCGGCGAGATCCTCGTCGAACTCGGCTATGCCACGCGCGAGCGGGTCATGGCCGCCGTGGCCGAGGCCTACGGTGTGCCGTTCGCCTGCCTCGTGCCGTCACTCGTCGATTCCTCGATCCGAGGCACGTTGCCCGAGGCCTTCATCCAGAAGCACGGCGTCTTGCCGCTGTTCCGGGTCCGCGACGTCCTGACCGTGGCCGTGGCGGAACCCTCGAACCTCTTCCTCGTGGACGAAGTGACGCACGCGGCCGGCATGCACGTGCAGATCGTGACCGCTACGTCCGACAATATCTACCAGATGATCGAGAACACCTACGCCGGCGCCGAGGGAGGGCCGTCGGCCGAGGGCGCCGTGGCCGAGCCTCAACTCGGCGGCGAGCTGATCCTCTCCGACGATTACGACTCCGTCTACGGCGACTGGCCGCCCGAAAAAGTGGCGAGCCTTCTGGTGCACGAAGCCGTGCGGTCGCGCGCCACGGCCATTCACATGGAGCCCGATGAGAAGGTGCTTCGCATCCGCTTCAGCATCGACGACGTGTTGCACGTGGTCATGCGGCCGCCGGTCCGACTGGCCACCGGCCTGCTGAGCGCGTTTGACGAGATGATGGGGTTCCCCAACCGGACGCCGGCCGCCCAGGGCGTGCAGCGCAGCGCCCGCCTCCTTGTCCAGGGCCGCACGGTCCAGCTTCACATGGCGTCGCTCGGCGGCGCGTTCGGGCCGCGCACGCTGGTGCGTATTGTACGCGATGACGAGGCCCTGCGACCGCTCGAAAAACTCGGCTGCGAGTTCGGATTGCTGGCCCGCTACCGCGACCTCGTCACGCCCATGCGCGGGCTGGTCCTCGTGGCCGGGCCGCGCTGGAGCGGCATCTCGACCACCCTCTACAGCACGCTGCAAGCGCTCGACCCCGTGCGGTATAACATCTGCACGTTTGAAACGACCATCAACTTCAATCTGCCCGGCGTGAGCCAGTTCTCGCTGGCGACCTGCGGCCTGGCCGACCCGGCGGTGGCCATCGCGCGGCTGCTCGCGCAGCGGCCCGACGTTCTGATTCTCGATTGCGAACTGAGCGGCCACGCCATGGCCACGGCCGTCGAGGCGGCGCTCGACGGGTGCCTGGTCCTGGCCCGTGTCGGCGGGACCGATGCCGCCGATGCGATTGTGCGGGTGACCGCGCAGACCCCCGTCGAAGGACTGGCGTCGGCCCTGCGCGGCATCCTGGCGCAGCGGCTGGTGCGGACGGTTTGCCCGCACTGCCACCGGCCCTGCGAGCCGCCGGCGGGCCTGCGGAACCACATCGCCGAGGTCTTCGGCCCGGTGACCGAGTACATCAAGGGTCGCGGCTGCGCCTCGTGCGCGCGCACCGGCCTCCTGGGGCGGATCGGCCTGTTCGAACTGATCCCGATGGAGGGCAGCCTGCCGGCCCTCGTCCGGGCCAGGGCCGACCGCAAGGCGTGGCGCGCCGCGTTCCGCGCCGCGGGGCTGCCGTCGCTCTGGGTCGACGGCATCAACAAGGTCCGCGCGGGCATCACCTCGCTCGACGAAGTTATGACCGCCCTGGAAGGTTGCCCCGGTGAGATGGATACGGCCGACCCGGCAGCCCCCGACCGGCGCTAGAGCAATTCACGCGTGCCCGTAGCCCTATGCGCAGCGGGTCTCCCGACCCGCCGCGTTCCCGGCGGCCGCGTCGCGCGACTGAAAGCGGTCCCGGCGCGCCGGGACCGCGCAGCGTCAGCTACAGCCGCGCGTGAATTGCTCTAGGGCGCCACGGCCGCCAGCAACCGCTCCGACTGCGGGCCGCGCGAGGCAAACGTCAGCCGGCGGGCGGTGGGGCCGGTGACCTCGAAGCGGATCTCCAGGTGGTCGGGCGGCAGGGCCTCGGGCGTGCGGTCGGCCCACTCGACGGCCGAGAGGCCGTCGCCCTCCAGGATCTCGGCCGAGCCGATCGCCTCCATGTCGGCGGCGCTCCGCAGGCGATACGCGTCGAAGTGGTAGAACGGAATCCGCCCGTCCAGGTACTCCTTGCAGAGGACGAACGTGGGGCTGATGACGTCGCGCGCGCTCGCGGCACCCAGGCCCTCGGCGACGCCTTTGGCAAGGACGGTCTTGCCGCTGCCGAGGTCGCCCAGGAGCGCCAACACGTTGCCCGGGCGGGCGGCGCGGCCGAGGCGACGGCCCACGTCGAGCGTCTCGTCGGGGCCGTGCGTCTCAACGGTCCAGGCGCCGCTCATTTGAAGTGCTCGTAACCGCGGGGCGCCACGGGCACGCGCTTGCCGTCGCCCGTGACCATGACGACGCCGCTGCCCTCGACGATCTTACCGATGTATGTCAGCTTGACGCCTGTGAGCGGGTTCTGCTTCAGGAGGTCCTGCGCATCGACGGGCTCCACCGCCAGCAGCAGCTCGAAGTCCTCGCCGTCGTTGAGGGCGTGCTCGATGGGTTCCTTGTGATCGGCCTTGGCCAGCTTGCGGGCGTCCTCGGAGACCGGAACGGCCTCGGCCACGATCTCGGCGCCCACGCCGCTCTCGCGGCAAATGTGGTTGAGGTCGGTCGAGAGGCCGTCCGAGAGGTCCATCATCGCGTGAATCGTTACGAGGGCCGCAAGCTGCCGCGCCTCCTGGATGCGCGGCGTGAACGTGAGATGGCGGCCCAGGAGCGAGCCGCCCAGTTCGCCGGTAACGAAGAGGAGGTCGCCGGGCTTGGCGCCCGAGCGGCGCACGGGGCGGATGCCGGCCGGCCGCGAGACGACGGCCGTGCCCACGGTCATCAACTGCTGGTTCCAGCTCGTGATGTCGCCGCCGACGACCGGGCACGCGAACTTCACGGCGGCATCGGCCATGCCGGCGCTCAGGTCCTGGGCGAACTTCATGTCGCGGTCGCTCGGCAGGCCGACCCACGCCAGCGCGGCGACGGGCTTGGAGGCCATGGCCGCCACGTCGGAAAGGCTGACGGCGAGGGCCTTGTACCCGACCTGGCGCGGCGTGGCCTTCGAGAGGTCGAAGTGGGTGCCTTCGAGGAGCGCGTCGATCGTGAGGAGGCACTGCGATTCGCCGCCCAGGCTGACGAGGGCCATGTCGTCGCCCGGCCCGATCGGGACCACGTTGGGATCCAGCCGGGTGTGGCTGCGAATCCACTCAATCAGCTTCCATTCGCCTTTGTCCGCCTTCATCGGAACCATTTCCACAGATATTGAAATGCTTCCTCGGCCACCTCCCGCGCCTGGGCCTCATAGGGATACAGTTCAACCGTGATCCAACCAGTGTAGCCGACGTCGGCGAGTGCGTCCAGAACGGATTTCAGGGGAATCGTGCCGCGCCCCGGCACCAGGTGCCGGTGTTCGCGCGAGGCGGCGATGTCCTCCAGGTGCACGTGGCGGATGTGCGGGGCCAGGCGCCGCGCCGCCGCCGCCGGGTCCACGCCCACGCAATAGAAGTGCCCGATGTCGAAGTTCAGGCCCAGGCGCGGGTGCGACAGGCCCGCCAGGAGTTCCTCGAACTCCTCGGGCCGTTCGATCAGGAGGTGCGGCTCGGGCTCCACCAGGAGGTCCACGCCGCACTGCGCCGCCGCCGGCAGCACGGCCTTCAGGCCGTCTCGGTAGAGGGCCATCGCGGCCGTGCGATCCATCCCCTCGGGCAGCGGGCCGCCGGGCTCCAGGCTGATGCCGGGGGCCCCGAGGTCGCGGGCCAGTTGGAGGGCGCCGAGCGTATGCTCGATCCGGCGCGCGCGGGCGGCCGGGTCGGGCTCGATCCACGACGGGTGCCAGGTGTCGCCCTGCGCGAAGAGTGTAAACGCATTGAGATTCGTTATTGCCAGGCGAAGCTCGCGGCACAGGTCCACGACGGCCTTGCGGCGGCGCGGGTCCATGTGGGGCGGGTAGGCGTGGGGCACGTCGGCCATGATCTCGACGCCCGAGTAGCCGCACGCCGCAATCTGGCGCAGGCTTTCCTCGAGGCTGACTTGCTTGAAAGCATTCGTGCTGAAAGCCAGTTTCATCTCGATCGGGCGTCTCCTCGGTCAGGCCCGGCACCCGCGGCACAGCGGCGCACCGCCTCCTCGGCTCGCGCCGCCAGCAGCGCCGGCGCCTCGGCCATCGCTTCTCTCAGTGTAACATTTTCCCGCACAAGAGGGAATATCGCGGTCACGCCCTGCGCGAGCGCCGGCTCATAGCCCGGGCCGAGGCTGCCGGGGATGACCGCGCACGGAACGCCCGCGGCCCGCGCGCGGCGGGCGAGGGCCATCGGCGCCTTGCCGCCGAGGCTTTGCGCGTCGAAGCGCCCCTCGGCCGTCAGGACGAGGTCAACCTCGTGCAGGCGGGCGTCGATCGCGAGGACGTCCATGACCCACTCGGCGCCGGGCATGAGCCGGGCTCCCAGGAACGCGACCGCGCCGGCGCCCAGGCCGCCCGCCGCGCCGCCGCCGGCAAGGCCGAGGACGTCGACGCCGAGGTCGCGCCGGACGATCTCCGCCAGGCGGGCGAGGGCGGCCTCGATGCGTTCGACCTCGGCGGGGCCGGCGCCTTTTTGCGGCGAGAAGATGCGGGCGGCGCCGCGCGGCCCGAGGAGCGGATTGTCGACGTCGCACGCCACGACGACCTCGGTTTGCGCAAGGCGCGGGTCCTTCCCGCCCGGGTCGATGCGGGCCAGGGTCTCGAGGCCCGCGGCGCCGGGGCCGATGGGGCGGCCGCCCGCGTCGAGCAGGCGGAAACCGAGCGCCTGGGCGGCGCCGGCGCCGCCGTCGCTCGTGGCCGAGTCGCCGATGCCGAGGAAGATCTTTTGCGCGCCCGCGTCGAGCGCCGCCCGCAGGAGTTCGCCCGTGCCGCGCGTCGTGGCGTGCAGGGCGTCGCGCCGCTCGCGCGGGACGAGTGCCAGACCGCTGGCCGAGGCCATCTCGAGGACGGCCGTCCGGCCGGCGTCCACGAGGCCGAGCGCCGCCGCCACGCTTTCGCCCAGCGGACCGGTAACGCGGACGGCTACGGTGCGCCCGCCGAGGGCAAGCACGACGCAGTCGGCGGTGCCGCGGCCGCCGTCGGCCAGCGGAAGGAGGACGGCCTCGGCGCCCGCGCGGCGGACGCCCTCGGCCAGGGCGCGGGCCGCCTCGGCGGCCGAGAGGCATTCCTTGAACGACGCGGGTGCCACCAGAACGCGCATGCTATCTCGTTTCGTTGTAACCGGACCGCAGAATGTTCTACTCGGACGCCGGGCCGCGGGCGGGCAGGATGGCCCGGAGCACCGTCTGGCCGCGGACGACGTAGAACAGGATCCGATCGCCTTTCTTGACCTGCGCCAGGAGGAGGCCCAGGGCATCGAGATCGTCGATCCGATAGCGGTCGAGCTGGACGATGACGTCGCCGTGTGCGAACGCGGCGGTGGCGGCAGGGGTGTCGGGATCCACGCCGGCCACCAGCAGGCCGTGGTCGACGGCCAGGTGAAGAGAGCCGGCCATTTCCGCGGTGAGTTTCTGCACCTGAAGGCCGAACTGGGCCTTGGCGAACTTGGCGCCGTCGGGCTTCGGGGCCTCGGTCAGCGTGACCTTGACTTCCGCCAGTTTGTCGCCGTGGCGAACGCCCAACTGCATGGTGTCGCCGATCTTGTGGTCCAGCATGGCGGTCTCGAACTCGATAACGTCGGGGATGCGCAGGCCGCCGAGCGACTCGATGTAGTCGCCCTTGAGGATGCCGGCCTTGGCGGCGGGCGAACCCTTCTCGACGTCGAGGACCACGGCCGCCGGCTTCGACGGGTCGAACTTCAGCCCGTGCCACGCGTGGCCCTGCCGTCGCACCGCCAGCAGGCCGATCATGATGTTGCGGATCTTATCGACCGGAATGGCGAAGCCCAGGCCCTGGGCGCCGGCCCGGATGGCCGTGTTGATGCCGATGAGTTCGCCGCGGATGTTCAGCAGCGGCCCGCCCGAGTTGCCGGGATTGATCGGCGCGTCGGTCTGGATCAGGCCCTGGTACTTGAGGTCCGGCGACGGCTCGATCGTGCGGTCGAGGGCCGAGACGACGCCCGTCGTCACGGTGTGCTGGTATCCGAACGGGTTGCCGACGGCGATGACGGTCTCTCCGATCATGAGGTCCGACGAGATGCCCATCTTGATGGCGGCAAACGGCTTCTTGGCGGGGTCGACCTCCATCTTGATGATCGCCAGGTCGGCCTCGGGGTCGGCGCTCACGAGCTCGGCCTTGTGCTGCGACTCGTCGGCCAGCGTCACGATGATCTCGTCGGCCTGCTGCACGACGTGCGCGTTGGTGACGATGTAACCCTTGGTGCTGACGAGGACTCCCGAGCCAAGGCTGCCGGTGACCTGGCGCTGGGGCTTGAAGAGGTCGGGGAATTTCTCCTTGAAAACCTCGGGCATGTTCATCCAGAAGTACGGATTCGGACGAACCATGCGCGTCTGCTTGGTCGAGATGTTGACGACGGCCGGCTTGGCTTTTTCGACGGCCCGTACGACCGGCGTGCGGCGGTCGGCGAGCGGATCGGTATCGACCGGCGCCGATGCCCGCGCGAGCGCCGCCCCCGCCAGGACCGCGATAAGACTGACGAGCTGTAACCACTTCCTGCTCATGGCGACCTCATCTTCTGTATGGTCCGAGAGCGCGTCGAACCCCAACGAGCCTGTGCCTGCGTCGCCCGAAGCGGGGCAGTGCGTCCGCTATAAGAATAGACGGGCGCCGCCCGAAATTAAATGTCGGATTTTGTGATTTCCGCAAGGGCGATCGTCGCATAGGCGCCGGAGGGCAGGGTGAAGCAGACCAGGATATCGTCGCCGATCGGGCGGACCGCGATGTCCGACAGCGGCACGCGCAGCGGCCGCCGCTCGCCGCGCAGGCGCAGGGCCTTGACCGACTCGAAGTCGGCGGGGCTCGTGTTCTTTTCGGCCAGCACCGCGCGCTCGATCTCGCCGGGGCGGCCGGAAGCCATCGTCACGCGGTGGCCCACGATCGGGCCGGTCGGGCTGATCTCGAAGCGTGCGGCCCGCGGGGCCTCGTCTTCCGGATGTTCAACGAGAAACACAGCGCCGCGGCCGTGGATGTACGCCATGTCGCCGGCCTCGACGCGGTCGATTGCGTCCAGGCGCCGGTCGAGGACGGCGTTGAAAAGGTCCGACTGGTACGCGCTCACCAGCAGCCGCGCGAGCTGTTTCGGCAGCGCCCGCATGGCCCGCGCGGGGTTCCGGGTCCGGGCCAGCGTCATGAGCACTCGCAGGTGATCGGGGTGGCCGGTGAAGTGCGTCTTGGCCTCGTCGTAGTCGCCCTGGTCGTATAAGGCGCGGGCGCGGCGGAGCCGGGCGGAATCGACGTCGGCCGGGCGGCCGAGGAAGCGGTCGCAGAACTCGATGGCCTGGCGGAGCACGAGCGACCGGCCCAGCAGGTGGTTGTCGCCGCGCATGCCGAAGCGCTGGCGGTCGAACCAGTTCGGCATGCCGCGCTCGCTGAGGACCGCAAGGATCCGCTCGGCCAGCTTGCGGGCTTGCGGGCGGCAACCGCGGATGCGGACCTCGAAGCGGTTGCCCGTCAGGTGCCCGATTTTCAGGCGGTTGCGGTGGCGCGAGACGTTCAGGATCTTGATGTTCGGCAGGTGCAGCTTCGCGGCCTTGTCCGGATCGGTCCGCTCGATGCTCACCCACTGGCGCGTGATCGCCTGCGCATCCTTAAGCCCCGCCAGCCCCACCACGTAGCGCGGCCGGCCGAGGGCCTGCGCGATGCGCGCCGCGGCCTCGAGCGACCCGATGCCCTCCTTCTCGATATATAGGTACACGTGGTCGCCTGTGCCGGAGGGCTCGTACTTGGGGATCTCGGTGACGCGGAAATCGGCCGGGTGGACCTTGATCTCGCCGCCGGTGCCGGGCATGCCTTCAGTCAGGTAGCGCATGATGCCTTTCGTTTCACCGCGGTTCATGGAACGACAAATTACGAGTGCTTCGCCAGAAACTCATCGACCTCGGCGGCGGTGGGCATGCTCGGCTGGGCACCGAGCCGCAGGCACGCGAGCGCGCCGGCGGCGTTGGCCACCCGCGCCGCCTCCAGCAAGTCTACGTCCTGGATGAACTCGATGGCCAGGGCCGCCGTGAACGCGTCGCCGGCGGCCGTGGTGTCGACGGGCGTGATCGGGAACGCCGGCACGCGGACGATGCGGCCGGCATCGGCCACGACGGCGCCGCCCGCGCCCGCCTTGATGACGACGGCCTTCGGCCCGCGGCCCAGGAGTTCCTCGGCCATGGCCTCGGCCGTGCGGCTGCCGGGGGCGCAGCCGAGGAGCGCCGCGGCCTCGGTCTCGTTTGGGGTCAGGATCGTGCACTGAAACAACGAGGCGTCGGCGGACTTGCGCGGCGGCCCGGCATCGACGACCGTCCGCGTGCCCGTTTCGGCGGCAAGGTGGATGATCCGTGCGACCGTCTCGGGCGGGATTTCGAGTTGCAGGATCACGGCGTCGGCCCATTCGAAAAGCTTTCGGACGGCCGTGACGTCTTCCGGCGTCAGACGCCCGTTGGCCCCGGGGGTGACGATGATGCTGTTCTGGCCGCGGGCATCGACCAGGATCATGGCCACGCCGCTGGCGCAGCCGTCGGTGACGGTTACGGTGTCGGTCCGCACGCCGGCCTCCGAAAGGCTGCGGACCAGGCGGGGGCCGAACTCGTCGTCGCCCACGCGGCCGCGGAAGTACGTGTCGGCGCCCAGGCGGGCACAGGCAACGGCCTGGTTGGCCCCCTTGCCGCCGGGAATGGTGCGGAGATCCCACCCGCGGACGTTCTCGCCGGGCGCCGGCGCGCGTTCCACACGGGCCACGAGGTCCATGTTGACGCTGCCGATGACAAGGATGCGCGGTTTAGTCATAGTTCGCTTCCGAAGAGGATGGCCCGGCGACGCCATTCTAAGGCGGGCGGCCCGCGCGTGCTATCCGAAACTGTCTTCGTCCGAAATTGTCTTGCCGGGGGTCGCGCGGCGGCCTAATATCAACGTTTTCAGGCGGGCGGAGTGCGCCCGCCGTGCGTTTGTCGGCTTTGAACGTGGAACCGTGAACATGGAACTTGCCTCTTGAGACCCGAGGAAGATCTTCAGAAGGTCCATCAGCGCCGCAAGAACCGCGAGTCGCTCCTCGAGACGCTCGAGTCGATCGTCGTCGCGTTCGTGCTCGCGTTTATCTTCAGGGCCTTCATCGTCGAGGCGTTTGTCATCCCCACCGGCTCGATGGCCCCGACCCTCTACGGCGCTCACGCCGAGTTCAGGTGCGAGTGCGGCTACGAGTTTGCCGTCGGTGTGGAGGGCCGCCTCGTGAGGGCTCCCGTCTGCCCCAACTGCTTCCTCGAACAAACGGTGCCCGAGCGAACAACCGTCTTCAGCGGCGACCGGCTCCTGGTGCTGAAGTACCTTTACGACTTCCAGCCGCCCCAGCGATGGGACGTCATTGTGTTTCACAATCCCAACGATCCGTCGCAGAACTACATCAAGCGGCTGATCGCGCTGCCGGACGAGACGCTGGAACTCGTCGATGGCAACATCACGATCAACGGCCGCATCGCCCACAAGACCGATGTCGCCCAGGAAGCCCTCTGGATGGTGGTCCACGATACCCGTAACCGGCCCACCCGCCGCGGATGGGAACCGCGCTGGCTGGCGGACAGCGAGTGGAAGGTGCGGGACGCCGGCTACGTTCTGGAGAAAGTCCCTGAAGGGCCGAAGGCGGCGTGGCTGACCTATCGGCATCGGAATGGGCAAGGCCGACCGGCGAACATCACCGATTTCTACGCCTACAACACCGGCGGAAGCGACTCGCGCACGCTGCCGGTCGTCGTGACCGACCTGGGGCTGCATTCCCGGGTTACCGTCATGTCCCTGGCGTCGGTCGTTGTGGCCGAGATGCGGGCGTACAAGGATCGGTTCAAGTTCGAGTTGTCGCCCAAAGGCTCAGACCAACCCTGCCGCATATGGATCAACGATAAGCTGGTGGCGCATGGAGCCGGCGGGGCCTTGCCGGTTGGCCGCGCAGCCGATATCGAGGTCGCCAACGTCGATCATAAGCTCATGCTCCTGGTGGATGGCGCCCGCGTGGCCCGCGAGACCGCCTTCGAAACCACTCCCGAAGGCGACGTGACTTATGAACCCAGGCATCTGACCCAGGAGGAACGCGACCGGTACGACGATCCGCCCGACGAGGACCTCCGACACATGGCGACCGAGGTCAGGATCGGGGTGCGCGGCGGCCCGGCCAAGTTCGCCTATCTGCGGCTGGATCGCGACGTGTACTACCTGAACGAGGATATCCACGGCGGTCGTATCGTTCAGGAGCCGGGGCGGGCCAGCCAGGGCAATCCTTTCCATCTTGAGGCGGGTGAGTACTTCGTGTGCGGCGATAACAGCCCCAAGTCATTCGATTCCCGGCTGTGGGGCCTCGACCGCCCCGTGGTGCCTGAGCGCAACCTCGTTGGCAAGGCATTCTTCGTTTACTGGCCGTCGGCGGGCTGGCGCTATGGCATTCCGGTGGCGCCCGATCCCACAGGATGGCGACTGGTCCATTGAGAGTCCGCACGAGTTCTTCTTCGTAAGTGGTCTTCTGGCAAAGGTTTGGATATCGCGCGGCTACATCTTATCCACAACGGTGGCGGGGAGGGGTGGCAAGCCACGGGTTTGTTTGCCAGAGGGCTGCCTGGGCGGGTGCCAAGCAACTTTCGGGCCTTGAAGGGTGGGGGGCCTTGAATTCCGGGGGATTTTGCGCATAATGGCAGCCACGGACTGTGGCACAGCCGCCCCCGGCTGTGCATTGCCCACCCGAGGGCGGGTGGGCCACGGCCGAAAAGCACAGCCGAGGGCGGCTGTGCCACAAACGGGCGAACCCCAGGGGCGGAGTGGGGTTTTCCACGGGTTTTGCACAAGGCGGTCGCGGGCCGGTGGAGTGTTCGGAGAGTCTCCTTGGAACTCCTCAATGTGACGGGGCTTATGAAATGTTACAGCGGCCGCAAGGTCGTCGATGACGTTTCGTTCAGCGTCAATGAGGCCGAGATTGTCGGCCTGCTCGGCAAGAACGGCGCCGGCAAGACTACCAGTTTCAAGATGACCATGGGCATGATTCCGACCGATGGCGGCCGCGTCATCTTCGAGGGCGAGGACGTCAGCCGCCTGCCCATGTACCAACGAGCCCGGCGCGGCATGGGTTACCTGTCGCAGGAGCCGAGCATCTTCCAGCGGCTGTCGGTCGAGGAGAACCTGCTGGCGATCCTCGAGATGATGCACCTCTCGCGTTCCGAGCGGCACGCCATCGTGGCCGAACTGCTGCGGGACTTCGGCCTCACCCACCTGGCGAGGCAACACGCCCGGACGCTGTCGGGCGGCGAGCGGCGGCGCCTGGAAATCGCGCGAGCCCTCGTTACGCGGCCGAGCCTCATCCTGCTGGACGAACCGTTTACGGGTGTCGACCCGATCGCCATCTTCGACATCCAGGGCTTCATCAAGAACCTCAAGAACCGCGGCATTGGCGTTCTGCTGACCGACCACAACGTACACGCCACCCTGAGCATCGTTGACCGGGCCTACATCATCAACGAAGGCAAGGTGTTCCGCCACGGGACGAACCAGGAACTCATCAACGACCCGGACGTCAAGCGGGTCTACCTGGGCGCCACGTTCCGCGGCGACGAGTTCGGCGAGGCTGCCGACGAGTAGCCATGGCCCGAGAGACCCCTCCGATCGTTGCGGTCGCCCTGAATCCGGCTATTGACCGGACGCTGCAGGTTCCCGGCCTTGAGATCGGCGCGCACGCGCGCGGCAAGCTCGTTTCCATCCAGCCCGCGGGCAAGGCCGTCAACGTGGCGCGGCTGCTCGGCATCCTGGGCACGCCGTGCATCCTGACGGGAGTCGTGGGCGAGGGCGACCGCGACCGGTTCGAGCAGAGCTTCGCCAAGACGCCCGTCCACGTCGAGATCTTCGAGGGCCGCGGCCCCACGCGCGAGAACATCACGCTGGTCGACCCGAAGCGCGGCGTGGAGACGCACATCCGCGACGTCGGGTTCGAGCTGACGGCCGACGACCTCTCGCGCCTCTCGAAGAAGCTGGCGATCCTGGCCCAGAAGGGGTCGCACGTGATTTTCGCCGGCAGCCTTCCGCCCGGAATGACGGCCGACGGCTTCGCGAAGTTGATCGAGGTCTGCAACCGCAAGGGCGTTTACCTGGCCGTGGACTCGAGCGGCGAAGGTCTGGCCGCGATCCGCCGCGTCAGGAACCTCTGGCTCATCAAGCCCAACCGCGAGGAGCTGGGCGAAATCGCCGGCCGTCCGGTCGAGACCGAGGCCGATATCCGCGCGGCCGTCGAGCCGCTCCTGAAGTCCGTGGAGCAGATCGTCGTGACGCTGGGCGCCGACGGGGCCTACCTCTTCTGCCGCGAGGGCGTCTGGCGGGCGCGGCCGCATATCGAGAACGTCGAGGTCGTCAAGACCGTCGGCTCCGGCGATGCGCTGATGGCCGGGTTCGTCCAGTGCCACGCCGCCGGAAAACGCCCGGCCGACTGCCTGAAGTACGGCGTTGCCGTGGGCGCTGCCGCCACCTTCCAGCTTCGCGCCGGCATGGTCAATCCCTACGACGTCAAGGCGTGCCTCGAGAAGGTTGAACTCGAGCCCGTGAAGTGATCGGCCGTCCGTCCGATGGAATTCCCCAGCGCCGGCGGTGTCGCCGTTCCTGCCTGCGTCCTTAGCACTACAACGCCACTTGGGCCTTTGCGCGGTCGCCGCGGCGACCGCGCAACGAAGCCGTGTTGGCGCGGTCGAATATACGGGCTGCGCAGCGGGTGCGGAGACCCGCCGCACAAGTCCTCGCGCCCCCCGCCATGCGGTGCGCCGCTGCCCGTTCGCACGGCCGGACAAGACCGGCCGTGGCACGCGGAGGAGGATCACGCTGAACACATACGGTGCGGAGACCCGCCGCGCAAAGTCACAAGTAGCGCTGCCGTATTATTTCGCCCCCAGGTACTTTCCCACCAGCGGTTCGAGTTTCTGGACGGCCTTGGGATCGATGGCGGCGCGATTCGTCCAGATCGCCTTTTCGAGCGCGTGGCGGCAGGGGCAGTCGGCGGTGGCCGCCGCGGCGATCTTCGGCACGGCCCGCTTCATCAGGTCGATGGCGTTGGCGGTGCCGGCCGAGAGGTTCGCAATGATGCTCTCGAGGACCGCGTTGGCCGAGATGCCCGGCTCGTGCCCGCGCCAGCAGTCGTAGTCGGTCGGAATGCCGATGAGGGCGTAGCAGATCTCGGCCTCGCGGGCGAGCTTGGCCTCGGGCATGCACGTCATGCCGATGAGGTCGCCGCCCCACTCGCGGTGCATCAGGCTCTCGGCCCGCGTCGAGAACTGCGGCCCTTCCATGCAGATGTATGTGCCCTCGGGGTGGACCGTGGCCGCCATCTCCTTGCCGCAATCAATGAGAAGCCGCCGCAGGCCGCCGCAGAACGGGTGCGCGAACTCGATGTGGACGACGAATTCCTCGAAGAACGTGCGGCCGGGCCGCACGGTTTTGTCGATGACCTGGTCGCAGATGACGAGGTCGCGCGGGGCGATTGCCTCGCGCAGGATGCCCGTGGCGCCCGATGCCAGAATGTGCGTAACGCCCAGCTTCTTCAGGGCGAAGAGGTTGGCGCGGTAGGGGATCCTCGACGGGTTGAACTGGTGGGCCACGCCGTGCCGCGCGAGCACCGCCACCTTCTGCCCGCCGACCTCCGTCAGGATGATCGGGGCCGAGGGCTTGCCGAACGGCGTCTCGACCTCGATCTTTTCGCCGCGCACTTCCCGGGTCAGGGCATCGCCGAGCCCCGAGCCACCGATCAGGCCGACCATCACGCTGCTCACGTGGTCTCTCCTCTTGCTTTGCAGATCCCGATGAAAAGGCCGCACGCCGCGGCCTTGCCGCCCCGTCTTTCGACGGCGGTACGCTACCAAAGCGCAGCGGGGCGGTCAATCGGGATGTTGCCGCGCCGCCCTGAGTTTGCCCTGTAATGCCGGTTGCGTGCGTACGGTGGGTGGCATGCCCAGGCCGCCTTATGCCTGGGCATGTTCTGCCCCGCTCACACAGCATGCCCACGCAAAGGACGGCGTGGGCATGCCACCCGGCGCAGAGGGTACAAGCACCCGTAAGAAGGCACAGCGCTTGCGTTTCTCCTGCTGGCGGCCCTCGGGCGAGGGGGTTATAATAAAGCCGTTCGGGCCATCGGGAGGACGGGACGCCATGGCGATGCCGCAAGCCCTTCGCGATCGCGCAGCCGAGATCTGCCGGCGGCTCATCAAGGAATACCCCGACGCCACGTGCCGCCTCAATTTCACCACCCCGTTTGAGCTCATCGTGGCCACGATCCTTTCGGCCCAGTGCACCGACGACAGGGTCAACAAGGTCACGGCCGACCTCTTCAAGAAGGCCCACACGCCCGAGCAGTTCGCAAAGATGCCGATTGAGGAGCTCGAAAAGGCCATCCGCTCCACGGGCTTCTACCACAACAAGGCGAAGTCTGTGAGGGGCATGAGCCAGATGCTCGTCAAGGATTTCGGCGGCCGCGTGCCGGTGAACATGGAGGATTTCCTGAAGCTCCCTGGCGTGGCCCGGAAGACCGCCAACGTCGTCCGCGCCACGGCGTACGACCTGCCCGCGATCATTACCGACACGCACTTCATCCGCCTCTCGCAGCGCCTGGGCCTGACCGAAAACGAGCGGCCCGAGAAGATCGAGCAGGACGTGATGGCGCTCCTGCCGGAGGAGCACTGGTCGAAGTTCAGCCACGCCATCCTCTTTCACGGCCGCGCCGTCTGCGCCGCCAGGAAACCCGCGTGCGATAAGTGCGTGGCGGGCGATCTGTGCCCGTCGGCGTTCAAATTCCCGCATTTCGAGAAGTCGAAAGGGTCGTGACCCCAAACGGCGAGGAGACACCATGAAACTCAAGTGGGCCTTCGCGAGCGCCAGCGTGATGAACGCGGAGTGGGACGAGGAATTCGCCCTCTGGAAAAAGTACAAGTGGAAGGCCGTTGAACTCTGGTTCGACAAGATCAAGGCCTGCATGGACAAGGGCCGCACGTGCGCCGAGCTCGGCCAGCAGATGCACGATGCCGGCATCCGGCCCATCGGCGTCGCGCCGGCCGTTGTGTGGACCCACAGCGAGGGGCACGATCCGCGGCACGAGCGCGAAGAACTCATCGAGCGGATGGACGTGAGCGTGGCCCTCGGGGCGCCGTCGCTCACGCTCGTGGTCCTGGGGAAGCGCGGCCACGACCTGTCGATGGAGTACCAGCGGCTGTCCGACAAGCTCCGTGGCGTGGCCGAGATGGCCAAGGCGAGGGGTCTGCTGCTGAACCTCGAGTTCCTCGGCGGCCTGCCGGTGAACGGCACGATGGGCTCGTGCATCGACCTCGTAGAGAAGATCAACCACCCGTCGCTGGGCATGTTGATCGACCTGTGCCACTATTACACGAGCGCCAGCCACGTGGAGGAACTCGCGCGGCTGCCCAAGAAGAAGCTCTTCCTCGTGCACGTCGACGATGCCCAGCGGCGCCCCATGGAGGTCCTTGGCTGCGAGCACCGCTGCTTCCCCGGCGACGGGCGGATCGACGTGCCGGGCCTCCTGGGCGAAATCCGCAAGCGGACGAAGTACAACGGTTACTTCTCGCTCGAGCTTTACGACAAGGACGTCTGGGCGATGGATCCGAAGGAGGTCTTCAAGCGCACCGCCGAGAGCATCAAGAAGATCGAGAAGAAGATGAAGTAATGTTCGGCATGAAGTAGAAGTAATCGTTCGGCGTTGACACTGCGGCGCACTTTGCTATAATCACCCGCTCTGTGACCGGCAGAACCTCTGGGGGTGTAGCTCAGCTGGGAGAGCGCCTGGATGGCATCCAGGAGGTCATGGGTTCGAACCCCTTCACCTCCACCAGAAGCCAAGTGCCGTAACCGTAGTGGGTTACGGCACTTTCTTTTCTGTAAATCACAAACCATGTGACCCGCGTTGAACGGCTATGGGATCCGTCTTTCGGGGGCAACTGCCCATCGCATCCCTTGGTGCAGGCTTTGCAAGGCATACTGGGGGTGTCTTTCAGAAGGAGAAGAGGACGGGGAATTTTGCGCCTTGCGCCTCTTACAGCCTCATCGCCCTCTTGAACGCTTCGAGCGGATCGGCGCCACATTTCTTGGCCCAGCGGATGAACTCGGTCACATCGACTCGGCGGTTGGCTACCTCACAGTTATGGATCCAGGACTGCGGCTTTCCCATCTTCGCCCCGAGCTGCCGTTGGGTCATCCCCGCCTCTTTACGCAGGGTGCGCAGAAGAACCGGAAGTGAAAGGTACTGCGCATCGTGCTGGGCCTTCGGTGCCATGCCGGAATCATAAGCACCTGGCCCCTTGACACGAGTTCCGTGTCAGACATAGAATGAGCACCGAAGGTGGGTCGGTTGCGGAAAGTTCTTGAAGTGTCGTTGGGACTTGGCACAATGAACAATTGGACTCTACTATCGAACCAGTCGATGGGGGGCATTTGCCATGACCATTCGCTTTTCCTGCCCGAAATGCGGCGCGAATCTTACTGTTCCGGACAACATGGCAGGACGTAGCGGAAAGTGCGTGAAATGTGGCGCCAACGCCATCGTTCCTCAGTCCTCCCTAAACACCTCCGTTATCCGAGAAGAACCAGCCGCAAGAAGTCCCCCGGTGCCAAGTTCACCGGAACAAGCCGAGAGACCGCAGAAGAAAGGAAGCTTCCCCGTTTACGCAAAAGTCTTTGCTTTGGTGGCTTGGCTCATTGTCATCGGGTTGCTCGCGTATCTCTTCTGGCCAAGAGAAAACTGGGAGCGGGACAACGCTCAAAAACTTGTCGCAATGAAAGCCGAAGCAGAGACATCGCGTGTCAAGGGCGATTATGAACGGTCGTTGGCGAAGTGCGATGAAATCACAACTTTCATAGGCACCAGAACTCTTGAAGACATTTCTCTTCGGGCCATTCTCGATTACGCAAGGACCAACAAGGAAGCCTCGACTAAGAAACTCGCATCCAAGGTCACATCTCAACGGATAAAGCTGAAAGGGAGCGCCTGGCTGACAAAGCAAAGTGGTGACTCGACGGTCTTGCGAGGCTTGAGTATCTATGTTATTAAGGAGCGGTTGGGAAACGACCCCTCAATATGGCAATCCTGCAAAGCCAGCCTTGAGCAGTGCCTTGAACGCGAGTTGGCGATGGTCAAGGGGGAAGAGGAATCTGGGTGGAGGACGGGGGCTCCAGTCTTGCGCAAAACGCTCGAGTTGGATGAGAAGGGTATCGTAACAATACGAACCATGCTTGATCACCTAAAAGGAGAGGAGTACACACATACGGGTATCAGCACAGACCTAGCGTGTAGGACCATTCGCATCCTCAACTCCCTCATGGCGGACGGATCCGTAAAGAGCCCCGCCCGTTCTGTAAGGGAAGATGCTTTATGGAAGAAGATAATGCCCTCAGGCGTAGTTGGTTCAACTCACACGGACGCAAGTGGAGCCTATGAGATCATTTGCGAGGTTGATGGCCCTTGTTTTGTTTATGCTATGACAGAGACATCCGTCCAAGTCATCGAATGGCTGGTTCCGGTTGACGGTCGCGGGGAAGTCAAGGTGGACCTTTTCAACGATAACACGAGGGGCACTTATAGTAGGGAACTGTCCCATTATCCGGGAAAGTTGGATGAGAGGTGAACATCTTCTGCAGGTATTCCGAGAATAGTGTACCATTGTCTACATGGTGGAAACAGTGTACCGTTTGGGCTTGACGGGCACGGTTGTGGGTGTCCCCGGAATTGTATGGAGGTAAGCCGTGACCATTCGCTTTTCCTGTCCGGAATGCGGCGCAAATCTTGCTGTTCCGGACAACCTGGCTGGACGCACGGGTAAGTGCAAGAAATGCAATGCCGATGTCACCGCTCCGAAATCTTCTCCATCCACCGCAAATGCGAGACAGACCTTAACCAAGCCAATCGGAGACTTGAAAGCGAATAGGCCAGATGATCGTCCAAGGGTTGAACTCCAAACTCCGGTTCTTGATTGTTCTTTCCTTGCTGATGACGAAGGGCCAGGTACTGGTGAAAAAGCCGCGCACAGAACGTGCCCGTACTGTGATGGAGAAATTTCCGAGACCGCCAAAAAATGCAAGTCTTGTAGAGAATGGATTGAGCGTCCTGCCGTTCCGGCATTGCCAAATGGCTCAGCTCCCTTCGCCCCACCGCCAACAAGAGAGACCGGAGGAACCGTCAACTACCTAATGGTGTTTCTTGGCGTGCTTTTTATGGTGGTCGGATTCTTTGTCGCTAATTATTTCTTGTATACCTTTGAAATTTGCCATCCTGATTCTAATATTATTAATGCGGGGCTAGTCAATGCACGAACCAACGGCGTCATTATCGGCGCAGCGTTTTTCGTCTCTGGAGTCATTATGTTTGCCGTTGGAGCCAAGAGGTAGGCGGATGTCTGTCCCCATTGCGAGTAAGGCAAGGTCTCGCCGGCAAATCCCAGGTGCGAAGAATGCGGCCTTGAACTCGATCCGAGAATGGTCGCTTGGGAATAGGGAGGTAAGCCGTGACCATTCGCTTTTCCTGTCCAGAATGCGGCGCAAATCTTGCTGTTCCAGACAACATGGCAGGATGTAGCGGGAAGTGCAAGAAGTGCGATGCCTATGTGACTGCGCCCCGCCTTTCGCCGATCAGCACTCCTGCCTCGACGGCATCAACGCCACAGCAATCCGCCCCGCAACAGAAGGCTTGTCCTTTTTGCAGCGAACTCATCCTTGCCACTGCAAAGAAATGTAAACACTGCGGGGAATTTCTCGACGGGAGCAGGTCAGTAGTCGCCGCTACGCCGCCGATTGCACAGATGATCAGGGAGGGACACTTTGCGTTCTCGTGCCCGTATGACCAAGCCTACGCTATCGTTGAACGTGCAATGTCGGAGTGTGAAGTGCAAATCAAGGAACGTTCCCCTGAAAAGGGACTCCTAATGGGGAAATGTAAGCCCGACATCAGATCATCCGGAATCACCGTCACGTGTATATTTTATTCGGATGCCGGAATGACGCAAGCGGAAGTTACAGCAACTCTCGCCCAGGCTTTCGACACGTTCGGTGTCTGCAAGAACAAGGTCACGCAGATTTCAGACCGTATTTGGTCTCTGGCGGCAGTGGCACATCCTTCCGTTGCCGCCTCCTTCTCACCAGCAGCGGCAAGCGCCCCATTTCAACAATCGTCACCACCCTCCTACGCTCAACGTGCGGGACCGAGTTTCAAGGGAAAGGCCGTAACGGGATACTGGCTCTCGTTTTGCGGTTTGTGTTTTGGCCCTGCGGCGATTGTCGGCCTTATTATGTGTGGCCTCGCCCTCAATGGGATGTCAACATCGTCCAATAAGGATGGAAGGGGCTGGGCCATAGCAGGACTCATCGTCGGATTCATCACTCTCTTGCTATGGCTCATGATCCTCGTCAATAGATTGCGCTGAAATCTCCCAGATCAATGCCCCGGCGGGGCGTTAAGGACTTGAGGTTCACGGCCGGGCAAGACCGGCCGTGGCACACCGCTCTGCGATTCAAGGCACGGCATGTCCGCCACGGTGGATCTTCGCCACGGCGGGTGCCACCCGGGGCGAAGTTTGCGCCCCCACTAACTTCTGAGGATTAATATCCCCCGCGAACCCCTTGGCAACGCGGCGCCCGCGGGGGTATACTCCGGCGTATGGAACCGTCGGGTGACGGCGCCTGCCGTGGCGGGCCTCCGCGGATAGCCGCGGGTTACAGGCGCTCGAAAGGTCAAGCGGGAATCATCAGATAAGGATTTGTAAATGTTAAGACACGCGTTGCGAACACTCGTCCTCCTAACGGGAATCCTGGCCTGGGCGTGGGCTGCGCAGGCGGCCGACGATCCGGCGAAGGCGGGCGATGCGGCCGGCGGCAAGATCCGCCTTCTCATCCTCAGCGGGGCCAATAACCATCTCTGGAAGGCCACGACGCCGGTCCTCAAGAAGATGTACGAGGACAGCGGCCGGTTCACCGTTGACGTGACCGAGAACGTTCCGGCGCTGACGGCCGCCGACTTCGCCAAGTACGACTGTCTCGTCAGCAACTACACGACGTATCCGGTAGTCGACGGCCAGCGCTGGCCCGCCGCCACCGAGAAGGCCTTCCTCGACTACGTTGCCGCCGGCCACGGCTTCGTGCTCTTTCATGCCGCCAGCACGGCGTGGGCCGACTGGCCGGAGTTCACCGACCTCATCGGCCTCACGTGGCAGAAGGACAAGGCCACCGGTAAGAACATCAGCGGCCACGGCGCGCAGCACTCCTTCGCGGTGACCCTCGTGGACAAGGACCACCCGATCACGCAGGGCATGAAGGACTTTCAGCACGTCAAGGACGAGCTTTACCATCGCCAGCTTCTGCATGCGACGGGCAAGGTGCTGGCCACGACTTTCTCCGACAAGGCCATGGGCGGCAGCGGCGAGAAGGAGCCGATGATCGTCGTGACGGAGTTCGGCAAGGGCCGCGTTTTCCACAACGCGATGGGCCATGACCCCAAACCGATGGACGGTGTCGGCTTCAGGACCCTCATGCTCCGCGGCGCCGAGTGGGCCGCCACGGGCAAGGTAACGATTCCGATCCCCGCCGACTGGCCGACCGTGGGCAGCCCGCTGGGCGAGGAAGTGAAGAAGGCCGCCACTCCCGCGAAGGCCGAGCCGGCCAAGAAGGCGCCGTCGGCTGAAAAGGCCCCTGTGGCTGAAAAGGCTCCTGCGGCCGAGAAGGCGAAGTAGCGGCTTGCCTCTCCCGCGAAGTGCGTCAAAGAACCCATGAAGATACGTGTGCCAAAGCTCGTCGGGGCACTCCTGGCGGCTGCGCTCCTTGCGGCGGCGGGGGCGTGCGGCCTGATCGGTTCCTCGGCCAGGGCCGATGATTGGCCGGTGTTCCTGGGGCCGCACCAGAACAGCACGTCCGCCGAGACCGGCCTCCTCCTGGACTGGCCGGCCGACGGTCCGCCCGTTTTGTGGAGCAAGCGCCTGGGCCGCTCCTACAGCCCGCCCGTGGTAGCCGCGGGCAAGCTCGTCGCCTTCCACCGCATCGGCGACGAGGAAGTGATCGAGGGCGTCGACGCGCGGACGGGCGCGGCGCTCTGGAGTTTCCGCTATCCCACGCACTACGCCGACCGTTACGCCTACAACGGCGGGCCGCGCTCCTCGCCGACCATCGACGGCGACCGCGTCTACACCTACGGCGCCGAGGGCGTGCTCACGTGCCTCGAACTCGCCACCGGCCAGAAGGTCTGGCAGCGGGCGCTCAACAAGGACCTGCGGGTGCCGCAGGACTTTTTCGGGGTCGGCGTGCCGCCGATCATCGAGAAAGACCTTATCCTGCTGAACGCCGGCGGGCCCGACGGCGCCGGGGTCGTGGGCCTGGGCAAGAAGACGGGCGAGACGGTGTGGAAGGCGGGCGATTGCGGGGCCAGCTACAGCACGCCCCTGGTGGTCACGATTCGCAATCAACGCATGGCCATCTTTCTTACCAAGGCGGGCCTGCTCGTCGTGGCGCCGGAGACGGGGAAGGTCCTTTACGAGTACCCTTTCCGCTCGGTCCTTCACGAATCGGTGAACGCGGCCTCGCCGGTGGTGGTCGATGACGTCATCTTCCTGTCGGCGGCGTACTACGTGGGGTCGGTGGCCCTCCAGGTGGCGCCCGACGGGCTGAAGTGCCTCTGGCGCGACAAGAAGAACATGGAGAACCACTGGGCCACGAGCCTCTATCACGATGGCTGCCTCTACGGCGCCCACGGCCGGCAGGAGCCGGACACGGTACTCCGATGCCTCGACTGGAAGACTGGCGAGGTCCGCTGGTCCGCCCCGCGCAGCCTGGGGTGGCTGACGTTCCTCATGGCCCAGGGGCATTTCATCACGCTGGGTGGGCGGGGCGACCTGGTGCTGATCGATGTCAACCCGGACCGGTATGTCGAGAAGAAACGCATACGGGTTCTTGACGGCCCGTGCTGGGCGCCGCCGGTTCTCGCCAACGGGTTGCTGTACATCCGCAACGAGACCAGCCTGCTTTGCCTGGACCTGCGGGCCGCGAAGTAACTTGGCGCGGCAGGTCGGGAGACCCGCCGCGCAAAACCTGAGAACCTGTGCTGTCGCACTACTCGTGGTGTTTAGGCAGTAGCAGGACTGTGCCGGCGGCTACCAGGCCGATGGGTAGAATCGCCCCAAGTTCGATGTAGAGCATGTCGTTGGCCACGCCGATCGCAACGATCTCCGCGGCCGCCGCCAATGCAATGACCCATGCCAGCACAAAGCCGGCGCGAACTCCGCGCCGGGGCGACGGTGCGGCGACGACAACCGGTCGCTTGGCTCGCCGGGCGCCGGCGGTCGATGGCTTGGTTGAGGGCCCGCCGCCCGGTCGCCGGGCCGGGGGGCCGCCGACAATCGGTTGCTTGGCGCGAGCGACCGGCGCTGCGCAAGCCGCCGGAGCCACTGCCGAAGAACGGTGGGGCCGCGGCGGCGGCGGCTCCGCCAGGGCCGTGAGCGCCTCGCTGAACTTCGGATGGACGGCCTCTTCCTCTTGCGGAATGTCCAGCCGCGCCGGCGGTTCGCCGACCACTTCCGCGGTAGGCGCCTGGACCGCCCGGGCCACGGGCGCTGCGGGCTGCGGCGTTTCGGGCTCCGTCTCCAAGCTTGCCAGCGGCGGTGACGGCTCGGCACCGGTCGTCGCCTTTGCCACCGGCACCTGAGGGTCGGCCAGTTGAGCGAGGGCCACCAGGCCGACGCTTGGCTGCAACGCGGCCGATAGCCTTGTCGCAACCGCCTCTTCCGTCGGACCGGCGCGGCCGGTAAGAAGGCGTGCCCGTTTCACCGTCCGCTCTTTGGGCGGGCGCGGGGCGGTGAATATGAACCCGCACGTCGGGCACTCGACCTGTGCGCCCGAGTACTCCGGCGGAATGACCAGCTCCGTGCCGCACTCGGCGGGGCAAAGGACGGCCCAAGCCGTGTGCGGGCCGGGCAGGGGGATGAACGGGTCCAGCGGGTATACCGGCACGAGGGCAAAGGGGTCGCGAAGGCCGGCACCCGGGGTCGGCCGAATACGATGCACATCCGGTTTCGCGGTAGCCACCGGAATCCCTCTATCGCAGGTCCTTGCCGATTCCATTTACTTATACGTCTTCCCGGCCGGTTTTGCCACGGCTATCCGGCGATGGCGCGGCAAGGCCGTGCCGCCCGACTTTTTACAGCGGCGGGCGCGGCAACAGGTACGGGCGGCCGGTTACTTCATCGGTCCGCACCTCGATCGGCGTATCGTATACGGGCGACAGGATCTCCGGCCTGAGCACGTCGGCGGGCGCACCGGCGGCGGCGACGCGGCCGGCGTCGAGGAGCACGAGGTCGTCGGCGTAGGCGGCCGCAAGGTTCAGGTCGTGGCTCACGCACACGACCGTCAGGCTGCGCTCCCGCACGAGCCGCCGCAGCAGCCCGTAGATCGCGTGCTGGTGCTTGATGTCGAGGAATGTGGTGGGTTCGTCCAGCAGGATGAGGTCGGGCTCCTGGGCCAGCGCCCGGGCGACAATAACCCGCTGGCGCTCGCCGCCCGAAAGTTCGTCCAGGCTGCGCTCGGCCAACGGTTCGCTGTCGGTCAGGCGCAGGGCCTCTCGCGCCGCATGCCAGTCGCCGGCCGACTCGAACCCGAGCGCCCCGGTGTGCGGCGAACGGCCCATCAGGACGGTTTCGAGGACCGAGAAGCCGCCCATCGTGGCCGTCTCCTGCGGCACGTAAGCCACCCGCCGGGCCAGCGCCGCCCGCGGATACTCCGCCAGCGGGATTCCGCCCAGCCGCACCTGGCCCTCGGCGGGGTCGAGAAGGCCGACGAGGATCCGTAGCAGCGTCGACTTGCCGCTGCCGTTCGGCCCCAGCACGTTGGCAAGGCGGCCGCGACCCACGGTCATCGAGAGGCCGCGCAGCACGGGCGCCGCCGAGCCGTAGGCGAACACGAGGTCGGTGGCGGAGAGGTACGGTCCGCCCTGACCGGTCAGGTCGCCTTCGACCTTCGGCGCCGCGGCGCCGCCTATCGGAGTTCCGCTGCCTTGCGCCATCGCGCCCTCAAGAGGTACACGAAGAACGGTACGCCCGCCATGGCCGTGAGTACGCCCACCGGGGGCGTCTGGCCGCCGATGCCTTCCAGCAACCGCGTTGCCAGATCGGCCAATACCAAGAAGGTGGCGCCGAAAAAGAACGTCGCCGGCACGAGGCGGCGGTGATCGGGCCCGAAGGCCAGCCTCAGCAGGTGCGGGCAGATAAGCCCCACGAAGCCGATCGGCCCCACCAGGGCCACCGATGCGCCCGTCACGAGGCTGGCGATGATCAGCGTGACCACCCGCAGCCGTCCCACGCGCACGCCCAGGGCGCCGGCCGTGTCTTCGCCCACGGCCACGAGGTTGAACCCCTTGGCGAAGAGCGCGAATGCGATGCAGGCCGCCGTGGCCAGGGCGCCCACGATGATGACGATCTTCCATTGCGGGTCGAACGTGTTGATGCTGCCCATCATCCAGTAGGCGATGTCGCCGCGCCGCGCGGGATCGACGAGCGAATTGACGAGCATGATGGCCGCCGCGTAGAACGCGTTCACGATGACGCCGGTCAGGAGGAGCGTGTACGGTTCGAGCCGCCCGCGCCGCTGGGCCACCGCGTAGATTATGCCGACCGTCACGAGGGCGCCGATGAACCCGAACAGCGGCGCCGCGATGACCGTGAGCCAGAGGCTCGAAAGGATAACGCCGAGGCTCGCGCCGCCGGAAACGCCCAGCACGTACGGATCGGCCAGCGGATTCCGAAGCAGCGCCTGAAGCGCCAGGCCCGCCAGCGCCAGGGCCGCGCCCACGGCACTCGCCGAGAGCACCGAGTAAAGGCGCAGGCCCAGGACGTTGTGCACCTGCTCCCACGACTGCCATTTCCAGATGTTCTCGGCCCCGACGGCCAGCGCGCCGGCCGAGACGACCGCCCAGACGAACATCCACAGGAGCACGGTCAGAATGTACGAGCGGGCTGTAAGGGGCCGCAGGGTCATCGCGCCGCCTCCCCCGGCGTGGCCGGTGGCGGGGCAGCGGGTGGAGACGTGTCGGCGGCGGCAGGGGGATGAATGACGTCGGCCAGGCGCCGCGCCGCAAGGCCCACGCGCGGCCCGGGGATCGTGAGGCAGGCCTCGGTCAGGATGACGATGCGGCCGTGAGCGACCGCGGGGACGCTTGTCCAGTTGGCCCAGGCCCGGCGGATGGCCTGCTGCCGGTCGGCCGCCGCCTCGTCGCCCACGGCGTTGACAATGACGAGTTCCGGCCCGAACGCGATGACCCGCTGCGGGCTGATCTGCGGCCAGTTGGCAACATCGGGGAAGGCGTTCTCGGCGCCGGCGACATCCAGCAACTGATCGACAAACGTGCCACGCCCGGCGACGGTCATCTGGGCCGAGCCGATGGTCATCGGAAAGGCGAAGAGCGTCTTCGGCCGCCCAAGGCCCCGGACGTGTTCGCGCACCGCCGCCAACTCAGCCTGGATGCGGGCCACGAGGGCCTCGGCGGCGTCGGGCCGGCCGGTCTCGCGGCCGATGATCCGGATCGAGGCGAGCAGCTCGTCCATGCGGTCGGAGTTCAGCGGCACGGTGCGGATCTTCAGGCTCTCGAGCGTCCGGATGACGTCGCCGCGGCGCGTGATCACGAAGGCCAGGGTCGGGTGCAGGGCGATGACCTTCTCCTGGTTCATCTGGAGCGTGTCGCCGACCGACGGGATCGCCAGGGCTTCGGGCGGGTAGCTGCAGAAGTTCGACCGCCCGACGATCTTGTCTCCGAGGCCCATCGCGAAGAGGATCTCGGTGATGTTCGGCGTAAGGCTGAGGATGCGCAGGGGGCCGTCGGCCGCGCGCGGGGCCGGCGAAGGCGCACTCGACGCGCACCCCGCCGCCACAAGCGCGGCAAGGGCAACCGCCAGGACGACCTGACCAGCGCGATGCTGCATAGACGAGCGATTTTAGGTTACCCGGCGCCCCGGTCAAGCAATTAGAGCAATTCACGCGTGCCCGTAGCCCTATGCGCGGCGGGTCTCCCGACCCGCCGCGTTCCCGGCGGCCGCGTCGCGCGACTGAAACGCGGTCGCCGCGGCGACCGCGCAGCGTCAAGATGAGGCTTGACAGGGAAAACGCCGACGCTATATTGACTTTCTGACAATTGAATAGTGAACCGGGGACAGGGAAGGCGGTTAAAATCCGCCGCGGTCCCGCCGCTGTAAGCGAGGACGAAAGGCCGTACGTGGCCACTGTCTTGCGAGGCGCTGTCAAGGCCCCGCGAGACGGGAAGGCCGGCCGAGTAGGACGAATCGCAAGCCAGAAGACCTCCCCCGGTTCCATTTGCATGGCATTCCTCGCGGATAGGGAATGGCCGGCACGATCCTTTGCGCGTGACCTTCGGCCTCCTCTGCGGGAGCCGAAGGTTTTTCTTTTGGCTTCCGGCGGAAGAGTTGATGGCCCCGTGGCCGGCACCACGACACTTGCGCACCGTGCGGCGCCGGCTTCAGCGGTCGCGCCGCGGCGATTGTCTGGACCGGCCCGGCACACGAATCGGGGTCTTTGATGCTTCGCCACACGATACTGCTCCTGGGATTGCTTCTGACCTTGGCGGCTCCCGTGGTCGCCGAGGACGCCGCCGCCCCTGCGGCGCCGAAAGACACGGTGGCTGCGCCGTCGGCAGCCGCGCCGGAAAAGGGTGACGAGGCCGAGCAGATCGTCGTGACGGCCACGCGCCTCGAAACGCCGAAGCGCGAGGTCGCCAGTTCCATCACGGTCATCACGGCCGAGGAAATGGCCCGGAAGCAGCAGACGAGCGTCATCGAGGTGCTGCGCCAGGTGCCGAGCCTCTCGGTGGCCCAGGCCGGCGGGCCGGGGCAGGTGGCCACGGTTTTCATCCGCGGGGCCAATTCCGACCACACCAAGGTCATCATCGACGGCATCTGGGTCAACGACCCGATCAGCCCCAGCGGCGGCTTCGATTTCGGACAGCTCTCGACCGACGATATCGAACGCATCGAGATCATCCGCGGGCCGCAGAGCGTCCTGTACGGCTCCGACGCCATCGGCGGCGTCGTCAACATCATCACGAAGCGCGGCAAGGGCGACCCGCACGGCTATGTGAAGTTCGAGGGCGGCTCCTTCAAGACGTTCCGCGAGAACGTGTGCGTTTCGGGCGCGATCAAACAGTTCGATTACTTCATGGATGTGGGCCGCATGGACACGGGCGGCATCTCGTCCGCCGGCAAGCAGTACGGCAACCACGAGAACGATCCGTTCGGGGTCACGAACTTCGCGGGCAAGTTCGGGTGGCGTCCGTGCGAGGCGTTCGAGTCGACGATCGTGTTCAAGACCTTCAATGCCGCGGCCCAGATCGACAACCACGGCGGCGCGGGCGGCGACGATCCCAACCGCATCGTGCGCAACCGCGAGGTCCTCTTCCGCAATGAGAACCGCCTGCTGCTGGCCGACGGCAAGTGGGAGCAGAAGTTCGGATTCTCGTACGTTACCAACCTCCGCAGCGACAACGACAACCCCAACCCGGGCAACGCCCAGTTTCTCCGCAGCAACTACACCGGCAGCCGCACGAAATTCGACTGGCAGCACAACCTGTTCCTCGACAAGACGAACACGCTGACCCTGGGCGCCGAGACCGAGGAGCAGTCCGGCAGCTCGGAGTTCCGCGAGATCGCGCCGTTCGCGTTCACGAGCCTGTTCCCGCGCGAGACGCAGCGGAACACCGGCTACTACATCCAGGACAAGATCAACGTCAACGACGCGTTCTTCGCGACGGTGGGCGCGCGGCTGGACGACAACGACATGTTCGGCGACAAGGCCACGTGGCGCGTCGCCCCCGCCTACTATATCAAGGAGACCGACACCAAGATCAAGGGCGCCCTCGGCACGGGCTTCAAGGCCCCGACGCTCTACCAGCTTTTCTCGTCGTTCGGCAACCCGGCGCTCCAGCCGGAGACGAGCCTCGGGTGGGAGGCGGGCGTCGAGCAGCGCTTCTTCGACAAGACGCTGACGGCCGAGGCCGTGTACTTCTCGAACCGGTTCCAGAACCTGATCGATTACAGCTTCGCGACGAATAAATATTTGAATGTCGGCGAAGCGACGTCGAAGGGCGTCGAGCTCAGCCTTACGTACCGGCCGAGCAAGGAGATCCAGTTCGGCGGCAACTACACGTACACCCAGGCGACCGACGAGACGACCGGCCTCGCGCTCCTCCGGCGCCCGCGCAACAAGGGCGGCGTCGACGTCACGTACTTCGCCACCGACAAGCTGACGTTCACCCTGGCCGCGATCTTCGTCGGTCAGCGGCGCGACGTGGACGCCAATCTCTGGCCCGCGCCGCGCGTCACACTGGATTCTTACCAGGTGTGGAACTTTACGGCGGCGTACCAGTTGACGGAGAAGCTTTCGATCTTCGGACGGATCGAGAACGCCTTCAACGCGACATACGAGGAGATCAAGGGCTACGGTGTTTCGGGCGCCGCGGTCTATGCGGGCATCAAGGCGGACTTCTAATTTCAGGGAGGCACGTTGCACGGCGGATCTCGCGACCCGCCGCGCAACAGATTGGATTACCATGCGAAGCGGCTTGTCACGACTGGCGTTATTCGCATCGGCGGGGATCCATGTATCCCTGCTGGTGGCGGTCGCTCTGTGGCAGGGTCTCGGCGGATCGGACTTCGGCCGCACGCCGTTTCCGGCGTTGTCCGCCGCTCACCGCGAGGTTGTGACCCAGGTGAGCCTGGTGCCCATGGAGTCGACGAGCCGGTTGCGCGCCGAGGCGCGCGGCGGCCCGAAGGCGCCCGGCCCTGAGTCGCCGGCGGCTGGCCCCGCGCCGGCGGCGCCGGTCAACGAGCCGCCCGCCGCCCCGCCCTCGGTTGCTCCGCCGATGCCCGATCTGTCTAAGGTCGAGCCGGTTCCGCCCGCGCCGCCGCAGGTGGCCCGCCAGGATCCTCCGCCGCCTCCGGTGGCGGTCCTGCCGGAGCCCGTCCTCCAGACCGCGGCGAAGAACGCGCTCGATGCGTTGCCCGCCCCCTCGCCGGTGGCCAGGGTAAGTCCGCCGGCGCGGGCGCCGTCGTCGGCCGGCGTGTCGGCCGCTGAGACTGCGACCAGGCCGGCCGAGTTGTCGCGCCCGGCGGCGGCGCCGGTGACGATTGCGTTTGAGGCGGTCCGCAAACCGGGCGGCACGGGATCGGGCGTACGAGGCACGGGCAGCGGCGGCGGAGGAGGCGCTTCCGGCTCAGGCGCGGGAGGCCGCGGCGGCGGCAGCGGCGCCGGCTCGGGCACCGGGGCGTTCACGTCGGAGGGCGACTCCGACGGCTACGGCGTTTTCGTGCCCGCCCGTACGGTGGGCGAGGTCAAGGTCTTGTATCCGCAGGCCTCGCGGCGGCTGGGCGAGGAGGGGACGGTTGTCCTCGAGGTCGAGGTCCTGGCCGACGGTACGCTGGGCTGCATCGAGATCAAGAAGCGCAGCGGCAGCGCGCGGCTGGATGAGGCCGCGATCGAGTCGGTCAAGAAGGCCCGTTTCATGCCCGCCAAGCGCGGCAACCGGGCAGTGGCCTCGGTCAAGAAGCTGGCGATCACCTTCCGCCTGGAAGATGCCGATTCCTGAGCACGTCTGAAGTCCCCCGATGCGCATCTTGTGAATCTTTTCTGCCGCAAACACAAACAGCCGATGTATAGGACGGGCGGATACTGCGTTCTTGCGCAAAGGCTGCGCCTTCAGTCGGCCGCCCGACGCAAGCGTGTTGCCAGAGATGACGCCGTGGCGTTCCCCCGGCAGTGCCGGGGGCTTACGGGCATGCCGCCCGACGCAAGCGTGTTGCCAGAGATGACGCCGTGGCGTGGAGGTTAGCGTATGAGAGGTCACGGATTTGCCATCGGGCTTGTCCTGCTGGGAATGGCGGTGGATGGGTGGGCGGCGGATGGGTCGGCGGCCGCCGTGGCCGAGCCAGTGCTGGTCCAGGCCCGCGTTGAGAAGGCGTATTACGCCGTGGGGTCGGCGACCGCGAAGGAAAGCCGCGCGACCGACGCCATCGTTCTCGAAAACGAGTACATCAAGGCGATCATCCTGCCCGAGTTTGCGGCGCGGCTGCCGCGCGTCACGTTCAAGCAGACCGGCCGCGACCTTTTCTGCGTCAATGATGTTGTGGGCAGCGAGACCTCGCCGATGGGCGGCGCACGCTTTGCCCTGCCGCCGTACGACCGCGCCGCGGCGGACTCGGCGGCGGGTTGGCGCATCGCCCGGCTGATCGACGGCGGCGCAACGGTCGCCATGGACATGCGGTTCACGCAGTACACGGGGCCGCGGGCGGCGGGCCAGTTCTCGACCCTGCGCCAGGCCGTCTTCGTGACGCTGCGCCCGGGAACGAGCGTGCTCGAGTACACGGCGCGGCTCGACAATCGCCTGCCGCTTGCGCACGGATTCCGCCTGTGGGGCGTCGCGGCATTTCCGCGGGTCTCCGGCGCGGCGCTGCTCATGCCGGTGTCCTCGGTGACCGATGCGGAGGCCACGACCCAGCAACCGTGGCCCCTCCGCGGCGACGCAGCGCAACTCGACGTCTTCGGCGTGGAGCCGCAGGGCGACTGGTTCGGCGTGTACTACCCGCAGGGCGACGCCAATCACCTGGTCCTCCGCCCGCGTTATACCGCGCCCGGCACTCGCCTTTACGCCCGCCGGCAGGCCGCTGCATCGGATGCCGAGGCCAGTCCGGCCGGCGACCGTCTGGAGTGCTGGGTCGGCTCGAACCCGACGGTGGCGCATCCTGGGCACTTCCTTCCGCCGTTCGGCACTTATACGCTGCCGCTCCGGCTGGCGCTTGTGACCGGCATCGGCCGCATCCAGTGGACGAATGATAATGTGGCCATCTCGTACGAGGTGCGCGGTGAGGGCGTTCGCATCGGCGTGGCGACCTTTCAGGATCGGCCCGTCTGCACCCTCGAGGCCCAGGCCGGGACCGAGGTAGTGAAGGCCGAAGGGCCGCTCGTGCCGGGTCGTCCGCTCTTTGTGGAATTCGCCAAGCGACCCGAGTCGGTGGCCGTTTCGGTCGTGCAGGGCAAGGACGAGGAACTCGCGACCGTTACGCTCCCCTGGCGGCCGGCGCCCACGTCGCCCGAATCGTTCCAGGCGATTGCCGCGGAGATGAAGCCCTGGGGACCGGTGGCGATGGAACTCGCGGACTGGACGCCCGGACGGCACAACCTGCCCAACCTGGCGGAGGCCGCGGCGGCGCTGACGAACGGCCTCTCGTCCGACAAACCCGCCCAGGTGCTTCAGGCGGCGCGGGTCATTATGCGGGCCGAGCCGCCGGGCTCCGAGCGATGGCGCCTGGTCCGGAACGCGCTCGATACGGCGGTGGCGCGCGGCAGCAAGAACCGGCACGCCGCGGAGTATCTCGGCATGATGATGGCCATGGAAACGTCGGGGCGGATGCCGCCGGAGGCCGTCAAGTATCTTTCGACCGTGCCGAAAATGCCGGGCGCTCAGTACCTGCTGGCGCTCGACGCTGTTGCCGCCAACCCCGCCAGGGCCATAACGCTCTGGCAGGAATGTGTGGCGACGGCGCCGCCGGTGGCCATGGGCCTGGGGGATGACGATCTGGAGGGCAACAATCGCCTCCATCCGGCAAGCACCATCGGCGGCGAGTGGCCGACGCTTCTTGCGGCAGCGCAGGCGATTGAGCTGAAGCGGCTACCCACGGCCATACCGGCGCTCGAGCGGCTGTTGCTCTACGATCCGGGTCGTCCCGAGGCGCTGGCCTTGCTGGGCGAGGCCTATACGAAAGCCGACCAGCCGACCAAGGCGTACGACTTCCGGGCCGATGCCGAACGGCTATTCCAGCGAAACGAGCAGGCCCGGCGGGATTTCGAGGCGCTCTTGCTGGAGGCCCGGCAGGGCATCTGGCCCGGCATCCCCCGGCCGTGATTCCGTTCTGCCGGCGCTCGCCCGCGTCGCGATTTCGCAAAAATGCTTTGCGGAAATCGGTTCGGATGGTAATCTACCGCAGGTCCACTTGATGGTGGCCCACCCAAGGTTCACAAGGAGCCCTTTCGGATGGATAACTTGCGCGCCGATCGGTCAGACGCATCGCGCGACGGCTCTGCCGGTAGCGATCATCGGCCCAAGCCGGCCGGCAAAGCCCGGCGGCCGCGGAACCGGGCCAAGGTCGTGCCGCGCCGTCGCAATGGCGCCGTGCCGGCCGGGCGCCGCAAGGTCATCATCCTGGGCGGCGGTCCGAACCGCATCGGCCAGGGCATCGAGTTCGATTACTGCTGCGTCCATGCCTCGTTTGCCTGTCGCGAAGAAGGCTTCGAGAGCATCATGGTCAACTGCAACCCCGAGACGGTCTCGACCGACTACGACACGTCCGACAAGCTCTACTTCGAGCCGTTGACGCTGGAAGACGTGCTGGGCATCGTCGAGGTCGAGCAGCCGATCGGCGTGGTCGTGCAGTTCGGCGGCCAGACGCCGCTGAACCTGGCGATTCCGCTTCAGAAGGCGGGCGTCAATATCCTCGGCACCTCGCCCCAGGCGATTGACCGGGCCGAGGACCGCAAGCGCTTCGCGGTCCTTCTGACGAAGCTGGGCCTCCGCCAACCGCCCAACGGCACCTCGCGCAGCCCCGAAGAGGCCTTGCGCATCGCCAAGCGCCTGGGCTACCCGGTCCTCGTGAGGCCGTCGTACGTCCTGGGCGGCCGCGCGATGGAGATCGTGTATTCCGACGACGAGCTCAAGGACTACATGCAGCGGGCGGTGATGGCGTCGCCGCACCGGCCGGTGCTCGTCGATAAGTTTCTGGAAGACGCCGTCGAGATCGACGTCGACGCCGTCAGCGACGGTGAGCGGACGGTTATCTGCGGCGTGATGGAGCACATCGAGGAGGCCGGCATCCACAGCGGCGACTCCTGCTGCGCACTGCCTCCCTTTACCCTGGCCGACAACATCGTGGCCGAGATCGAGGCAAGCACCCGCGAGATGGCCGCCGAGTTGGACGTGCGCGGCCTGATCAACGTGCAGTACGCGTTGCGCGGCGACACGGTCTACGTGCTGGAGGTCAACCCGCGGGCGTCGCGGACGGTGCCGTTCGTGGCCAAGGCGACCGGTGTGCCGTGGGCCGGCATTGCCACGAAAGTGATCCTGGGTAAGACGCTGGCCGAGCTGGGCGTCACCCAGGAGATACGGCCGCCGTATTCCGCGGTCAAGGCGCCGGTGTTCCCGTGGTCGCGGTTCCCGGGGGTCGACCCGATGCTGGGCCCGGAGATGAAGTCGACGGGCGAGGTCATGGGCATCGACCGGAAGTTCGGCGTGGCCTTCGCCAAGAGCCAGATCGCCGCGGGCAATGCGTGGGCGCTCAAGGGCAAGGTGTTCGTCAGCGTCAACAACCACGACAAACGCGACATCATCTCGGTGGCCAAGCGGCTGACGGCACTCGGGTTCACGCTCGTCTCGACGCACGGAACGGCCCAGGTGTTGCGCACCAGCGGCATGGAGGTGGAGGAGTTGCCGAAGGTGCAGGAGGGCGCGCGGCCGAACATCGTGGACCGGATGAAGAACGGCGAGATCGCCTTCCTGATCAACACGCCCAGCGGCCGCCACTGCCGGCCGTTCGAGGTCTCGATCCGCGCGACGGCCGTGCGGCTGGGCATTCCGCTGGTGACGACCCTGAGCGGCGCCTCGGCCGTGGTCCTGGGCCTCGAAGAGATGTCGCGTGAAGAGCCGACCGTCCGCAGCCTCCAGGATTATCAGCAGGATCTGGCCACGGTGCGCTGAGGTTGCTACAGAACTCAATGCGGTCATGCGTCTTGCGTGCGCACCAGTGGCGTGCATCCTGGCAATTGGCCGGAATAAATAGTTTTAGTCATCCCCCCTCCGCGGCGATAAGACCTTGGGATGGGTTGTTGGCATGAGACGGGCAACCGTCCGCCAAGGCTTCCTACTGCGCTGGGAGGATCGAAGATGACCGTTCATTCCCTCAAGCCTGGTTCCGGTGCGCGCCTGCACCAGTTCGTGACCGGGGCCATTCCTGTTGCGGCGTACGTCATCGGTTGGGACGCCCCCGTGTGGGTGGCCGTGTTCCTTTCGCTGGCGGCGCTGCTCTCGGTGCGCCTGATCGTGGTCGGCCAGTTGTGGAGCCTCTTCCGGCCGGTGGAAGAGCGGCCCACGCTGCTGGCGTTCTATCACGGCGTCCATCGTTCGGACGAGGCCGTGCGGGCGATCCTGCTCGGCGGCGGCCTCGCGCTGCTGCTCAAGCACCAGCCGATAGGGTGGCTCCCGGTCCTGGCCGCCTCTTCGATCGCCATCCTTGCGGCAACCACCAGCTTCTCTTTCGTCACCGTGTTTTACGCCGCGGTGAAGAGCGTGGTGGACCGGGTGTTCCGCCGTCGCCGGGCGGGCAGCGCCGCGGTTTCTGCCGGTGCGGGTAACCCCAACTGCATGATCTGCCGGTCGCTTGGCCAGGCCCCGTACCACCGCTGCACGTGGTGCAACCTGCCCAGCATCCGCTCCTGTTGCGCCCTCCAGACCTCGCTCCTCATGGCGCTCCTGCTGGTGATCGCCTTCCTGCTGACGGCGTCGCTGGAGCCGGTGGTCTCGAAGGTCCTTGTGCCGATGAGCATCATCGCCGTCGTCGCGCTGGGCCTGGCCATTACGCGTCAGACGGAGGACCTCGTGATCTCGCTCGAAGGGCTGGCCGACGCCGAGCGCCGGGCCGATGATCGGTGTGCCTTCCTGAAGCGTCTGGCCCTGGCCGAGTCGGTCGGGGGCGTGGCCGAGGAAACGGTGGCCTTTGCCGAGGCGACGCTCAAGGCCCGTCGCATCAGCATCATGGTGGCCGATGAGAACGTGCTGCACATTGCCGCGTCGCGCGGGATTCCGGAGGAGACCGTACGCCAGACCTCGGTGCCCATCGGCGAGCGGATCTGCGGCCGCGTCTTTTCCAGCGGACGCCCGGTCGTGATGCGCAACATCCTTTCAGAGCGTCCTCACGAAGCGCTCGGCCTCCAGGGCGCCAGCGGCGCGGTGGCCTCGTACCCGCTGGTGGCGGCCCAGATGAGCGCCGCCGGCCGCAAGATCGGCGTCATTAACGCGACCGACGTGCCGGGCGGCGAGTTCTCACCCGCCGAGTTGGCCGAACTGGAGTTCATCGCCGAGGCCGCCGCCATCAGCCTCGCGAGCCAACAGATGCGCGATGACCTGGAACGGGCCAACTTCTCCGCCCTGGTCACGCTCGCCCTCACCATGGAGGCCAAGGATCCGTACACCAACGGCCACTCGGTCCGCGTGCGTCGGTGGGCGGACGCCGCCGGGCGCAGGCTGGGCATCGAGGGGACGCAACTGAAGATGCTGACCTATGCGGCTGAACTCCACGACATCGGCAAGCTGGCGGTGCCGGACAGCATCCTTCAGGCGCCGCGCCGGCTGACCGACATTGAATGGGTGATCATGCGCGAGCACCCGCGGCGCGGCGTCGAACTGATCAAGCACCTGACGTTTCTGAAGGATGCGCAGCCGGCCATCCTTCATCATCATGAACGCTACGACGGCACCGGATACCCCGACGGCCTCAAGGGCGACCGGATTCCGCTTGAGGCCAGGATCCTGGCCGTCATCGACGCGTACGATGCCATGACCACGGTCCGCGCGTACCGGCCGGCGATGTCGCATGAACTGGCCGTTGCCGAACTGCGGCATTGCAGCGGCGCGCAGTTCGCGCCGGACGTCGTCGATGCGTTCCTGCGCGTCCTGGGCGACGAACTGGCCGGCATGGCCGTCGAGGAAGCCGCGCTGGCTACATCGTGAATCAGCGTCATCGCACGAAGCAGCCCTGCCGTGCCGGGAGTTTAAGGCCGGCGTGGGCATGCCACCCGCCGTTCTCCACTCTGGCCCTTGCAGAATGGCGGCGCGATGGTACAATGTAACGCGATGACAAGCATTCCATTCAGCTACGCGTATTAGGGCGGCGGAAAACGATCGGGGCGAAGGTGCGCGCAAGCGCCGCTTCGCCCTCACTTTTTCGCCTGTTCTCGTGCCCGCCGTGGAAACGGTGGGAGGCTTCCTGGAGGCAGCCCATGTAGGGTGGGTGCTCTGCACCCACGCGGTCGTTCTGGAGGCAGATGATGGCCGAGAATCAGCAGAAAAACCCGCAGCCGCTCGTGGCCCAGCTTGGGCAATTCGATAAACGAATGACCGAGATCGACACGCTCATTTCGCTCCCCGAGGTGGCGAGCGATCCGGCCAAGATGAGCGCCCTTATGCGCGAGCGCGGCAAGCTCGTGTCGATCGTCGATCCTTACCGCAAGTGGCGGGCGGCGCGCGAGGCCAAACGCGAGGCCGAAGAACTCCTCAAGGCCGAGACCGACGACCAGGACCTGCGAGCCCTTGCCCAGACGGAGATCGAGGTCCAGGGCGACCTGCAGCAGCGACTGAAAGACGAGATCCAGCAGCGCCTGCTCGACCGCGAGGAAGGCACCGACGCCACGCGCATCATCCTTGAGGTCCGCGCCGGGACCGGCGGCGAGGAGGCCGCGCTCTTCGCCCGCGACCTTTACCAGATGTACTGCCACTACGCGGAAGCCCAGGGCTGGAAGCGCGAACTCCTGAATGCGAGCCCGACCGACCTGGGCGGCTTCCGCGAAATCGTCTTTGCCCTCGAAGGCAGGAACGTCTTCCGCAAGCTCCAGTTCGAGTCCGGCGGCCACCGCGTCCAGCGCGTCCCCGAGACCGAGGCCCAGGGCCGTATTCACACCTCCGCCGCCACGGTCGCCGTCATGGCCGAGCCTGAGGCGCTCGATATGCAGATCAAGGAAGAGGACCTCGAGATCGAGACGATGCGGTCCTCCGGGCCCGGAGGCCAGAAGGTCAACAAGACCTCGAGCGCCGTCCGCATGACGCACAAGCCCACCGGCGTCGTCGTGCACATGCAGGACGAGAAGAGCCAGCACCGCAATCGCGAAAAGGCCCTGCGTATCCTGTCGGCCCGCGTGTTCGATCTGTACGAGGCCGAGAAGCGGGCCGAACGGTCGGCCGATCGCAAGTCCAAAGTCGGCTCCGGCGACCGCAACCAACGCATCCGCACGTACAACTTCCCGCAGAACCGCCTGACCGACCATCGCATCAACTTCACCGCCTACAACCTCGACCAGGTCATGCAAGGCCATTTCGACGCCGTGGTCAACGCCCTTCTCGAGGCCGACCGCGCCGCCAAGCTGGGCGCCATCGAACTGGCCGAGTAAAACCCGCTATGGGTGCTTGCGATCCCGTTGAGTCGGGTGGCATGCCCACGCCGTCCGTTGCGTGGGCATGATGTGCGACCGGGGCAGAACATGCCCACGCAAACAGCGGCGTGGGCATGCCACCCGGTACTCGCAACTGGCATTACCTCTTCCCCGGCGCTTTGGTCTTGCCACGCACGTGGCGAGAAGGTAAAACGGCCCCGGCATGTGGGGGAGACAGGCGCCATGGCCGGCGAATCAGCCGAGTGGACCATCGGCAAAATCATCGAGTGGACGCGGGGCTTCTTCGAGAAGAAGGGCATCGCGCAGCCGCGCCTTGAAGCCGAGATTCTCCTGGCCCACATCCTTGGCATCGAGCGCATCGACCTTTACATGAAGTACGACCAGGCGGTCGGCGAGGCCGAGCGCACCGCCTTTCGCGAGCTCGTTCGCCGCCGGTCCGAGCGTGAGCCTACGCGGTACCTCGTGGGCACGAACGAGTTCATGTCGCTCGCGTTCAAAGTCACGTCCGCCACCCTCATTCCGCGGCCCGAGACGGAGATGCTCGTCGAGGAAACGCTGCGCCTGGCGGGCATCAAGCGCCGCCCGGCCGGTGCCGCGCCCGGCGAGTCGCCGGTCACGACCGCGACCGTCATCGAACTCTGCACCGGATGCGGGTGCGTAGCCGTCAGCCTGGCTGCGTACATGCCCGGCGGGCGCGTGACGGCGACCGACATCTCGCCGGCGGCGCTCGAGGTGGCCCGAACGAACGCCGAGGCGCACGGCGTGGCCGACCGCGTGGCGTTTCTCGAGGGCGACCTTTTCGCGCCGCTCGATGCGGCCGATGTGCAGCCGGCCGATTTTCTCCTCGCGAATCCGCCGTACGTTTCCGAGGCCGATTGGGCGGGGCTCGAGCCCGAGATCCGCGACCACGAGCCGCGCCAGGCCCTCGTTGCCGGGCCTACGGGCACGGAGGTCGTCGAGCGGATCCTCAAGGGCGCCCCCGCCTACCTCAAGCCCGGCGGCACGATGCTCGTGGAGATCGGGGCGGAGCAGGGGCCGGCCGTTGCCGCCGCGGCCGCCGCCACGCGCGGCCTGACGGACGTGCGGATTCTGAAAGATTATGCGGGCCTCGACCGAATCCTTATGGCCCGGCGAGAGGCCGCGAGCTAAACTGGCGCCGATGACAACGGAACTGATGCGGCGCGGTCGCCCCCGCGCCGAACCCAGGGGAAGGTGAAGACGATGGATGCGATGGTGGTGACGGGAGGACGGCGACTGAAGGGCCGCGTGCGGGCCGGCGGGGCCAAGAACGCGGCGCTGCCGATCATGGCGGCGGCGCTCCTGGCCGACGGCCCGGTGCGCCTGCAAAATGTGCCGGACCTGGTGGATATCCGCACGATGATGCGCCTCTTGCGCGAGCTTGGCATGCGCGTCGAACGCGAGGAGAAGAGCGGCGCTATTCGCCTCGAAAACGTGGCCCCGTCGAAAATCGTGGCACCGTACAAAATCATGCGGACCATGCGCGCCGGCATCTGCGTGCTCGGACCCCTCGTGGCCCGGCGCGGCAAGGCCGAGGTCAGCCTGCCGGGCGGCTGCGCCATCGGCGACCGGCCCGTCGATCTTCACATGAAGGGCCTGAAGGCGCTGGGCGCGAAACTGGACGTCAGACATGGCTATATCTTTAGCTCTTGCAAACGCCTGCGCGGCACCGAAATGTATATGGGCGGCCCGTTCGGATCGACCGTCACCGGCACGGCCAACATCCTGATGGCGGCGGTCCTTGCCAAGGGCACGACCGTCATCGAGTGTGCCGCCTGCGAGCCCGAGGTCCAGGACCTCGCCCGCATGCTCGTCAAGATGGGCGCCCACATCCAGGGCATCGGCAGCCCGCGGCTGGTCATCGAGGGCGTCGACCACCTCTCGGGCGCCGAGCACACGATCATTCCCGACCGCATCGAGGCCGGAACGCTCCTCGTGGCCGGCGCCGCCACCGGGGGCGATGTCACCATCGAGGGCGCCCGCTGGAACGACCTCTTCGCCCTCGTTCACAAGCTGCGCGAGGCCGGCGCCGAGGTCGAGCATTTCGATGACACCATCCACGTCCGCGCCCGGCACCGCCTGCGGGCCGTCGACGTGACAACGCTGCCGTTCCCCGGTTTCCCGACGGACCTTCAGGCCCAGTTCATGGCCATGCTGACGGTGGCCGACGGCATCAGCGTTGTCACCGAGAAGATCTACCCCGACCGCTTCATGCACGT
>PMZT01000004.1:263-2761 GCA_003170085.1 Planctomycetia bacterium | reverse complement strand
TGGAACGTTAGCACACACTAACCCCAATCCGCCGACTTATCCACAACGAAACTCCGCGGCTCGTTCCGTCCGCCTGTGAAGGAACGCGATTCGCGGCAGAATACGGTATTTTCCTGGGTTTCCGACGTGAGGCTGCGCCGAAAAACAGTGTGGTGGAATTCTCCGGCAGTTGGTCTTAGGCCCGCAGGGCCGGAGGCGTAAAGCCGTAGGCGCGAGCCTACGGTCCCGGTCCAACCAGAATGCGCAGCCCCGGAACGGGGCGACGGCAGGGCAGGAATTCCCCATCCGTTACCAGACCCTGCCGCCGCCCCGCTGGGGCTACGGTCTTCTTGTCGCGAGTCCCGTCCCGGCAAGCCGGGACGGCTCTCTCTATGCCGCCGACCCGTTAGACCCATCTTCGACAGCACGATTTTATAACCTCTGAATATGGCGTCAATTACAGATTCGCGGATACGCCGTGGCACAACACTTTTTGCTCCGACAAAGCCGATCCATCGTCAGGTGGCCTCCAAGAATCGGACCGCCGAACCCAGGGCGACGCCAGCGGCCACCAGCACTTTGCCGGCTACGCCACGCGGGGTCGTTCGCAACTCGCAGGTGGCCGGGCCGCTCTTGATCGTCACCACGTGCAACGCTTCCAAATCCCGCAGCACGTCACCCCACTCCAACTCCTGGCCCTTGGCCGACAGCCGATCCTCCAACTCCTTCATCAGCACCAACGCCAGGAACGAGCAGAACACGTGGCCGCGAATCGTTTCGTCGCACTTGTGGTAGATCGGCCGGGTGTCCAGGATGCTCTTGGTCGCCCGGAAGATCGACTCCACCCGCCACAGTTCCTTGTAACGCAAGGCTACGTCAGCCGCCGGGGCCTCTGTCCAGTTGGTCCGCAGCACCCACTTGCCGTCGAACCGGGCTTCCTCCTTCACCGTGGCATGGTCGATGCCGAACACCTTCTCGCCCTGGCAGGCCAGATACTTTCGGTAGCCCTTATTGCCGACCAATGACTTGGCCCCGTGTTTGAGTTGATCCTCCAAGGCTTTGACGATCGCCTCGCGGTCCGCCCGATCCTTGGTCGCTTGCTCCTCGTTGTGACAGACCACGAACCGCCGGTCGCGGTTGTCCGCGGCGGTGAATCGAACGTCCTTCACCTTCAAGGGCGACGGACTCTTGCTATGGTGCCGCGGGCCGTGAACCACCTGATATGCGCCCGGCCAACCCAGAACCGTGTCGCGGACCTCATGATCGCTTCGTAATCGGGCCCCCAGGATATACTTCAGTCCCGGGAACTTGTCCTCCAACTCCGCCACCGTGCTGTCGCTGATCATCCCCCGGTCCGACACCACGCACACCTGCGTGATCCCGAATCGCTTGTGCAACCGCCGCACTACCGGCAGCAAGGTTTTCACGTCCGCCGTGTTGCCCGGCCAGATCTCGCTGCACACCGGCCGGCCGGTCCCGTCCAACACCATGCCGACCACCATTTGCTTCAGGTCCGGCCGGTGATCCTTACTGTGGCCGTATTGCCCGATCGTCTCGCCGCCGTCGCCCTCGAAGTAAATGCTCGTCGTGTCGAAGAACGCCAGCGACAAACCCGTGAACAAGTCCCGCCGCCGGGCGAACAACGCCTCTTCGATCTGGTCTTTCACGCACCGCGGCGAGAACGGCGTTGCTTCTGCCTGCTGGCCGACCCCCAACTCCTCCCCCAGCCAGGCCATCGCCCGATACAGGTGTTGAAGGTCCAACTCTTCCACACCGCTGATTCGATAATCCTCCCGCCACCTCTCCGCCGCCCGGTCGCTGCGGCCCCCCGCCGACGCCATCAGCCGGTGCAGCGTGGTCAGGAAGATCGCCCGCTCGACGGGGAACTCGAACTTGCGGCCGGTCAGCAACTCGTCCACCACGTCCGGCAGGCCCAGTTGCTCCCACAGCCGCTCGAATACCAATCCCGGCCCGAGGCTGGTCGTGCTGAGCACCTCCGTCTTGCCGCTGCGGTGTTCCGCCAGCACCGCCGCCCGACGCATGAATTTGCCCAGCGAGGCGGCCAGCCCTTCCAGCCCGCCGGATTGCTCCAGCAGGTCCTTGCGGCCCAGCGTGCCGATGACCGTCTGGCGAACTTTGCCGTCAATTCGCTCGCCGCTGACCAGCTGAAGGTATTCGTAAGGCCCGTTCTTCTTGATGCGGATGAACATGTCGTGGCCTCCTGAGGTTCCGGCCCCTTCCAGTAAGATCAGCCACAACACATCATGCCATTATTCAGCATCATTTCAACATATAATCAACAGTCTATTGCAGATCGTGGCACAACACTTTCCCGAAATCGCCTCAAAAACCCTGTTCCCGACCCCGCCAGGGCCGTTTCGCCGAAAGCAACTGTAGAAGATCTGTCTAACCCAACCTTCGCACTTTGGAGGTCTGGGAAGTTTTTTTTCGGGGCTGGCCGGGTCGTCCGGGGGGTTTTCTGAGTCAAAAGCCTTGTAGTGCAGACCTACCATCTTGAG
>PMZT01000004.1:0-158 GCA_003170085.1 Planctomycetia bacterium | reverse complement strand
GCGTGGCGTCGGACGCTGGAAGTCTTCGACGAGCAGCGGCGGGAGTATCGTCAACTCAGCCTGTTCCCGGCGGACCGGCCGATCCCGCCGGATGCGTTGAACGCCATCTCGGTGGACCTGACGCGGCTGAAGCTTCGCCGGCCGCGGCGGTTCGGGGA
>PMZT01000158.1 GCA_003170085.1 Planctomycetia bacterium | reverse complement strand
GCGGATCTTCGACGTGGCGGGTGGGGCCGCCCCTACGGCGCGTCTTTCGTAGGGGCACCCCCGTGTGGGTGCCCTCGATCGGCCACGAACGTTGCCGCACCGGCGCAGTCAAAGCGCGTATGCCCAGCCAAGGGGTTCCCTATCGCGACCGGCGCGACGCGGCAGTATAGAATGAGAGGCTCGCGCGTGCCACGAAAAACGGCCTCTTGCGCAATCACGGCGCGGGCCGCTGAAATACCCCCATCGCGGCGCGGACGTCGGGATCGTCGCGGAGCGACCCAGGGGCCGACGCCGGAACCGCCACCTTCACCTGCGGCGTGACGCCGCGACCGTCCAGGCATTGCCCCTTGGCGTCCCACACCCGCGCGATCGTCAGCGAAACGGCCGCGGCGCCCCAATCGGCCGGAAAGTAGATCTGCACGGCGCCCTTGCCATAGGTGTGGCGCCCCACGGCCGTCGCGCGGTCGCGGGCCGTGAGCGCCGACGCCAGAAGCTCCGCTGCGCTGGCTGAGTCCTCGTTCACGAGGATCACGAGCGGCCCGTCCCAGGCGCGCGGCTCGAACCACGGCACGTCGTACTTCCACGTGGCCCCGAGCGCGCGGCCGCGCGTGCTGACGACAGGCCCGTCATGCAGGAACATGCCGGCCACGTAAACGGCCTCGATGAGCGAGCCGCCGGGGTTGTCGCGGAGGTCCAGGATGAGCTTCTTCGCCCCCTGCTTCGCCAGCTTTTCGACGGACCCGCCCAGGAGGTCGGCGCAGCCATCCTGGAACTCGGTGAGGCGCACGTACGCGATGCCGCGCTCGGCGTCGAGCATCTGCGCATCGCGGACCGGCGGCAGATAAATCACCGCGCGCACGAGTTCGACCTCGCGCGGCTCGCCCTGGCCGCCCGTACGCACAGAGATATTAACCTTCGTCCCGGCCTTGCCGCGCAGCTTGCGGCCGAGGTCGAAGATGGAAAGTCCGGCCACCGACTGGCCCTCGACCGCCGTAATCTCGTCGCCCACTTTCAGGCCGGCCTTGGCCGCGGCGCCGCCCTCGAACGCCACTTTCATGAACAGCCGGCCCTCGCGCGAGGTCACCTCGGCGCCGATGCCCACGTACCGCCCCGCCATCTGGTCCTCGTAAATGCGCAGCATTTCGGGCGTCAGGTAGCGAGAGTACCGGTCGAGGCTGTCCATGGCGCCGAAGAGGAACTCGGCCACGATCGCCCCGTCGGGCAGGCCCAGGATCGCGCGGTTCTTCTCCATAACGATGGCGACCCAGTCCGCCGCCTGCGAGGCGAACCACGGGTCGGCGGCGCGGGCCTTGAGGAGCAGGATGTCGAGGGCCTGGGCGAACCGCTCGCGCTTGGCGGCATCGGCGGCCTCGGGGAATTGCTTGAGAAAATCGGCGTTGTCGAGCGCCGCCCGCAGGCTTTCGAGGCCCGCGACAACCAGTTGGCGGTACGACACCGGCTCGACGTAGAAGGTAACGACCGTCTCCATCACATCGCTGTACACGCCCAGGCCTATCCAGTCTTTCATCTCACGGGCCGAGCTCGCGAGGTCCTCGCTGCCCCACCGCGCCGTGAGAGATTTCTGAAGCTGGGTCCGCAGGGCCGCCTCTTCCTGTGGCGAGGGTGCGGCGGTTTCCGGGGGACGCGGCTCGCATGGCGCAGCGGACGGATTCTCCGACGGCCGCCCGTTGTGTACGCCCCAGTACGCGCCCTGGGGGAAAATGCCACAACCGGCGACCATCCACGCCGCCAGCGCAGCGGCCACCAGCAGCGCGAGTCGCCGGGCAAGAAGGGCACTGAAGCGTCGCCGGGCCGCGAAGGGACTCACGTGGGGGGCTTCCGGAACAGGTCTTCGAAGCGGCGCCGGGCCTCGTCGCCCGCGGCCGCCTTGTTCGACGGCGGCGCAGCCGAACGGCTCGGGGTCGGCGTGCGGCCGGAAGCCACGCCGGGGGCGCGGCCGGGAACCCCTTCACCGTTGTACTCATATTCCTCGCAGAAATTGATCTCCGAAGGCTCGCGGACCGGCTCGGTCGTCGGAATCCGGCACCCGCGGTTCACCGCGTCATAGTGCCGACAGTTGGTGCAGATATGAAGGTAGGCGGCGCACTCGGGGCACTCCTCGCGGAACCCGACAGGCCCCTTGAGTTCCCACTCGGCACTGCACTTGGGGCAACGCCTTTTCATGACACCCTCCCGCCCCTGAAGACCCTCTCCGATTTGCGCGGCGGGTACGGAGACCCACCGCGCAAAACCTTGAAAAACCCGTCGCGCAAATAGCAATCTTTCGCTGCCCTCAGGCCTGCTGCCCCGTCCGCTCGAACGCCTCGGCGGCCAGGGCGGCGCCCACGATTCCGGCATCGCCGCCGAGTTCGCTCCAGCGGATCTCGCACGACGAAGCGGCCCGCTCGAACGCGGTCTCCTTCACGCGCTGGCGCACCAGGTTGAGGAACTTGTCGCCCGCGCCCATCATCCCGCCCGTCAGCACGACCATCTCAGGATTCAACACATGCAGCAGGCTCGTGATGCCGATCGCCAGGTAGTCGGCCGTGTCCTTGACGATATGATCGGCAAACGCATCGCCCGCGGCCGCCGCGTCGAACACATCCTTACACGTTATATCTTCGCGTCCGGCCAGGCTCGAAGCAACCCCCGTCGCCAGTTCTTCCTGGGTCCGCGCCACGACCGCCGTGCACGAGGCGTACGCCTCCAGGCATCCGGTGATGCCGCAGCCGCAGCGCCGGCCGCCGTACTTGATGACGGTGTGGCCGAGCTCGGCGCCCGTGTCGGTATGGCCGCGGAACATCCGGCCGCCGATGATGATCCCGCCGCCGAGGCCGGTGCCGAGCGTCAGGATGATCATGTCGCGCACGGTCCGGCCGGCGCCGCAACGGAACTCGCCGTAGCCGGCGGCGTTGGCATCGTTCTCGACCACGATGGGGCGGTCGAGGGCCTTGGCCAGCGCGTCGCGCACGTGGATGTTGCGCCAGCCCGGCATATTCGGGGCGAAAAGGACGACGCCCTCCTTCGTATCGAGCGGGCCGGGGGCCGCGGCGCCCACGGCCGCCACGTCCTCGAGGCCGATGCCCGCGGCCTTACAGAGATCGCGCACGGCCTGGGCCATGCGCTCCAGGACGTGCGCCGGGCCGTGCTTGGCCTGCGTGGGGCTCGAGAGCCGGCGCAGCACCTTCCCGTCGGCCGAGACGAGGCCGAGTTTCAGGTTCGTCCCGCCCAGGTCGATTCCAACGTAACGCTTCTCGTGAGTTGACACCGATAACTCCATAGGTCCGGCGGCGCCGGCGGCGGGGCCTTACGTGGACTCGCGCCACGCCGCGATTTTATTGAGGCGTTCTTCCGCCGGGGCCTGCAGGTTGTACCCGCGGTCCTTGTTGCCGCCCGCGGCTTCGAGAACCGCCAGGATGCGGGCCTCGGCCCCGACGCGCTTCTCCTGCACCGCCGCCTCGAGCGCGTCGAGGAGCTTGCCGACGGCCGGCGCGCCGATCTTCTTGAGCGTGGCCGACGCGGCCGCCGCCTGCTCATCCGTTCCCGACAACTTCGGCACCGCCTGGGCCACCGTGGCGGCGACGGCCTGATCGGTCAGCTTCTGGAGGGCATCGGCCGCCGCCGTCCCGCCGGCGTCAGCCACCGCGTTGCGGAACGCCGTGAGCAACTCCATGGCGGGCTCGGGGCGGTCGGCCTTCAGCAGGGCCTCGGCCCGCGACTGGATCGCCTTGAGAATAGCGTTGCGATCCTCGGGGCCGGCGTCCTTCATTGCCGCGGCCAGGGGCGCCACGGCCTCGGTAATCGGTTCCTTGGCCAGCAAGACCTGGCCCAGTTGCTGGTTGAGTTGGCGAAGGCGCGCGCCGCCGGCCGGCGGCGTAATCACCAGGAGTTGCCGCAGGGCGGGCACGGCGCTGTCGGGCATGCCGGCGGCCACGTAGGTATCGACAAGTTTCTCATAGAGGGCCTGGGCCGCGGGCCCCGTGCGGGCGGTGACCGTGAGCTTGGCAATCGCCGACTCGTACAGGGCGGCCGCGTGCTGCATCTCCTCCGCCCCTTCGCGGGCAAAGAACCGGTCGCCGAGTTCCTGGGCAAGGTCGGGCGACCCCGCGTGATCGACCAGGGCCTTGATCGCCGCCCACAGGGCGTTGCGCACGGCCGGCTCGGCCTCGGCGCCCACCTTCAGGCGGTCGGCCATCTTACGTGCGGCTTCCGGGCCGCCGAGCTTCGCGAGCGCCGCCGCCACGGCCTGGCGCATCCCCTTGTTCTCGTCCTGCAGCCGCGCCGCGAGGGCCGCCACGGTCTTGTCGCTCACCTTGCCGAGGTTGCCGATGCCCTGGGCGGCGCTGAAACGGACGCCGGCAATCGGGTCTTCGAGCGCCGCCACCAGCACGCCCTCGGCCGACGGCGGCGCGATCTTCGAGAGCGCCAGGCACGCCGCCTCGCGGACGGCCGGCGGCAGCGCCGCGCGGGCCAGCCGGCCCAGCGGCTGGACGGCCGCCTCGACCGCCGCGGCGCCCGGCGACCCCTTCTCGCCGATCGACCCCAGGGCCGTCGCGGCCCGCTGCACCTCGATCTCGGCCGTGGAATCGAGCATGGCCACAAGGCGCGGCACGGCCTCGATGATCTTGAGGCTGCCGAGCGCCGCCGCCAGCGCCGCCCGCGCCTCCGGCGCCTTCTCGACATCCAGGCGAGCCAGCAGCACCGGCCCGGCGGAGGTCTCTTTCCATGCCGCAAGGGCCTCCGACGCCGCAGCGCGAACCATCGGCGACTCGTCGCTCGTGTGCTTCAGCACCGCCGCGATCAGTTCCTGATACGGCTGACGCGCCGCCCCGTTGCCGGCCGCCGCCACGTCGCGGGCCAGCGCCGCCGCCTGCCGCGCCGCCAGGGCACGGACCTGCGGCACGGCGTCCTCGAGTTGATCGAGGGCCATCCGCGTCTTGCCTTTCGCGTCGGCGGCCTCGTAATCGTCGGTCAGATGCCGGATGAGGCGGGTCTGGACGCGATCGGCCGCCGTGTCGTGCCGCTTCATCTCGTCGCGGCTATGACGCAGAAGGTTGCCGAGCAGGAGCGCCTCGGGATCCTGCTCGTGCCCTTTCCACCACGCGGCCCAGGCGTCGGCACTGGTCCCGTTCTCGCGCAGGCCGGTCATGTCACAGAGCGCCTCGGCGGCCGCCGGCGCAACCGGGCTCTTCGCATCGCAGGCCAGGCGGACGAGGGTCTCAATGGAGCGCTTGTCCATCAGGTGGGCCATCGCCTGCACCGCTGCAAGTCGGGCCGGCAGCGCGAGCTCGGCCGAGGCGGCCATCTCCTTCAGGCGCAGCCGCACGCCATCGCTACCCTGGTAAACGCCCAGGGCCAGGGCGGCGGCGCGGCGGGTTGGCTCGTCTTCGCACCGCAGGAGTTGGAACAGCGGGGCGATGAACGCCTCGGAGGCCGTCTCGCGGCCGGCGACGGCGTCGAGCACGGCCAGCATCGGCTCCGACGGCGCGGGGCCGGAGAGGACCTCGACCAGCGTGGCCCGAGCACCAGGCAGCGTGTTCTCGAGGAGCAGATCGGCGGCATCGCGGCGGGTGCCCAGGGTGCGGTCGGGACCGACGAGGAAATCGCGCAGGCGGACGAGTTCGGCGTCTTCCTTGCCGAGGTCGGTCGTGGGCGTGGTGGCGCCAAAAGACGGGATAACCGCGGCCAGAACAAGGTAAACGGTGAGCGCGGACAAACAAAGCGTTGTCCCCGGTTTCGCATCCGGAACCGGCCTCGCCCCACCCATCATACGCCCCCGTTGTTGACGACCGTTGTCAGGTCGCCACCGTACCGCACGAGGCGAAGACTGTCAACCTCAAATGCCGGTTTTCAGGGGTTCCTGAGCGGAATTAATTTCATTTTGAAAGTAATACTACAGCGCCACTTTGCGCGGCGGGTCTCCGCATCCGCCGCGAAGACCTTGATTCGGCCGCGCTACCGCAGTTGGGTGGCATGCCCACGCCGCCGTTCGCGTGGGCATGTTGTGTGATCGGCGGAGAACATGCCAACGCGGATAGCGGCCCGTCGATGGTGTTGCCGCGCGCGTCCTGCTTCGGAAGGATCCGGTTGCCGCCGATGATGGAGCCTGCGGGTGTTACCACGTTAAGGCGGATCGGACTATTGAGTAAGACGTCCCAGGAATTCCAGGGCTTGTATCTTGACAGGGGACCTGTTACTCTATTCTCGGCATGGGCGAGGCACAGTCTCTTGGGGGGCGCTGAAATGTCCGTTAGCGTCCGTTGTCCGCAGTGCGGCCAGCCTGTCGCGGGTTCTGATTCGCTTGCCGGCAAGGTTGTTCGATGCCCAGGCTGTGGCGAACTAATGCGGATACGTAAAACCGGGGGTGCTCAGGCACTGCGGGTAACACAGGCCGAGCCGAGCGAGCCATCACTCTGGCGCAACCCCGCAATCTACATAGCGTTAGCGACCATTGCCGCGCTGGTAACGATTTTTGTAGTCACGGTCTATTGCCCGCCCTCGACCAGCTTTGCCCCTCCGGCACCCCCAACGGGACCGGTTGCGGCGCCATCCGCGCCTGCCGCACCCGCGCGCGGACTCTCGGATGAGGAAATGTGGGGCAAAAAGTCCCCCGCTGCGCCCACGCGCGGACTCTCGGATGAAGAGGTCGGCTTGCAGCCGAAACAAGCAATCCTCAAGCCGCTGACGCCTGAGGCCCTTTATGCGATGGCGTCGCCGGCCGTTGTCAGGTTGACCGCCCTTAACTACAAGTCCGAGGAAGTCGGCCATGGGACGGGTTTCTTCGTCCGCGCCAATGGTTGGCTCGTCACGAACTATCATGTCATCGCGGATGCCAAATATGTGAGCCTCAGCACAGTTACGGGAACGTCCGCACGCGCGGACTTGGTCCTTGCGTGGGACGAGAAGGCGGACTTGGCGGTTCTCGTGGTAGAAGGCGGCACTACAACTGCATTGAAACTCTTTGGAGAGACCAGAATATTCCCTTGCCTTAAACTCGCGCCCGCTGCACACATGCCTGCGGTCGGCAGCAGGGTCTGGGCCATCGGCAACCCTCAAGGGCTTGCCAACAGCCTTTCGGAAGGCATCGTGAGCGGGTTGAGGTCGGATGAAGGCGTAACCCAGGTTCAATGCACCGCAGCGGTCAGCCCCGGATCAAGCGGTGGCCCATTGCTGGACTGCTACGGGCGAGTCTTGGGTGTCATGGCAAGCATGCAAACAGACGCGGAACGCCTCAGCCAAAACCTCAACTTCGCCGTGTCCAGCATTGCCGTGAGGAGTCTTCTTGCGAGAGCGGCCACGGCGACTGCGCAACCGGTTGGAAACCTCAAGAGAACTTTCACCGCCGAGGAAACGATTGCCAAGACGCGCTCGCGTTTAGAAAAAGACCCTGGTAACGCCTGGGAATGGTGCTTTTTGGGCGATTGGCTGAATAGGGTCCATCGCTGGACCGAGGCACGCGATACATATCAGAAGGCACTGCAACTGAAACCCAACAACGCCGAAGTCTACGCCATTGCCCTTTTCGGACTGGCCCTGGCACAGTGGGGCTTGGAGGATTACGCTGGGGTTAACGAGAGCCTCAAGCGGGCAGAGGCAGTCGAACCTGATTCCGCGAAATATAAGGTTGATCTTGGGTACTTCTATGAGCGAACAAACCGACCTAAACTGGCAATCAGCGTTCTTCAGGAGGCCATTCGTCTTGCCCCCCGTTCCACTGAAGCCCGAAGCGGGCTTATCTTTGTGCTCTCTAACATGGGGAAGTATGCAGACGCTCTCCTGCAATGCGATGAATTGGAGCGCCTTGATCCAGACCAGGGGCGTTCTGAAAGGAAAAGTGTTCTTGAACTAATGAAATTAAACGAGAAATGACCGCTGACCACACATTATCTGGTTGATATGCCTTGAAGCCTGAGAGTAGGCGATTACCATCGTCCCGAAGTTTCCTACGTCTTTCCTTCCTTGAATTTTCTGAGCTGTTCGTCCAGGTCTTCGCATTCCGCCATACCCGAAGCCCTGCGAAAGTCTTCCCCCAGGGCATAGAGTCTTAGGGCTAGTTCCACTTCGCCAAATGATGTGGCCACTACCTGTGTTACGGTGATGCCTCTATACACATAACACCAGTAGTTTGAGGTCAGATCTTCAATTCGTGGCGTGCCGCAGATTCCACAAAGATGGTATCGTGGGGGATCACCGTCATACATCTGTAGTATGTGAACAGAGGCACCATGCACGTACCCAGAAAACTCTTGACTAAGCATCCTACGCACTCTTTGCGCATCGCTTGGATTGAGGGGCTCCCCCTTCTGCCTTGTGATCGCAGCCCTTATCTTCTGCCTGCGTATGGTCGGCCGCTTCTGTTCTGACGAGAAGGGGTTGTCCGGGTTGTCAAACTCCTCCTGATAGAAGGACGCCAAATACTCCTTGTGTAATTCCGTCATCCTTTCGTTCCGGATGGCCCCGCACAGGAAGTCCATGTCCTCATCGAATTCGTCCAAGGTCCTGAAAATGACGCCCATCTCCTGAACGAAGCCGGCCCGAAGAAGAACGAGCGATGCGTGAAGACCACTCACTCGGCGAGCCAGCTTCTGAATCACAGCCGCCTTAATGGACTGCGTTTCGTACCGGAAAACAGAGAAGTTGCCTCGCTTAACCAAAGCAGGCTTCTCAATCTTGTTCTCGAGCTGCTGAAACGCATCATCGAGATTGGCAAGAACTTGTTCAAAGAGTCCAAGTGTGTCGCTCATGCTCAAACGCTCCCTAATCAAGACCTGGCGACGCTACCTAATACCATTAGGAAGTATACCGTTTTCCTTTCGGCCATCAGGGCGAGGTAGGGACAGCAGCCGCGCGCAGCGAAGAAAGGCCGCTGCCGGCGGTTGCCGCGCTGCGCAGTCGGATGCGGATATCCCGGCGCCATGATTCGTGCGGTTTGCGCCATGGCGTTACCGTACCCACGACCCCTCGGAACGTCAAGAATATAGTTGTCCGCGCGGTCGCCGGGGCGACCACCCTACCTACTGTGTTTAATGACGACCGCGTTTGCCTTCGTAGGGGCGGCCCCACGTGGCCGCCCCGTTTTTGATGTGGCGGTTGCCCCCCGGTACACTGAAACAACAACAGGGCGGCCACATGGGGCCGCCCCTACGAAGCACCACGGCCGCGAGCCATCGGCGAGCGCGTGAGCCTTTACAATGAGG
>PMZT01000213.1:9132-9323 GCA_003170085.1 Planctomycetia bacterium | reverse complement strand
CCGGGGCCGCCGTTGGGGCAGACGTTACTGATGATATTGTCATCCAGCGTCACCTCGCCATTGCGCGCGAGGGCTCTGCCGTTCCCAATGGTTGCGCCGGTGTCCAAGCCGATGCTCGTGAGCGCAAGAATATTCCCTTCGAACGTCGTGCCGGTACCGAGGGTCGCGGAAGAGCCGACCTGCCAGAACAC
>PMZT01000213.1:0-9126 GCA_003170085.1 Planctomycetia bacterium | reverse complement strand
CCCTGGGCGTCGAGGGTGAGTGTTCCCGACAACTGAGCCGACGAGGTAAATTTATAGACGCCCGACGTGAGCGTGTCGTATCCTGCTGAACCCAGGATGTGGCCACTCAGGTCGGTAGCGCCCGACATGCCTGCCAGGCCATTGTAAGCCGTGGTGAGATCGCTCTGAGCCTGAGCCGCGACCGGACCACCTGCGTATGTCGTGCCGTTCACGATCCCCGGAGGAAAGTTAGTGATCGCGGTACCCGGCCAGACACCCAGGTTTCCGGTGATGGCTGTGGGCGAGTCGGTGTTGGTCACCGTCTGGCCACCCAGGACCGCGAAGCTTTCCGCCGAACCCAGGATCGACGCGAGTCCTGGAGCGGGGTGGCAAAGAAGCACGCATGCCGCGATGCCCACGAGAATCAAGTACTTGCGGTTCATTTTGAGTCCCCTCTCGAAAGTTACTGACCACTTGGTGGTTGCGGCTCTCGCCCACCACCGGGAATGAAAAAAGCCAACGTGGTTAAACACCCGAGGGTGCTGAACCACGCCGGCTTACTCGCCCACTGGCCGCCACGACAGGGCTGCCCTTTGGTCTAGTCATCCGACTCGGCGCAAACTTATCCGGACGTACCATCTTCGCCCGCGCTCCAACAAGATGCATTATACACGCGCGAACCGTTCAAAGCAAACTATTGCTGGAATATCCCCTCCCCCGCCGCTGATAGCACAAGCCCTAAAAGCGTCCGGCAGCCAAGGACGCCGGATCCGGCGCCACGGGCCTGGCCTCGCCCGTGCCGGCCGCGACCCGCGTCAGCGGCGCGCACGGCGGCGGACGTAGCCGCAGAGAGTGCCCACGCCCAGGAAGAGACCGCTGAGGGTGATCGGTTCCGGGACGGCGACGGTGGTGTCCTGCCCGCCGCCGCTGAAGCCGTAACTGCCGAAGTCGGACCGGCCAGTGCCGGCGTTGTACTCCGTGTTATCGTTGGAGAGGGTGTTGGTATCCATCGTCACCGCAGCATGGAGCGCGATGGCTCTGCCGCATAGAATTTCTGCGGCGGTGTTCAGGGTAATGCTCTGGTCCGCGATAATATTCCCTGCGAACACCGTGCCGGTGCCAAGAGTCGCGGAACTGCCGACCTGCCAATACACGCCGGCGCCTGAACCGGCATTGATCACGTTCACGACCGCGCCGGACGAGGTGATGAGCGTGCTCGCCGTCTTGAAAACGAATTGCGCATTGGGGTTCCCCTGGGCGTCGAGAGTGAGTGCTCCCGTCAACAGAGCTGCCCCGCCCGTAAAATCATAAACGCCCGCAAAGAGCGTCTGGGTCCCCACAGTGCCAGACAAGGTGGTACTGGGCGACAGGGCTGCAAGCGTATTGTACGCAATGAGGGCGTCAGCCTGAGCCTGCTGCGCGACCGCATCAGTCTGGTGTATCGTTCCTCCCGTGAAGGTAATAAGCGGCGGCCCGCCAGTGATCGAAGTGCCTGAGTAGAGCCCCAAGTCTCCCCAGAGGGTGGTCGGGCCGGTGTTGGTCACCGTCGAAGCGCCCAAGACCGCGAAGCTCTGCGCCGAGCCCAAGATCGAATTGGCGAATCCTGGAGCGGGGTGGCAAAGGAGCACGGATGCGGCGAAGGCTGCGAGAATCAAGTACTTGCGGTTCATTTTGAGGCCCCCTTGTGACTCGCTGACCACCCGGTGGTTGCGGCTCTCACGCACCACCGGGAATGACAAAAAGCCGACGTGGCTAAACACCCAAGGGTGCTGAACCACGCTGACCCACTCGCCCACGGGCCGCCACGGCATGGCCGCCCTTGGGTCTAGCATCCGACCCAGAGCGGACTTATCATCTTCGCCCGCCCTCCCTGCAAGGCGAACTATACACGCGCAAAACGGTCAAAGCAAAAAATTGTTGAAATATTTCCCCCCCTCCCGCCTCCGCTGGCGCATAATAAGTCTTAGGGCGTCTGGCAGCCGAGGATACCTGTTCTGTCAGCATCTACAGGCTATTGCCCGCACGGGCCGCCGGCCGGGAATCCGAGCACGTTCGAGGTCACCATGAAGACACAAGGCGAAATCGAGGCCGCCGTCTGCGAAGGCATCAGCCGCTTCGAACAGGACTACATGGGCCGGGGGCCCAAGGATATCCGCGCCCACCTCATCGGCGACCTGCTCGTGGTCCGGCTCCAGGGCGTCCTGACCGCCGCCGAACAGCACCTGGTCAAGTCCCTCCCGGGCGAGAAGGGCCGGGACCTCTTAAAGCAGGTGCGGACCCATCTGATCGAGACCGCGCGGCCGACCATGGAGGCCCTGGTCCAGGAGGCCACCGGCGTCAAGGTGCTGAGCCTGCACCACGACATCAGCACCNNACCGGCGAAGAGGTCGTGCTCTTCACCCTGGCCCAGGCCCCTGCCTTCCGCGAGACCAAGAAGGCGTAAGGGTCATCCGCTGCCGGACAAGAAGCGGGCGGCGGCAAGCGACGGTGCTCACCGGCCGCCCTCGATGTCCTGAACCGTTTCCGACTCCTCGTGATCCTCCGGCCTCGCGATTGAAGGGCGGGGCCAAACCGCGACGGGTGGCTCCTGTCATCGGGCGAGCGATCGTACCGGAGAACGCGAATCGACCGACGCAGCCCTCGACGAGGACGGCCGGCGCTACGCCAGCACCGGCTCCAGCTTGAACAGGTGGCAGAACTCCACCAGTTCCTTCTTGAAGTCGCCGTAGAAGAACAGTTGATGAAAGCCCGGGAACTGGAGGACGTTCGTCGCGCCGTCGAACTTGACGCGGACCGAGACGACGCACCCGCCCGCGGGCGGCACGGAGACGTTATCGACCACCGCCCCCGCGGCAATGATGATCTGCGTGGGCTTCGTCTTCGAGCCGGGCACGACGTCGGCCAGGGTCACCCGCTGGCCTTCGCGCCACCGGGTGCGGGCCGTGGCGTCGCGCTCGCCGTGATGGTGCACGATGTCGTACGGCTCGGGCGGCTGGCCGAAGCCGTTCAGGCGCGTCGGGCACGAGCAGTGGGCGCCGATGATGGCGTCCATCGCCGTATCGGCCACCGGGTCCTGCTGGAAGCCGGGCCGGTCAAAGAGGTACTGCACCAGGCAGTGCGTGGCGACGGCGCCGAGGTCGGCCTCGCAGGCGGCCGGAATGCCGTCGTCGTTCATCTTCGACCACGCGATGCACGGCAGGCTGACCTTGGTGTGGCCGAGGGCGCCCAGGCAGTCCATGGTGATGGCATCGGCCTGCTCGCGCTCCACCAGCGTCCGGGCGACCACGTAACTCTTGATGCCGTTGATGATATCCGCATGCGTGGCCCGGTACATGCCGGTGGCGCGGCGCCGGAGGTCGTCGGCCATGGCCAGTATCTCGGGCGTATCGGGCGTTTTCTGATACATATCGAGAAACGTGCCCGCCGGAATCGTGTGCAGGGCGATGCCCAGGTGGGGTAACTCGCTGTCGGTGGTTTCCGTCCCCTTGATGACGAGGCACCGCGTGGCCTTGAGCCTGGCCCCGGCGTGCAGCATCTTCATGCCGTACTGGACCTGCCGGAAATCGTCGGTCGAGGCGATGAAGCAGCCCGGCTTCGCGCTGGGCGCCGCCGTGCTCGTGGTGAACGACGTGCCGAGGGGCGAGAAGATGACCGTCGGAATCTGCGTGTCGATCGCCTTGGCGGCCGTGGGCCACGCGTGATGCTGGCGGTCGAGAAGGACGACGAGCAGGCCGTCGGGCCGGGTTTGCACGGCCTCGGCCACCCACGCATCGGCCTCGGCGGGGGTGTAGATCGGCACCGGCCGCAGGTCGAGTTTCATGTTGAGGCCCTTGGCGGTGGCGGCGATGCCCTCGGTGTACTTCTTGAGGGCCGCCTCGCCGTCATAGACCGCTCCCGGCCACAACATGCCGTACTCGGCCTTGCGCCGGACGAAACACACCTTGACCGTGGGCACGCACTTCGAGGCCGGACCCATCTGCCGTATCTGCCGCAGCGCCGCATCGCCGGCGACGGGCGCGGTGCCCCGCTCCCCTTGCGAGGTGCACGAACCCAGGAGCAGCGCCGAGGCGACGGATGCGGCGCCCGTGGCGAGGAACCGGCGGCGACTCAGGCCACAACCCTGCGAACACGACGAACCACATTGATGGACGTGCATATCGGCCTCCTGATCTGGCTGACCCACTGGGCAAATTTGCGTTCGCAACCGTTGGGGGGATTGTACACGGATGGCAAGGGCGAGCACAAGGTCACGTTGAGATCAGCCCCATGTCTTCCATGACGTTACGACGACGCCTTCTCGCACGTACGATGTCTCGCCGCCGTAGACCAGGGCGGCCGGCTGATCTTTCTCGTCCGCCAGTCTTCTCCAATAGCGGATGCCGTCCAGAAAATCGGACGCGAACGTTTCGCCCGACTTGGCCTCCACCGGCACCCTCCCCTTGCCGCGCTCGATCACCAGGTCGATCTCGTGCGCGCTCGAGTCCCGCCAAAAGTACGCGTCCGGCTCCAGGCCGCGGTGGACGTAGTTTTTGACGATCTCCGAGACGACCCACGACTCGAACACGGCCCCGCGGGCCGCATGAAAGCGAAGGTCATCCGGGCTTCGAATCCGCAGCAGGTAGCACAAGAGGCCGCTGTCGAGGAAGTACAGTTTGGGCGACTTGACCAGCCGCTTATTGAAGTTCCTGTGGTACGGCCGAAGCAGAAAGACCAGGAAACTGGCCTCCAGCACCGATAGCCACCTGCGGGCGGTCGTGTGGCTGATGCCCGCGTCGCCGGCCAGGGAGGACAGGTTAAGCAGTTGGCCCGAGCGACCCGCGCACAGCCGCAGGAACCGGCCGAAGGTCTCCAGGTCGCCGACGTTCAGGACGTCGCGGACATCCTTCTCCACATAGGCCTGGTAGTAGTTGCGAAGCCAGTCCTGCGGGTCCAGGTGCTTGTCGAAGATGCGCGGGTAACCCCCGATAAAGAGCGTTTCAAACAAACTTCGGGCGGGCGGCTTGCCGCTAACCTTGGGCGCAGCCTTGCCCAAGACGGCCAGGTCCATCATCGGCTGACGGGCCAATTCGGGCCGTGAGAACGGCAGCAGGTGAAACGTGGCACATCGTCCGGCAAGGGTTTGGCTGGTGTGCTGCGCGAGGAGGAAGTTCTGCGAGCCGGTCAGGATAAACTGGCCGGCCTCCTGGGACTCGTCCACGATACCTTGAATGTAAGAGAACAGGTGCGGCGTCCGCTGGACCTCATCCAGGATGACCTTGCCGCTGAACTGTCCGAGAAAGCCCTTGGGGTCCTCCTGGGCGAACTCCCGCTGGTCGGGGACTTCCAGAGAGGCATACTGGTGGCGCGGGAAGGCTTCGCGGATCAGCGTGGTCTTGCCGGACTGCCGCGGGCCGGTCAGCGAGACGACCGGATACTGCCGCGCGGCCTTGCGTAACACCGGTTCCAGGTGTCTGGGGATCATTGGCGCCTCCTTTCCTGCATTTTGAACATTCGATATTCAGAATGCAAGAAGAAAACGGCGGTTGCCCCCTACCTCTTCCCGCACAGCTTGATCATCGCTTCGCCCATGGCGCCGCCGATCAGGAAGTAGGTCTCGGCGCTGCTATTCCAATGATAAGCCTGGGCCGACGGCGAGACTTCCTTGGGCCGCCAGAAATCCCGCGTTCCCACAAACGCCACGTTGCCCTTGAACTCGGGGTACTCGGCCACGGCGGCCTGGGCCCGCATGAGCGACAAAGCCCGCGGATGGGTTTCCTCGCGGCCGCTCATCCCGGTCTCGGCGATGACGAACGGAAGGTCTTTGGCCCCAAGGTCCTTGCGGATGTCGCGGATAAAGTTGGCCATGTTCTTCTCATATTCATCATTGAACGCCTGGTTGATGCGGTCGTTCCACCCCTGGTGCCAGCCGAACCCCGCCAGTTCGTACCCCTTGCCGTCGTAGTCCGGAAAGAGCGTCTTGAGATTCCCCAGCACGTCCTTCACCTGCTTGACGAGTTCGGTGTAAGACGGCCCGACCTCTCCGCCGGAACTGGGCGGCCGGAAATCCTTGCCCAGGCTCTTGCCGCCCCACGCTACCTTCACGAGCAGCACCTGGTTTTCGAAGTAGTCGCCCACGACGTTGCCGAACTCGAGCTCCGGGCCGATCAGGGTCTCCTTCGCCCCATAGCCCACCGTCAGGCCGCCCTTACGGCCCAGATACCAGATCCACACGTCGTCGCGGACGACCCACTTACCGTCCTTATCGACGAGGTGCTTGAAACGCTCGGCCGTGGCGGGGTTCTTGACGAGGTACTCCAGGCTCCCCTTGCCTTCGTTGCGCTTGGGATCGGCGGCAATGACGCCCTGGCCTTCCATGTTCGACTGGCCCGCCAGGATGAAGACCTTGACCGGGCTCTTGCCAGGCTGGCCCGCCCAGGCCGCGGAGGCCGTCACGAGCAGCGCCAGGGCGCTGGCCAGACAGAGCGCCGCCTGTACGTTTCGCCGGGTACTCATAGATAACTCCTTCAAAGTGCTGCGCGCGGTCCGAATGCGCGACGCGCTACTCCACGCTGAACCTGTGAACGGTCAGTTGCCGGTACGCCTCGCCGGGGCGAAGCACGGTCGAGGGGAAGCCGGGTTTGTTCGGCGAATCGGGGAAGAACTGCGTCTCCAGGCACACGGCGCCGTACTTTTCATACGCGCGGCCGCCGACCTTGACGTGCCCGTCCAGGTGATTGGCCGTATAGAGTTGCACGCTGGGGTACGTGGTGGAAACCTCCATGACGCGGCCGCTGGAAGGCTCGACCACGCGGGCCGCAAGGGCGAGTTCGCCGGGGCGGCTCCTCTTGACCACGTAGCCGTGGTCGTAGCCCCCGGTGGCCGTCAGAAGATCGATGCGTGCCCCGATCGTCTCGGGCCGGCGGAAATCGACCGGCGTGCCCGCAACGTCTTTAAACTCGCCCGTGGGGATCAGCCCCGCGTCGGCTGGCAGCCACTGGTCGGCGTTGATCGTCAGGCGGTGCCCCCGCACGCTGCCCGACCCGGCCCCGGCCAGATTCCAGTAGCCGTGATTCGTCAGATTGACATGCGTAGGCTTATCGGTCGTGGCGGTGTACTCCATCGCCAGTTCGTTGAGCGCGGTCAGCCGGTACGTGACCGTGGCGACCAGCGTGCCGGGGTAACCCTCTTCGCCGTCGCGGCTGGTGTACGTGAGTCGCACGCCCACGACGCCGTCGCCCGTGACCGGCTCGCCCCGCCACACGACCTTGTCGAAACCCACCTTGCCTCCGTGGATATGATTGACGCCCGAGTTGGCGGCCAGCGGATAGGTCACGCCGTCGAGCACGAACTTCGCCCCGCCGATGCGGTTGGCAAAGCGGCCGATCACCGACGCGGCCGGCAGCCCGGCCTCGTATTGGTCCAGCGTCTCGCCATAGAGGACCACGTTGGCGGCGCGGCCGTTGCGGTCCGGCACGTCAACGCCCGCGATCGTGGCGCCATACGTGATTACGCGGACCTTCATCCCGCGGCCGTTGTCGAGGATGAAGAGTTCGACCGCGGTCCCGTCGGCCGTGGTGCCGAACGGCTGCCGCGCGATACTGGGCGCCTTACCTTGCGCCGCCGCGGGCGCAGCCGTACCGCTGCCGCTCGTGGCCGCAGGCCCGCCGCAACCTGCTACGAGCAACGCTACCAGCCCCACCGCCGCCGAGGCCTTCATGAACCCCCTGCGGCTGACCATCCGTTTCTCATCCGCCATCGTCGCTCCTCCTTCAGGTTCGCGTTCGCCGCCCGTGTGACTTGCAGCCACCGGCCATGCGATACCGGGCTTCCGGGCCTTTCGGGCACAAGGGGATTATACAGTGGATGGGGCGGAAGAGGAATGGAAGGCTGATGAAGGGTGGCACGGCCTCGCGCCTTTGCGTGGCCGTGCTTCAGGCTGTATGGGCCACACAAGCAGCCAACAGCACCCCCAAGCTGCCGATTGGCGTCCATCCAGATTCACACCAACAAGCAATACACCTAACTCAGTACTTCACCGGCGTTCTTCATCTCGGACGGTTGACGCGTTTGCTGGGCTTGTCTTTCTCTATCGTACCTTCACTCAGAGCCGGTAATTGCGGTTCCATCCCAGCCAAGAATCTATGCCGCATAGCCGTGAGCCTTTCCCTTCTCATGGGGGAAACATCCTCTTCAAAGGCGGCGCGGCTAACGATATGATCAACCGGCCTCCTAAGCTGTTCGACGATCTCAAGAAGTTCGCCCCGAGCTTCCGGAGACAGATGACTGACTTCGACCATGAGGCGCTCGTAAGTATCGAGCAGGTCTTCAAGTGCTTCAGGATGAATACCCGCCCTGGGGGCTACGGATGGGGTTGCACGCACGCGAGCCAAGATTTCCTCCAAAATGTCGCGTTCAGAACGCACACTTTGCTTAGCCGGGCCCTGGATGTTTGACAAGACTTTCTTGACCTTCTCTTCAAGCTTGGGCCACCACATTTCAAAAACGGAATCCAGCACATCAGCCGTTAACGCTCCCGCTCCGAGTTCTTGATTCATCATCCGGACCACCTTCTTCATCTCGTCCTTTGCGAAAGGTGCCGCTTGAAATTGTACCAATGGCCCTTTCACATCCGACGGTTCAATCCCGAAGAGCATCGGGCACACACGAGCAGCCGACAGGCTCTTGGACAGAGCTCCGGCCTCGAACATGATCCAAGGGGCCTCGCTGTTGTCTGCGGTAAGGCAAATGAGGCCAATCTTGCATTCCTCAAGTTCCTTTGCGATCTCTGTGCTCCATCTCGCCCCCTTCGTAATGTCATCTGGCGTGAAGTAGGGTTTGACTGCCTGAATTACAGAAGGCAACCACGCCCTGAGAGCTTCAGCGATAACCCTACTTGTATCACCCGACCACGATATGAAAACTTTCATCCCGATCTCTCCTCTTCTTGCCCCGAAACCTGGCGACGCTAACCGGGTCCCCCTGACACTCCACGCCCACGCATCGTCCGAAAGCATACACCACAAATGCGGACTTTGTCAAGATATTCCGATAGCGGACTTCGAAACCTGGGGACGCTACCCGGGTTTCTCTGTAACTCCGGCCCCACGCATCGTCCGAAAGCATACACCACAAATGCGGACTTTGTCAAGATATTCCGATAGCGGACTT
>PMZT01000266.1 GCA_003170085.1 Planctomycetia bacterium | reverse complement strand
CATGCCCACGCAACGGATGGCGTGGGCATGCCACCCGCCTCGAACGACCATGCTTTCGCAACGGCGCGAAAGCATGGCACCCACAAGAACACACCCCACAAGAACAATCTTAACGCGCCACTAATGCCGCGCAAACGGCCGATACAGCGGGTCGCCTATGAAACACATCTGCCACGAGAGTTGCGGCTGGGCCATGTAGGCCGCCTCGCCCCACGTGTAACCTTGCAGCAGGCGGGCCACAAGGACGTCCGGCCGCGGCATGCCCGACAGGAACGGCTCGTAGACCGCGCCCATCGTCAGGCACGCGCCGTGGTCGAGCAGCGGACCCACCCAGTGCGTCTTGGGGTTGCGGATGTCGGCGCCTGTGAAGCTTTGGATGTGGTACGCCAGCGCCCCGCGGTTGAAACGGAAGCCGGTCTTCACCATCGGGCCCACGGCGTTCTCGCTGTACCAGCCCAGGTAGACGGCCGGGTCGGGCATCGGATGGGCCAGGGGCCAGACGTCGGGGTCGGTGTCGACCTCGGTCGTGAAGCCGGCCGCCGTGAGCAGCTTGGCGGCGGTGCGGAGCCAGTCGTCGCCCTCGGCGTACGGCCCTTTCGTCAGGCCGCGCGTATCGACATAGGCACGTCCCTTGAGGCCGCCGTGCTCCTCGGCCCAGACGGCGTCGTCGACAAGGCCCTGGGCAATCTGGGGCGTCGGCCCGTCGAGCCGCGAGACGAGGATGACGGCCGAATCGAACGGCGGGCCGAACGGCGCATCGGCCCCGAAGTACGGGTTCGGCAGGCCGCCCACGAGCTTGTGGTCGCCCGTCGGAAGCATCGCCAGCTCCGAGTCCACGGCGGCGGCCGACGAAAGGTACATCGTGGCCACCTGCTCGTACCCCTTGATCTTGATCGGCACGCCATAGACCGGCACGAGGAACTTGGCCCGGCGGCTCTGGACCTGCAGCTTCACGGTCCCCTCGGGAATGCCGACGTTCAGGAACCCCTGCCAGCGGGCGAGGAACGCCCGCAGCGGTTTCCAGAGGGTCTCGTTGAACTGGTCGCGGGTGATCCCGTCGCGGGTAATCTCTTCGGAGGCGGGGGCGTGGACGAGGCACAGGTTCGCCTCGGGAATGCCGCGCGCCGCCATGTAGTGCCGCGCGATCTCGACGCCCTCGGGAACGGAATCGGAGGCGAGGACGATCGTGTACTGGGCGTCTGGATGGGGCGCCGCCACCGCCACCGCCGACCCCAGGAGCATGACGAGCACGAGCGCCAAATGCCGCATCTTCTCTCCCGTCGACGGTGCGCCGCGACCTCTCAGACGTTGAAGCCGAACCCGGGGTTCCCCGGCCCCGCTACCTCGTCCAGCACGTGCTGCTCGACGAAGATGGGGGTGTTGCCCGCGACGGCCAGCGCGATGGCGTCGGACGGACGGGCATCGACCACCACCGAGTCAGCGCCGCGGCGGATGACGAGGCTCGCGAAATACGTGTGTTCCTTCAGATCGGTGATGACGACCTTCGTGAGCTGCCCGCCCAGGGCCTCGATGACCGACCCCAGCAGGTCGTGCGTCATGGGGCGCGGCAGAACGTGGCCCTTGATGCGACGGTCGATGGCGGCCGCCTCGAAAAAGCCGATGACGATGGGGAACGCCCGCTCGCCGTTGGATTCCTTGAGGACGATGACCTGGTGGTCGCCGGTCTCGGTGATCATAATGCGAATAAGTTCGCAGCGGATTTCCATGCCAGATTCCCTAAGGCGAAAGACTCACCTATTCTAACACGCCCCGCCGATGCGGCAAGCGGGCACCTGGAATTCCATCCATTGCGGATTGCGAATTGAAAGTCGCCGCGGCGACCGTGGGGATGAGATCCCCCGGCAACGCCGGGGGCTTCAATCCGCATTCCGCAATCCGCAATCGCGTTCGGCGCGGGTCTCGGTCCACCTGCCGGCGTTTACCGCCACTCCATCTTCCGGCCGTCGAGGCGCCAACCCAGTTTCGTGTGCGGGAAGTACTCGGCCACCATCGTGCCCTTCTCGGGCAGATCATCCCAGGCGGTGGCCGGGATCATCACGAGGGCGCCAGCGACGAACACGCCCTGCTCGCCCGCCATGCCGCCCCTGCCTCGCTCGGGGCACTTCTCGAACTCGCCCGACGCCACGTTCAGGTGATCGCACGCGGCGTCCCTGGCCAGGCGCGCCACCCGCCCGCGGAAGAAAAGCCAGAAGAGAATCGCCAGCGGCGAGAACGGCAGAAACAGGGTAATGGCCCGGGCATAGATGGGCACGTCCGGCGGCAGCGGCACTAAACACAGCCGGTAGACCATCGGCACGAGCGCGATCAGCCAGAGGAAGAGGCAGATGTACCGCCACCGTTTGCGCAGGGCGTCGTTCCTGCGCCGGATGAACTCCGCCGCGTCGGCCGGCAGAGGAATGGTTTCGGGCATCGGTCAGCCCTTCCGAACTTGAGTGTGCCATGCGCACGCTTGTGCGTATATAACATCATCATAATTCGCGTGCCACGCCTGGTGTGTGCCACGGCGGGCCTCGCCCCGCCGTGCGATGCGCCAATGACCGTTCGCACGGCCGGACAAGGCCGGCCGTGGCACGCGGATGAGCCTCACGCTCGGACGGCTCAGGCCAGTTCCGCCAGATTACGCTCGGTGGCGGCGATGGCGTCGCGGATTTCCTGCGCGCGGGTGCGCTCGCGCTCCACGACCTCGGCCGGCGCACGGTCGACAAAGTTCTTGTTCTCGAGTTTCTTCTCGATCTGCCCCAGGTACGCCCGGTCCTTGGCGATCCGCTCCTCAAGGCGTTTGCGCTCGGCGGCAAGGTCGATCAGGCCCTCGAGCGACACGTACACCTCGGCGCCCGACACCACCTCGGCGGCCGCGTGGGCGGGCTTCTCGATGCCCGGCCCCGCCTCCAGCCGCTCCAGGCCCGCCAGACGCCGCGAAAGGCCCTCGGTCTCGGCCAGCACCCTCGCCTTGGCCGCGTCGGTCTTGACGAAGGCCGTCAGCCGCGCGCCGGGGTGAATCTGCATCTTCGTGCGGATGTTGCGGACCGCGCGCACGACTTCCATGACGGCCGCGAATCGCGCCTCGGCCTCTTCATCGACCATCGCGGGGATCGCCTGCGGCCACGCGGCCAGGATGAGCCGCTCCGACGGCGCCGCCTCGGCCACGCCCGGCAGGCCGCGGTCGCCGATCGTGGCGCTCAGACCTTCCCACGCCGCCTCGGTGATGAACGGGATGAACGGGTGCAGCAGCCGCAAGGCGCGGTCAAGCACGAACGCGAGGACCCGCTGCGCGGTGCCCCGCTCGGCCTCGACGGCCATGCGCGGCTTGACGGCCTCGAGGTACCAGTCGCACAGCTCGTCCCAGAAGAAGGAGTACGCGGCCGAGATCGCGGCCTGGAAGTGGAAGGCCTCGAGCTCGTCGGTCACCGCGCGGCGGACCTGCTCGGTGCGCGAGAGGATCCAGCGGTCCTCCAGGCGCAGGGCCGCGGCGTCGAACCGGGCGCCCTCGGCCCCCGCCAGGTTCATCAGCGCGAACCGCGTGGCGTTCCAGAGCTTGTTGCAGAAGTTGCGGCCCATGTCGAACCGCGGCGACGTGTTGCGGCCGGTCACGGGGTCCTTGACGACCGGCATGCGCACGTCCTGCGTCTCGGTCGTCATCCACGCCAGCGTGAAGCGCAGGGCATCGGCCCCGTGCGAAGCGATGATCTCCAGCGGATCGACGCCGTTGCCCAGGCTCTTCTTCATCGGCCGGCCTTCGCCGTCCTGGATCATCGCATGAATATACACATCATGGAATGGCACCTGCTCTGCCGCTGCAAGGCCGGGGCGCGGCTTGTTGTACAGGCCCACCATGACCATGCGCGCCACCCACAGCGTGATGATCTCGCGGGCCGTACACAGCACGTTGGTGGGGTAGAAGGTCTTGAGCGTGGCCGTCTCCTCCGGCCAGCCCATGGTCGAAATCGGCCACAGGCCCGAAGAGAACCACGTGTCGAGGACGTCGGGGTCGCGGACCCAACCGGCCGCCTCCAGGCGTTTCTGGAGCTCCGGGGTCTCCTCCTCCGGGCAGACGAGCGTGCGGATCCGCCCCGGCTCTTCGGGGTGCGGCTCCACGCGGAGGAAGTACCGCCCCGCTCCCTTCAGGTACTCGCGCGCGTCGCCGCTCATCTTCCGGTCGAGTGCCGCGCAGGCCTGCGCATCGGGGCCGCGCTCGGAGCACGGCTCGGGCTTCACGTCGGCCGGCAGGTCCAGGTCCTGCGACCAGATCGGAATCTGGTGCCCCCACCACAGTTGCCGCGAGATACACCAGTCGCGCTTCTGGCTCAGCCAATCCAGGTACGTGCGTCCGTAGCGGTCCGGGTGGAACTTCACCCGCCCGTCGCGCACCGCCTCCATTGCCTTCTCCGCGAGGTCCGCCATCCGCACGAACCACTGCTCCGACAGATACGGCTCGATCGGCGTCTTCGACCGGTCCGAGTGGCCGACGTCGGTCTCGTAGGGCTCGACCTTCTCCAGGAGCCCCTGGGCCTCGAGGTCCTGGACGACCTTCTCGCGGGCCTTGAACCGGTCCAGCCCCTGGTACGGGCCGCCGGCCGCGTTGATGCGACCGTCGGGCGTCAATATGTTGATCATCTCAAGCTTGTGCCGCAGGCCCGTCTCGTAGTCGTTCGGATCGTGGGCGGGCGTCACCTTGACGCACCCGGAGCCGAACTTCGGATCGACGAGGATGCCGTCGGCGATCACGGGGATCTCGCGCCCAAGGAGCGGCAGGACGACCGTCTTCCCGATAAGGTCCTGGTACCGCGGGTCGTCGGGATGGACCGCAACGGCCGTGTCGCCGAGCATCGTCTCGGGCCGCGTGGTGGCCACGATCACGAAACGGCCGGGCTCGCCCTTCACCGGATACCGGATGTGCCAGAGGTGCCCCTTGACGGTCTCGTGGTACACCTCGTCGTCCGACACGGCGGTCTGCAGGTGCGTATCCCAGTTCACCAGGCGTTTGCCACGATAGATCAGGCCGTCCTTGAACATCTTGAAGAACGCGTGCCGCACCGCCCGCGCACAGACCGGGTCAAGGGTGAACCGCGTCCGCTTCCAGTCGCACGATGAGCCGATGCGCTTGAGTTGGTTGAGGATGATGTCGCCGCACTCCTCGCGCCACGCCCAGATGCGCCGGACGATCTCCTCGCGACCCACGTCGTGGCGGGTCTTCTTTTCCTTCTCGAAGATGCGCCGCTCGACCACCGCCTGCGTGGCGATGCCCGCGTGGTCCGTGCCGGGCACCCACAGCGTCTTGCGGCCCTGCATGCGCCGCCAGCGAATGAGGATATCTTGCAGCGTGTTGTTGAGCGCGTGCCCCAGGTGAAGCCGGTCGGTCACGTTCGGCGGCGGAATGACGATCGTAAACGGTTTGCCGGGGGCATCCGGCTCGGCGTGGAAGTAGCCGCCCTGCTCCCACATCGCGTAGATGCGGTTCTCGACCGTTGCCGGGTCGTACGCCTTCGGCAGCGGCCCCTCGTCCTGCGGAGCGCCCTGCTCGTTTGCAGCAGGCTCGTGGGCCGGCGGCTGCGGGTCGGACGGCTTGTCCTTCTTCTTGTCAGGCATGGCTCTTCTCGGCTTCCTTAGTGAGTTTGTACACGATGCTCTCGACCAGCGCCTGCCACGACGCATCTATGATATTTTCGGAGACGCCCACGGTGCCCCAGTGCCCCTGGCGGTCGTGCGACTCGATGACCACGCGCACCTTGGCCGCCGTGCCCGCGCCGGAGTTGATCACGCGGACCTTGTAATCCTCCAGGTGCATCTCGGCCAGGACCGGGTACACCGGCACGAGGGCCTTGCGTAGGGCGGCGTCGAGGGCGTTGATCGGGCCGTCGCCCTCGGCCACCGTGTGCTGCGACTGGCCGCCCACGCTCAGCTTGACGGTGGCCTCGGTCACCGGCGGCCGGTCGTCGTCCTTCTTGATGGCCACGGAGTAGTGGTCGAGGTCGAAGAACGCCCGCGACCGCCCCGCCACGCGCCGCACCAGCAGCGCGAACGATGCCTCGCACGCCTCGAACTGGTAGCCCTCATTCTCGAGGCGCTGGACTTCCTTCAGCACCTTCTGCTGAAGGGCCTTGTCGGCCTCGAAATCGGTGCCCAGGACCTTCGCCAGAATCGTGCCGCGGCCCGAAAGCTCGCTCACCAGGATACGCCGCGTGTTGCCGACGACCTCCGGGGCGATGTGCTCGTAGGTATGCCTGTCGCGCGCGATGGCCGCCACGTGCATGCCGCCCTTGTGCGCGAACGCGCTCGGGCCCACGAACGGCTGGCCCGGCACGAGCAGCATGTTCGCGGTCTCGTAGACGAATCGCGAGACGTCGGTCAGCTTCGCCAGGTTCTCGCGGCCCAGGCACGTCATGCCCATCTTGAGTTCGAGGCTTGGGATGAGTACGCACAGGTCGGCGTTGCCGCAACGCTCGCCCAGGCCGTTCATCGTGCCCTGGACGACCGTGGCCCCCGCCCGCACGGCCGCCAGCGAGTTGGCCACCGCCAGCCCGCCATCGTTGTGGCAATGGATGCCCAGCTTGCCGCCGACCTCGCGGGCCACCACGGCGGTGACCTCGGCGACATCCTCCGGCAGCCAGCCGCCGTTCGTTTCGCAAAGGATGAGCCAGTCGGCGCCCGCATCGAGGGCGGCGCGCAGCGTGGCCAGCGCGTGCCGCGGATTGGCGCGGTACCCGTCATAGAAATGCTCGGCGTCGTAGAAGACCTCGCGCCCGGCCTCCTTGATGAGGCGGACGGAGTCGGCGATCATCGCCAGGTTCTCTTCGAGCGTCGTGCGCAGCACCTTCGTGACGTGAAAATCCCACGACTTGCCGACGATCGCCACGGCCGGCGTCTCGGCCGCCAGCAGCGCGAGCAGCGTGGCATCGTCCTTCGCCTGGCCGCCCACGCGCCGCGTCATGCCGAACGCCACCGGCACGGCCCGCTTCAGCGGCTGCCGCTTGAGGTCGCGGAAGACCGCCTCATCCTTTTCGTTCGAGACGGGGTAACCGGCCTCGATGTACTGGACGCCCAGGTCGTCGAGCCGCCGGGCGATGTCGAGCTTGTCCTGAAGGCTGAGACTGACGCCCTCGCCCTGCGTGCCGTCGCGCAGCGTGGTGTCATATATCATGATCGTGTTCATGGCTATACCTCGCTTCTGAGTTGGGACCCTCGCACGGCAGCGGCGTCTTCGAGATCGTGCGCGGCGTTCTTGGCACTCCAGGGCACCCACACGGGGGNNGTCTCCGCACCCGCCGCGCCAATCGCAATCATGCGCTGTCCTGCCGGAATGTCCCAACAAAAAAACCCCGAGCCGTTCTCGCCCCGGGGCCGCGCATCCCTATCGCGACTCTACAGCCGGGGCCCTCCTTCCGATACGCCGACGGCGGCAATACCGGCGCGCGCGGCACCCGACGGTTCGACACGGCTGTTCTGCCTGTCTGATCGTCCGATGGCCGACACGCATCACCTCCAGGCCCCTATGGCCGGCTCGGAATGGGCCGTTTGGCCGCACGCCAAGCATGGATGAAGTATATCATCGGCGGTCCGAAGGTCAAACCTTATTCCATCTGTGCCAATACAAGGCAGCGGCGCCGCAGTCGGGTGCCAGCGCTCGGAATGGCTGCGCCGCAATCGTAATGCCAAACCTAATACTACAACGCCACTTGG
>PMZT01000076.1:214-15302 GCA_003170085.1 Planctomycetia bacterium | reverse complement strand
CCACGCTCGACAAGTATGAGGTTCGCGAGCAGGTTGCGGCGGGCGGCATGGCCATTATTTACAAGGCCTATGACCCCTCCCTGGACCGGTACGTGGCGATCAAGCAGATCGCCCCGCATCTGGTCGCCGACGAGAAGTTCACCGTCCGGTTCCGGACCGAGGCCCAGACGCTGGCGCGGCTGTCGAGCACGCAGGCCAATATCGTTCACGTCCACGAGTTGATCCAGCAAGACGGGCAGTTGTACCTCATCATGGAGTACGTGGAGGGGACGACGCTGCGCTCGATGATGGACAAAGGGCCGGTGCCGCTCCAGACGGGCCTGGGCGTGCTCCTGTCGACCGCGCTGGGCCTGCGGGCGATGCACGCCCAGGGCATCGTTCACCGCGACCTGACGCCCGCCAACATCATGCTGGCCAAGGACGGGGCACTCAAGATCACCGACTTCGGCCTCATCGGGCACTCGGGCGGACGCACCAGCCTGCCCATGGGCACCACCAAGTACATGGCGCCCGAGATGTTCACGGGCGCCCCGATCGATCCGCGCGCCGATCTGTACAGCCTGGGCATGATCGCGCTGGAGATGTTCGCGGGGCCTGAGAAGTTCGCCGAGGCCTTCAGGGACGTCATGCGCGACGAAAAGGCCCAGCAGGTCCGCTGGATGCACTGGCACTCGAACGTGGGCATGCGGGCGCCGTCGCTGAAGGAGTTGCAGCCGGGCATTCCGCCGCTCGTGTCCAAGATCGTCGAGCGGCTCCTCGACAAGGACCCGTCCAAGCGGTTCCCCTCGGCCGACCAGGTTGTTCGCTGGCTCCGCAAGATCTTCGTCCTCAACGTGCAGGGCAAGAGCGTTACGCAGTCCGATTCCGAGAACCTCGAGAAGGAGATGGATGCCGAGGCGGCCTCGCCGATGCCGGGCGCGCGCCAGGCCACGGCGTCGCGGCCGGGATCGCCGGGCGTGGGGTCCGCGGCAGGGGCCGCGACCCAGGAGTCCGGCGACAAGACCGCGCCGCTGACGCAGCCCAAGTGGACCTGGCAGCGGATACTCCTGTGGGCGGCGATCATCGGCGGGCCGCTCGTCCTGGCCGCCGGCGGGCTCGGATATTGGAAGATCTCCGAGGAAAACAAGCGCGTGAACGCCGCGAAGACGGCCGTGCAGGTGGCCGACGAGTTGTTCAACGACAAGAAGTTCTCCGATGCGTCAAAGACCTTCTACTCCGTGGCCCGTGAATACGCCGACGTGCAGAACGTCGCCCTTTACGCCATGCAGCACGCCAAGATATCGGAGGCCGAGCAGGCGCTGGCGGACAAGCGGTGGTCCGATGCCGACAGCGCGGCCACCCAGGCGCAGGAAAAGGGCGCTTCTCCAAGCTGGCTCACCGAATTCCGGGCGCGGTTCCAGAAGACCAAGGATATCGAGGAGCGGCTGATCACCATCGACCGGCTCGTGAAGAACGGCCAGTACGAGGAGGCCATCACGGCCCTCACGGAGCTTGCGGCGCGGTATCCGGAACTCAAGGATCTCAACTCGCGCGTGGCCGAGCTCCGCGCCGGGATCGAAATGCGCGAGTACCGCGGTCTGATCGCCCAGGCCCAGGCGACGATCCGCAAGAACGAGCCTACCTCGCTGACCGAGGGCCGTGAGGTCCTGGCCAACGCCCAGAAGAAGCTCGACACCCCCGAGGTGCAGGAGCTCATTAAATGGGTGGACAACGAGGTCAAGCTGCGCGAGATCTACGCGGCGGCTGAACGGGATGCCGCCGCCAGCAAGTGGGACATCGCCGCCAAGGAGTACGAAGAGGCTTATAAGCTGCGTTCGGTCGAGGCCATTCGCATCAAGATGATCAACGCCAAGGCCGAGGCCTGTGCCGCTCAGGCCCGCACGCTGGCCCAGAACGGCCTGATGCAGGAGGCCGCCGCCAAGTACACCGAGTGCCTCCAGTTCAATCCGAATCACGCCGAGGCCCTGGAGTTCCTCAGGAAGACGAAGTCGGCCGATCAGTTGGCCGGCTTCATCAAGGCCGGCGACGACGCCAAGGCCAGGGAGGAATGGGACGGGGCCATCAACAGTTACAACCAGGCCCTGGCCCTGATCGACGGCAAGGATCCGAACGGCGCAGCCCTCAAGAAGGCCACGGAAGACAAGATCGTCGAGTGCAAGCTCCGCTCGGGGCTGGCCAAGGCCCGGCGCCTGCTCGACCAGAACAATTTCGCCGGGGCCCGCCTGGCCCTGGACGGCCTGGGCGAGGGCCAGGAGGTCAAGGACCTGACGGCCCAGATCAACAAGCGCGAACAGTACAAGATGCACCTTGACCTGGGCAAGGAGTTCCTGGGGCGGGCCGAGTACATGAAGGCCCTGGCCGAGTTTCAGGGGGCGCAAAAGATCGAGGCCACCGCGGAAGTCGCCGGCCTTATCGCCGAGACCCAGTACCGTCGCAACCTGGCGGGCGGCAAACTCCTCCTGAATAACAGGAAATACACGGAGGCGGCCGCCACGTTCCGCATTGCGATCAGCTATCGCGATACGCCCGAGGCACAGGCGTACAAGAAGCAAGCCGAGGATCTGGCCAAGGCGAAACCGACCACGGAAGGTGGACCATGAACCATGCACACGAGGATCGGCGATGCGGTGCAGGGGGACGGCTGACGCGCGGACCGTGGGGCTTCCACCGGTCCGAAGACGGTCAGGCGATCTACGTGGTCGTCGTCTTTCTTTTCCTCCTGCTGGGCCTCACGTTCCTCGTCCTGAACACCGGTGAGAAGCTGAGCCACAAGATCGAGATGCAGAGCGCCGCCGATTCGGCCGCCGCCACCGGCGCCGCATGGTACTGCCGCGGCCTGAACGTCATCGCCATGTGCAACGTCAACCAGGTCCAGATCATGTCGCTCATCATCTTGTGCGACGCGCTGGAGACCGTCACGCCGCCGGCCGTCGAGGTCATCGACGCCCTGGTCAAGTCCGGGCAAGACGTGGCCATCGAGCCGCGCCTGTCGATCGACCCGACGCTCGCGGGCAACAACATGAAGTCCGGCGCGTACTACACCGGCGTGATGGCGGTGGTGGGCAACGCGGCCTACGAGCAGAAGATCATCCACCAGTTCGACGACATCGTGAAGGCCGTCAACTGGCCCGACTACCTGAACTACAACGGCGGCATCCTGTGGGAGCTTCTGAAGCTCCTCGACGGCTTCGCGCACGCCATGGAGGTCGAGACCCCGCTGGCGTCGCAGCGCGAGGCGATGGATACGGCCAAGAAGAACCACGCCGATTTTGGGTTCGTGTTGCCCTTGTGGCCGGCCCTGCCCGTCGTGGACGGGACATTCAACGACTACTATTGCCCCATGGTTTACGGGCGCATGCCGCCGGTCAACGGGACCTGGAATAGTCCTCGCGGTCCGGTCATCGGCGGTTTCAGGTACGTCATGAACTATTACGGTTACCGCGGCCAGGTGATGGGGCCGTGGAGCTACTGGCGCGAGCCGATCGTGTCGACCCGGCCCATGGGGTTGCTGGACCTCAGCCGCCTCTCGGTGCTGTTTGAAATCGTTTCGCAGAAGAAGCTCGATATGCTCTTCGACATCCAGAGCGATGCGATCAATACGGTCGACCCGATCGACAAGGTGTCGCTGCGGAACTGGGAGATGGATTTCACCAAGGCCAAGGGCGATCTCAATGTCCGCAACTTCTGGTGGGAGCAGGTCTCGTTCGACTGCCGGTTCCCCAACGATGAGGGCAAGGCGCCGTTCCCGTTGCAGGCCGGAGGGGCGCAGGACGCGATCTTCTGGCACCCCGTGCCCGGCCCGACTACGCCGTTTTCGAACAGGGGCCTCGATCCCAGGAACGGCTACACGCGCGCGACCAATTCGCTCGACGGGGCCGACCCGCGCAAGCAGGTCTGGTACAAGGTGACGCAGCGGAAGACCTACCTGTATCATGAACTCGGCATCACGCAGCCGCACGCGCCGCCTTACGGCCCTCCGACTCACCCGGAGGATATCCAGTACATCTACTGGCACGTGCAGATCTACCGGTTTGACGGCGCGGAGAAGGATCCCGACACCACGTTGCATCGCAACTACCTGCCGCCGGCGGGCGACAAGCCCAACCTGGCCCCGATCCTGTTTGACAAGGACAAGGCCGCCTTCACCTTCAGCAACATCGACCAGTACTTTACCTTCAACGGCGTCGCGTACCGCAAGGGGCAGGTCAACAACTGGCCCTCCAGGTTCGTCAACCCCAACCCGAACGACAACCTCGTGTGCTACGCCCAGGCCCGGGTGTACATGCGTTATAGCTGGGACATGTTTTCGCAGGATTGGCACGTCAAGCTGGTGCAGTTGGGCGGGGAGGACTCGAGCACCGATCCGTGGGCGAGAATGTCGTCCTGGCTCAATCAGAGTATCCCGTCAGGCGCGGTCAACGCGAGCGAGGTGACCAGCGTCCTGACGGACGATCGCAAGGATCCGGTTAAGAAGATGCTCCAGGGGTACAACGCGACCTACGTGAAGGAGGTCACCCATTGAAACCGACCACGCCCACCCTTCGCGGCGTCCGGCGCCGGCGCGCGCGCGGCAACGCCATTCTGGAGTTCGTTCTGACCCTGCCGATCCTCGTCTTCGTGACCGGTCTGACGATGTACATGGCGATCGCCATGCTCACCAAACAGCATGCCGTGCTCGAAGCCCGCTACTACCTCTGGCAGGCCGGCAGCTGGTACTGGCCCCCCATGAAACTCGAGGGTTATACCCCGCTGCCCGTGAATTCGCCGATCCCCACCCCGGCGAATGCCGGCGACATGCCGCGCGGCTCGGGCGATGACCTGTCGCGGCTGATTCCGGAGATCGAGCCCAAGATCCTTGCCACGACCACCAACCCCGAGGCACGTAACGACTGGGCCCAGATCCGCGACAACATGCCCGGCCGCCACCAGACCCACACGTCCGAATCGTTCACGACCGACGGCAAGATGTGGAACTTCATCGACAAGACGGCCTCGGGCGAGCACTATCGCGATTCCTCCCCGTGGCACTACGATCACCTGGATATCTGGAAGATCATGAGGTGCGAGGCTGCTAAAGAAATCTGGCAGGACTTTTACACCCACCTCTATAGCCCGCCCCCGGCGCAGAACGAGCCGTTTTACGATACGTGCCACGACATCCTGAACCGGTGGTTCGAGGCCAAGGATATTCTCGATAAAGCCGGCTCGGGCGGATGATCGCGGGCGGCTGTCCAGGGGATGCCCTGCGAGGCGGCCCCGAGGCACGCGCCGCTTGAGTCAGGCGGAAAGTGACAATCGTTGCCGATGACCGAAGACGTCCGGAAAGCCGTCGTTGATGCCCCGTCTCCCGAGGCCCGCCGCAGCGTCGTGGGGGTGATTTGGCGCATCCTGGCGATCTCGGGTATTGTCGTGGCAACGGTCTTCGTGGCCGGGTATCTTAGGTCGCCGCCGGCGGGTAGGGGGGACGGCCCGCAGCCCGCCGCACGCCCGGCCGGGAAGGCGGTTGCCCCGGCCCCGTCGTCGGGCGAGGGGCTGAAAAAGGAGGGGGACGCACAACCCCAGGCACCCGTGACCGACCTGCGGCAGATGATGGCCGGCATTTTGATGGGTGCGGCCGACGAAAAAGGTCAGTATCATGAGCCGGGCAACCAGGACGCGGAGTCGCGCCGCCGGTTCCTGGCGAAGCAGTTCGGGTTGCCGCAGGACTATCCGCGCGGCCAGGTGCCCTCCGGCTTGGTTCCGAAGGGGGGCAAGGTGCTCATGGTGTTCGAGAGCCCCGAGGCCCAAGGCGCCAAGATGGTTCTGGTGCGTATGCCGGGCGACGTGCAGGCGGCGCTGGCCGAGGTGGCCCGGCAGTATGCGGCCGACGGGTGGACCACGCCCAACCTGTCGGAACCGAAGGGCGGGCGCGACGGCGACCGGCTCATCCGCTTCACGCGCGAGGGCTGCGACCGGATCGTTTATGCACGGCCCCGTCAGAAGGGGCCCGAGACATTGATAGCCGTGTACGACGCGCCGCACTAGCGCGCCTGACCAGCAAGGAGAGGAAGCGTTTATGGCGAAATCGACGGAATCATGGGTTCCTTCGGGTGGCGTCCTGGCCGTGGCCATTACGTCCGCGCTGGTGGCGGCCATCCTGGTCAACCTCTACATAAGCCACGTTAAGAGCGCGTATGAAAATGGGGCCAAGATGGTCCTTCAAGTCAAAGAAGCGGTGGAGCCGAATACGCCGATTCTCGATTCCAATCTGAAGGAGGTCCCGATTCCCGTGCCGCTGTTGAGCGCGTTCGAAAAGGCCATTAAGGCGGAGGAGAAGTTGACCTTGAAGGGTAAGAAGTCACCCCACAAGCTCTACAAGGATCAGATCCTCTTCTACTACGACTTCCTCGATACGGGAATCGCGGAGGCGGAGAGAGTCAAGCCCGGGTTCGAGTTGACCACCATCAATATTCAGCCGGTGTCATCACACAATACCCTCTTGCAGCCGGGCGCCTACGTCAAGCTGTACATCGAATCCGGCGATTCGGCCGATCCGAAGCGGATGGAAATCACGGACACGACCCCCATTATGGACAACGTTCAAGTCAGGGCCATAGGCGGGTCGACCGCGCCCAGGACCGAGGGCAGGCGGGATGCCGATGAAATCGAGATTCAACTGAAGACCGAGCAGGTGATGCCGCTCGTGCAGATCCAGAACATGACCCGGTCCAAGCGGTTCTACCTCACGGTCGTGCCGAGTTTCTCGAACTCGGCTACCTCCATCGACCCCGTGCTCACCGTAGAGGCCAAGGCGTTGCTCGTGAAGATGCGGGCCCTGGCGCCCGGGGGTAAGGGCGGGGCCGCGCCGCCGGCGCTTCCACCGACGGCTCCTCCGCCCCTGGATCTGCCGCCGGCGTCGGCGACTTCGGGCCCCGGATTGCCGCCTGCCACGCCGCCGGGTGCCGCGCCGGCCGCCGCCCCCGCACTCAAATGAGGTGATTGTCGCATGAGGTTGATTGCCTACAGCCAATTGAGCGACGTGCGCCAGGAGCTCGAGATCAGCGCCGACATCGTGCGCATCGGCCGCGATGCCGCCAACGACCTGGAGCTGCCCAGCCCGTTCGTCTCGCGCGAGCATGCGCGTCTGATCAGGCACGACGGCGAGTATTTCATCGAGAACGTCGGCCTGAACGGCACGCTCATCGACGATAACCTCGTCGGCATCGGCGAGCAGGTCAAGATCGCGCCGGGGCAGGAAATCCACATCGGCGAGTGGGCCCTGTACCTTTCGGGCGAAGAGGCCGCCAAGCCCGCCAAGGACGGTATCAAGATCCATCGCGAGCGCACGCCGCTCTCGAAGGCGATGGAGATCGAGAAGAACGTGCACGCCGAACTCCTGCGCCGCCTTAACCTCAGGACCGTGGAAGTCGAGGCCCAGGACGACCCCCGCTACGTCGCCCACATCAAGGCCCATCTCTCGGCGATTTTCGATACGGCCAGCAGCGAGGTCGATGACGAAACCGGCTGGTTTCTTGCCGAGCAGCAACTCAAGCGCGACGTGGTGAGCGAGATCTCCCGCCGCGCCGGCTCCAAGAGCCGCGCCCCTGTCCTCAAGCAGGGCGATTCCGTCCTCGACCCTCAGTACGAGGCGAGCCTGTTGAACCTGCGCGACCTCCTCCTGAGCGACCTTGGCCTGCGGTTCGGCGCCGACCACCTCAAGGAAGACCTCGAGAAGGTGGATCAGAACTTCCACGCTGCCTTCGACCGCGAGGCGCCGATGGTGACCGAGTCCCTCTGGGTCTACACCGTCCGCCGGTATCTTATGAAGGACATCCTCGACATCGTCGTCGGCCTGGGCCCCATCCAGGACCTGCTCGACATGCCGAACGTGACCGAAGTCATGGTCGTCGGCCCCACGAAGATCTACATCGAAGAGGCCGGCGTCATCCGGAACACCGGCCGCTCGTTCTTCTCCGACGAGGTCGTCCACACGGTCATCGAGCGCATCGTCACGCCCATCGGCCGGCGCATCGACCGGTCGACGCCCATCGTCGACGCCCGCCTGCCCGACGGCAGCCGCGTCAACGCCACGATCGAGCCGCTCAGCCTCGTCGGCCCGGTCCTCACGATCCGCAAGTTCGCCGAGGTGCCGTACACGATCGACGACCTCATCGGCTTCGGCACGATCACCCCCTGGGCGTCCAATTTCCTCCGGGCGTGCGTGCTGGGCCGCAAGAACATCCTTGTCGCGGGCGGCACCGGTTCCGGCAAGACGACGCTGCTGAACGTCCTGAGCGCCTACATCCCGCCGCACGAACGCATCGTGACGATCGAGGACTCGGCCGAATTGCAGCTCTTCCAGGAACACGTGGTCCGCATGGAAACCCGCCAGGCCAACGTCGAAGGCAAGGGCAAGTACACCATCCGCGACCTCGTGCAGAACGCCTTGCGTATGCGGCCGGACCGGATCATCGTGGGCGAGTGCCGCGGCGCCGAGGCGCTCGACATGCTCCAGGCCATGAACACCGGCCACGACGGCTCGCTCACGACCGTCCACGCTAACAGCCCCGAGGACGCGATGAAACGCGTGGAGGGCCTGGTCATGGAGGCCGTGGACATGCCGGTCCGGGCCATCCGCGAGCAGATCGTGACGGCCCTCGACCTCGTCGTCCACCTCACGCGGTTCGCCGATGGCCGGCGCGAAGTCACGGCCATCAGCGAGGTCGCGGGCCTCGACAAGGACGAGGGCACGATTATCGTCGAAGACATCTTCACCCGCCCGGCGGTCGGCGAGAAGGGCCGGGCGCGCGGCGAACTGATTCATTCGGGCTACATCCCCCTTTTCGCCAAGGAACTGTTGCAGAAGGGCCTCCTGACGGTGGATGCCTTCATGTAACCCGGGGCCGACATGCTTCCGATTGCAGAGCAGGGTAACGTGTTCTTGTACCAGGCGGGCGCCACGGTGCTGGCGGCAGTGGCCGCGTTCGGCGGGGTGATCTCGCTGCGGCTGCCGTTCGGCCGCCTCATCCGCAAGCAGGAGGCGGATTTCGCCGGGGCGCTGGGCGAGCTGTTCATGTTCGACATCAAACCCCGCCAACTCACCTATATCATGTTTGGCGCATCGGCGGTGGCGGGGACGCTCTTCTGCCTCTTCGCCGTTCACTCCGACGTGGCCGGCTTGGGCCTGGTGCTCGCCTTCCTGGGGGGCTGCATCCTCGGCTACTGGGTGCCGCGCCTCGTCATCTGGGTGATGCAGTACCGGCGGCGCCAGAAGCTGAACGAGCAACTGATCGACGGCCTCGTGACCCTGGCCAACGGCATGCGCGCGGGGCTGAACCTGGTGCAGTCGATGAAGCTGATCGAAATGAACACCCAGCCGCCGATCAGCCAGGAATTCGGCCTCATGCTCCGCGAGTTCGAGCACGGCACGAGTGTCGACGAGGCCATGCGGCGCGCGTCGGCCCGCATCAAGCTCCACCAATACCGGCTGCTCTTTGCCGCCCTCGAGACCGCGCGCGTCCGCGGCGGCAACCTGCCGGAAACCCTCGATCGGCTGGGCGAATCGCTCCGCGAGATCATGCGGCTCGAAGAGAAGGTCAAGGCCCTGACGGCCGAGAACCGCATGTCGGCCCGCATGATGGGCGCCATGCCCCTCGTGGTGGGCGGCATCTACTACTTCATCGAGCCCGACTGGGTCGGTGCCCTGCTGAACGACCAGTACGGCCTCCTGCTGCTGGGGCTGGCCCTGGCGTTCAACGTGGCGGGGTTCCTCTGGATCCGGAAGATCACGACGTTCGAAATCTAGCCCTTCGGGGAAAGGAAGACAGGACGTGGCTCTGCTGATTGCCATTAACGTGATGGTGTTCGCGGCGATCTTCCTGTTTGTGATCGCCCTGTTCCGGGCGCCCATTGAGACGGCCGACGACGCCGCCTTCCGCATCCAGATCGATGGCGTCAACCGCGATTCGATCTTCGAGGTGGTGTGGCTGCGGCCGGCCCTGGTGCCGCTGTACCACCTGGTGCGGCGGCTGAACCTTCCGGGGTTCAAGCATCACATCCTGAAACTGCTCTTGGCCCTCGGCAACCCGCACCAGTACAGCGCCGATGAGTACCTCGTCATGTGCCTGGGATGGGGATTCATCGGGGCGGTCCTGACCCCGCTCGTGGCCCGCGTGTTTCTTGCCGACATGTCGCCGATGGGCCTCCTCTTGTTTGTGATCGCGGGATTCCTCCTGGGATTCTTCGGCACCTACGTGTACCTGCGCGAACGGGCACTGCGGCGCCTGCGGGTGATCTCGAAGCGGCTGCCGTACACGCTCGACCTGATCGCGATGGCCATGGATGCCGGGGCCACGTTTTACGAGGCCGCCGTGGCCGTTGTCCGCGATGAGCCGGACGAGCCGCTCAACGAGGAATTCTCGATCCTCATCCGCGAAATCGATTTCGGGCGCAGCCGCCAGGACGCGCTGACGCACCTGGGCCAGCGCATTACGGTGGACGGCCTCGACGGGATCATCTCGGCGGTGCTCCAGGCCGAGACGCTCGGCACGCCGCTCGCCACCGTTCTCAAGCTCCAGGCCAACCTGCTCCGGATGCGCCGCAGCATGTATGCCGAGCGCAAGGCCGGCGAGGCCGCCGTCAAGATCCTCGTTCCCTCGATGCTCATCCTGGTGAGCGTGGTCATCATCATCTTCGCGCCCATCATCGTCCGCGCCATCCGCGGCCAGTACCTCCAGTAACCGGCCCGGCCGACCGCAAGCCTGGCGCGCCGGCCAATCATAACCTCCGTTCATGGAACGACTTAACTCCCCTATCACGCCCTCAGAAGCGGGTCTTGAGCAACCCGAGGCCTCGGTTCTACCGAGAATTCCGCCGCTCCCGCGCAGGCTTTCGGCTCCACCTGCGTAGCATAGGTTGGAGAGGAGCAAAAGCCATGAAAACGCGAAACGGGAACACGGCGGAGCAACGGAGGTTCGAAGCGGAACCGGCCTGCATGGAGCAACTGGAGCCGCGCCTTCTGCTGAACGCGGACACGCTGGCCACGGCGATCAACGTGGGCACCTTGAGCGGCACAAGGATGTTCAACGATGCCGTCAGCGTGAGCGACATCAACGACTACTACCGCTTCAACCTGGCCGGCCGCGCCCTCTTCGGCCTGTCCCTGACCGGCCTCAGTGCCGACGCCGACGTGGACCTGCTGAGCGCCGCGGGAAGCGTCATTGCGGGTAGCCACAACGCCGGCAGCAGCCCCGAGATCATCGCCAGTACCCTCGAAGCCGGCACCTACTACGCCCGCGTCTTCCGTTACAGCGGAAACACGAACTACACCCTTGGCTTGGCGGCAGTCAGTGTGCCCGTGACGCCGCCCGACGGTGCCGGCAACTCGGTGGCCGCCGCCCGCAACCTCGGTACCCTCAGTGGAACCCAGACCTTCAACGACTGGGTCGGCAGCGCCGACACCAACGACTACTACCGGTTCAGCCTGGCCGGCCAGAGCAACTTCAGCCTGACGATGGGCGGGCTGAGCAACGATGCGGACGTGAGCCTCCTGGACGTTAACGGGGCGGTCATCACCTCCAGCGCCAACGGGGGCACCAGCGCGGAGGCGATCAACCGAACGCTGGGCGCCGGCACCTACTACGTCCGGGCCTACCGGTACAGCGGCGATACCAACTACACCCTGGCCCTCTCCGCTACCGCCGTGACGCCTCCGGACGGCGCCGGCAACTCGGTGGCTGCCGCCCGCAACCTCGGCACCCTCAGTGGAACCCAGACCTTCAACGACTGGGTCGGCAGCGTCGACACCGACGACTACTACCGGTTCAGCCTGGCCGGCCAGAGCAACTTCAGCCTGACGATGAGCGGGCTGAGCAACAATGCGGACGTGAGCCTCCTGGACGTTAACGGGGCGGTCATCACGTCCAGCACCAACGGGGGCACCAGCGCGGAGGCGATCAGCCGGACGCTGGGCGCCGGCACCTACTACGTCCGGGCCTACCGGTTCAGCGGCGATACCAACTACACCCTGGCCCTCTCCGCTACCGCCGCGGCGCCGCCCGATGGCGCCGGCAACTCGGTGGCTGCCGCCCGCAACCTCGGCACCCTCAGTGGAACCCAGACCTTCAACGACTGGGTCGGCGGCGTCGACACCGACGACTACTACCGGTTCAGCCTGGCCGGCCAGAGCAACTTCAGCCTGACGATGGGCGGGCTGAGCAACGATGCGGACGTGAGCCTCCTGGACGTTAACGGGGCTGTCATCGCGTCCAGCGTCAACGGGGGCACCAGTGCGGAGGCGATCAACCGGACGCTGGGCGCCGGCACCTACTACGTCCGGGCCTACCGGTTCAGCGGCGATACCAACTACACCCTGGCCCTCTCCGCTACCGCCGCGGCACAAGACTGGTTCAGCCAAAACCTGCACGATGCGGGCATTGTCACCCTTACCCGCACCCTGGATGCCGACGGGAGCCTCTCGCGGACGGACATGATGTCGATCTTTCGCGAGGCGGGGCGTGACGATGGCCTGGTAGACTCCACCGAACTGGCCGACATGAGAACCGTCGTGTCTAACGCCACGCGATTGGGGATCCCCGATTACGTCCGGGTGCTGTCCAGTGATGTGGTGAACAGCAACCCCGCCAATGCGCATTACCAGGGTGGCACACTCGGCAATCTCTCGGTGGGAGGCACGGCGACCCAATTGGAGAAGCTGATCGACAAGTGGTTCCTGGGTACGGACCATCCTGCCACCAGCTACACGTATCAGACGGCCGCGGGCGCACTCTTCCAAAACGGCGTCAGCTACACGGACGTCGTGCAGGGGAACCTGGGCGACTGCTACTTTATGGCATCGCTGGCCTCGGTGGCGGCGCGAAACGCCGACGCCATCCGTAACATGTTCATCGACAATGGCGACGGCACGTGGACAGTCCGGTTCTTCAACGGCACGACCGCGGACTATGTGACGGTGGACCGCAGCCTGCCGATAAACTCCTCCGGCCAATGGGTGTACGCTTCCACGGGGCATGCGGCCTCCAGCACGGGCAATGAGCTCTGGGTCGCCTTGGCCGAGAAAGCCTACGCTCAGATAGATGAGGCTGGCTGGATTGGGCAAGACAACAGCAACTCTTATGCCGGCATCGCCGGCGGGTTCATCAATGCTGCCTTGACGCAAATCACGGCCCGCGGCGCACAGCTCGTCAGCCTGACCAGCGGCGACCGGACGGCCATGGTCAATGACTGGAACGCCGGCCAGTACCTGTGCATCGACACGAGCAATCACTCTTATGCCGTCGTTGGCTATAACGCGAATCAGGGCACATTCACCATCTACAACCCTTGGGGCACGTCCCAGGAGTACACGTGGACCCAAGTCACAAGCACCTTCAGCCGGTGGGCCCATGCGGCATAGGTAGCCTGCGACAAACCGGGCACGGGAACTCTTAATGAGTGGAGCCAGGGCACTTTCGCCCTGGCTTCCTTCGTGGAGAGGACGGCAGGGGTCTTTATCTTCCTTGACGCCGTTGGGCCGCGCTGTATGTTGATGGCGAAGCCGGGGCCACAGGCTCCGGCGCTTGTCTGTGGGGTCTCACGATTCAGTCCTTCGAGGGGGGCCGCCTATGGCCGGTCCGGGCGATGGCACCGACTTGCCGACCGTCAGCGATCACAGTGCGGATGACGCTCGCGGCCCGCAGCCAACCTCGCACCAGATCGAGGGCTACGAGATCCTCGGCCCGCTGGGCGAAGGCGGCATGGGCATCGTCTGGCGGGCCGTGCAGCTCAGCACGCGTCGTCCGGTCGCCCTCAAGCTGCTCCGCGCCGGGGGGTTTGCCTCGTCGAAGGCCCGGCTGCGCTTCGAGCGGGAAGTCGAACTCGCCGCCCGCCTCGAGCACCCCCACATCGCCCGCGTCTACGAGAGCGGCCTGCGCCAGGGCGTGTACTATTACGCCATGGAACTCGTTGAGGGCGTGCCCCTGGACCAATACGTAACCGACCACGCCCTCTCCGAGCGGCAGGTCCTCGCGCTCATGCGGCCGGTGTGCGAAGCGGTGCAGCACGCGCATCAGCGGGGCGTGATCCACCGCGACCTGAAACCCTCGAACATCCTGGTCACGGCCGACGGCCAGCCGCACGTCCTGGATTTCGGGCTTGCCAAGACCCTTCTGGAAGACGACGTGCAGGCGGCGGTGTCGATGGAGGGGGAGGTATCCGGCACGCCGGCGTACATGTCGCCCGAACAGGCGGCGGGCAAGCTGAATCAGATCGATACCCGGACCGATGTGTACAGCCTGGGGGTGATCCTGTACCGCCTTCTGACGGGCGAGTTTCCGCACGACCTTACCGGCACGAAGCTGCAGGTCCTGAGGCGGATCGCCGAGGAGGAGGTCCGCCGGCCAAGCCAGATCACGAAGGCGGTGGACAAGGAGCTTGAGGCGCTCCTCCTGAAGGCCCTGGCCCACGACCCGGAGGGGCGGTACCCCACGGCCCATGCCCTGGCCGAGGACCTGCGGCGGTACGTGGCCTACGAGCCGATCGAGGCCCGGCCGATGCGCTCGCTCGGACGGATGTGGCGATGGTGCAAACGGAAGCCGGTTATCGCCGCACTTGCGGCGGCGGTGGTTGTGGCGCTGGTGGCGGGCGCGGGGGTCTCCACGTACTTCGGCATTGTGGCCCAACACCATGCCGCTGAGGCGCAGGACAACGCGGCGCGGGAGGTCGAGGCGAGGAGAGAGGCGCAGGACAATGCGGCGCGGGAAGTTGAGGCGAGAAAGAAAGAGACCGTGCAGCGGCTGGAGGCCGAGCGACAAACCCGCGTGGCCAACGCGCAGCGCCTCGCGGCGCAGTCTGGCAACGCCCTCGACAGACACCCCGAGCGGAGCCTGCGTCTTGCGATGGAGGCATTGGAGACGACCCTGCGCCACGGTGAGCCAAGGATGCCTGAGGCTGAACAGGCCTTACGCGATTCTCTGGCCCGGGTAGGGGGCCGCCCCCTGCGCGGACATGAGGGGGAGGTTTTGTGTGTGGCCATCAGCCCGGACGGTCGGTGGCTGGTCACGGGCAGTTGGGACAAGACGGCCCGGCTGTGGGACCTGACGGCCAAGGACCC
>PMZT01000076.1:0-208 GCA_003170085.1 Planctomycetia bacterium | reverse complement strand
TGGCCATCAGCCCGGACGGCCGGTGGCTGGCCACGGGCAGTTATGACAAGACAGCCCGGCTGTGGAACCTGAAGGCCGAGGACCCGGCTGCGGCGCCAATCGTCCTGCGCGGACATGAGTTCGAGATTTCGTGTGTGGCCATCAGCCCGGACAGCCGGTGGCTGGTCACGGGCAGTAATGACAAGACGGCCCGACTGTGGGACCTGAC
>PMZT01000122.1 GCA_003170085.1 Planctomycetia bacterium | reverse complement strand
CCGCCGCGGCGGGCGCCTTTGCGTGGCCGTGCTTGCGGCGGCGGCGTGCACGGCCACCCTAACATCGGGAGGCCGTGCCACCCACCCGCAACTGGGTTAAGGCCGGCGCCGAAATTTTCGGAAAAAATCATGCATCGGGAAGAAACCGGCTGCGTTTGGCAACTGTACTACTGTAGCGAGAAACTGCGTGGCGAGGGAAGGCAGCCATTTGCTATCCACGGACCTGGAGCTCATCAAGCGGGCTCGAGCGGATGATCCGTCTGCCTTCCACGAGCTCGTGGACCGGCATGCGGGGTTTCTGTTCGCCCTGGCCTACTCGTTGTGCGGCAACGTGGCGGATGCGGAGGATCTGGTGCAGGAGGCGTTCTCAGGGGCGTTTCGCGGGCTCAGGACGTTTGAAGGCCGCGCATCGGTCAAGACCTGGCTTGCACGGATCCTCGTGAGGCAGGTGGCCCGGCACTTCCGTTCGGCGCGGCGGCGCAAGGCCGAGTTCGTCCCGATCGAGGAAGCCGCCGACACCCATGCAAGCGCCGCTTCGCCGCACGCTGCCGCCGATGCCCGCATCGATGTGACGGCGGCCATACGGTCCCTCGGGCCGGAGCACCAGGAGGTGATCGTCCTCCGGGAGCTCCAGGGCCTTTCGTACGAGGAAATCGCGGAGGTCCTGGACATCCCGCGCGGGACGGTCGAATCGCGGCTGTTCCGTGCCCGCCGCGCGCTCCAGGAGCGGCTGAAGGAATACGTGGACTCGTGAATTCAAGGGGCGGCACCCGGCGGCCGGCGAGCCGCCGACAAGCCGCAACTTTGGGCGGGACAAGCCATGACCGAATGCAAAGAAGCCGAACGCCTCAGCGCCTACCACGACGGGGCGCTGTCGGAACCGTCGCGGATCGCCCTTGAGGAGCATCTTAAGGAATGCCCCACGTGCGCCGCCGAGTTGGCGCGACTGGAAAGGCTGTCGCAGTTGATTCAGACCGCAAGCCGGCCCGAGATGCCGCCGCAGGCCCTCGAGCGCTTCCATCGGGCGATCGATCTCCAGCCCAGGATCACCGCCATGCACGTGGCGGAGGTGTTCGCCGCAGTAGCCGCATCGATTCTGGTCTTCTCGAGCGTCTGCCTTTGGAAGATGTCGACCGCCCGCGCCGATACGGCCCAGATTCCGGTCTGGGAAACGGTGGCGGTTGCCCCTCATGATCCGTCCGGCGTTGCGGCGCAGGAACAGTTGGCCCGGTGGATTGTCCAGGACCTCTCTGGGAAAAACGGACATGACTAAGATCAAGGCCATCCTGATCGTTTCCTTCCTGGTGACGCTGGCCGCGGGGGTTGCCGCCGGGTTGGCCATTGCCAACCTTTATCACCGCCCCCATGGGCCGTCGTGGCTGACCACGGAGCTGAACCTCACGCCCGAGCAGCAGGACCAGATGCACAAGATCTGGTCCGAGGTGATGGGGTCGGGGACGCCGCAGCGGGGCGAGCAGCGCGAGGCGCTGAGGCAGGAGCGCGACAAGGCGATCGTCGCCCTCCTGAGCCAAGAGCAGCGCGCCCAGTACGATGCCATCCTCAAGGACTACGCCGCCAAGGAAGCCACCCTGTCGGAGCAGCGTAAGCAGGCGTTTGAAGAGGCCGTCCGACGCACCAAGGAAATCCTGACCCCCGAGCAGGCGACCAAGTACGAAGAACTGATGCAGAAACAGCGTGAGCGTGGTTTCGGCCCGCCGCATGGCGGCCACCGGGGCGGACCGCCCGGCCCGCCTCCGGGTCCGCCGCCCAGCGTGCCGCCGGGGGCGTAATCTGAGAATCCGTCTACTCCTCGCGTGGGGGGGTAGTGTTCGCCGTTTATCAATCGAGAGGGCTTTAGCAAGGAGAGCAGAAATGTTAAGAGCGAGCGCCGTCGTACTGGTGGTTCTCTGTGCCATGCTGGCCGGTGCATGGATTCAAGATGCGATTGCCGCGGATGCCCCGAATGTGGCGCCGGCCCCTGGAGCAACGGCACCGGGTGACCGGGGCGGCGGACGTGGTGACCCCGCGCAGATGCAGCAGCGCATGGATCAGTTCCGGCAGCAGATGGAAACCCGGCTGAAAGAGTCCCTCGGCGCCACCGACGAGGAGTGGAAGGTTCTCCAGCCGCGCATCGAGAAGGTCATGACGCTGGCCCGTGAGGCCCGCGGCGGCGGCATGGGCAGCATGTTTGGCGGCCGCAACCGCGGCGGCGACAAGGGTGGCGACCGGGGCGGCGCAACCGCCACGCCGTCGGATCGTCCGCAGAGCGATACGCAGAAGAAGGCCGACGAGCTCCAGAAGCTCCTCCAGGACAAAGAGTCCAAGCCGGAGCAGATCAAGGCCGCGCTGGCCGCGCTCCGTGAGGCGCGCGCAAAGGCCAAGGCCCTGGTCGAGGCGGCCCAGAAGGAACTCCGCGAAGTCCTCAACATGCGCCAGGAAGCAACGCTGGTCATGAATGGCATGTTGGACTAAACATTGCGGCAAGCTTACGAGTAACTCTTGCGGCTTTGGCGCGGCGGGTCGCCCGACCTGCCGCGCCAACGGCCGCGGTCAACCGCGAATCACGCATGTAGGGTGGTCGCCGCGGCGACCACGCGGCTGTTAAGGTAACGACGTAACCTGAGTAACGGGGCGAGTGTCAAGATGGCCGAGATCCTTACACGAATGCAGCAGGCGGGACTCCTGGACGAGCCGGCCGCACGACGCGTCGAAGGCCTGGTGGCCGAAGGCAAGCCGCTGGACGAGGCCCTGCTGACCGCGAGCGGCCTGCCCGAAGAGCAGGTGCTGCGCTGCTTGGCCGAGGAGTTCCACGTCCCGTACGTCGACCTTGAGGCCCACGCCCCGGAGAAGGAGTTTCTGACGCAGTTCCCGGCCCGCATTCTGCTGGAGCGCTCGCTCCTGCCGCTCGGGCGGGAGGACGGCGTCGTGACGGTCGCCTCAAGCCGCCTCTTCGACACGAGCGGCCTGGACGAGCTGCGCATGGCGTCGGGCCTGGAAATCCGGCTGGCGCTGGCGCCCTCGGCCGAGATTACCCGCTGCATCAAGGGCCTGCTGGGCGTCGGGGCCGATACGCTGCAATCCCTCGTTTCCGAAGCGGAGGACGAGGGCGTGCAGGTCGTCGACGGCGAGTCCGACGATGACATGGACCTTTCGGCGGCCGCCGCGGACGCCTCCATCATCAAGTTCGTGAACCAGGTGCTGGCCGAGGCGATCGAGCGGCGGGCCACCGACGTGCACGTGGAGCCGTTCGAGGATGCGCTCCGGGTGCGCTACCGCGTGGACGGCGTGCTCCAGGAAGCCAACATTCCGCCGGAAGTGCGGCAGTTCCACCCGGCGATCGTCTCGCGCCTGAAGATTCTGAGCCACCTGGACATCGCCGAGAAGCGGCTGCCGCAGGACGGCCGCATCCGGCTCAAGGTGGCCGGCCGGGAGGTCGACGTCCGCGTGTCGGTCATCCCCATGCTTCACGGCGAGGCCGTGGTGCTGCGCCTTCTGGACCGGGGGGCGATGCTCCTGGGCCTCGAAAGCCTGGGCATGGCCAAACACGACCTCGCGATCTTCGAGCGCGTCCTGGCGCTGCCGCACGGCATCATGCTGGTCACCGGACCGACCGGCAGCGGCAAGACGACCACGCTGTACGCGGCGCTGTCGCGCATCAACGATATCGCGCGAAAGATTATCACCATCGAGGACCCGATCGAGTACCACCTGCGCGGGATCAACCAGATCCAGGTCGCGATGAAGGCGGGGCTGACCTTTGCGCGCGGCCTGCGGTCGATCCTCCGCCACGACCCGGACGTGATCCTGGTGGGCGAAATCCGCGACTCCGAAACGGCCGACATCGCCGTGCAGGCGTCACTGACGGGCCACCTCGTCTTCTCAACGCTTCACACGAACGACGCCCCCGGCGCCCTGACGCGGCTGGTGGATATGGGGATCGAGCCGTACCTGGTGGCCTCGTCGCTCGAGGCGGTGCTGGCGCAGCGGCTCGTCCGCATCATCTGCCAGAACTGCAAGGAATCCTTCGTTCCGGACGACGTGGAATCGCTGAAGAAGGAACTCGGCGACGGCGCCCCCGAGGTGTTCTACCGCGGGCGGGGCTGCCGCGCGTGCCAGGGCACCGGCTATCGCGGACGCTCAGGCATCTTCGAGACGATGGAAGTGACCTCGACGATCCGCGGCATGATCCTCGATCGCTCCAGCGCCGGCGATATCCGCCGCTCGGCGGTCCAAAACGGCATGAGAAGCCTGCGGGAAGACGGCTGGCGGATGGTGCGCGACGGCCGCACGACGATCGAAGAGGTCCTGCGCGTCACGAAAGACGAGCGGATGGACACGAACGGCAACGGGAACGGCGGCGCGGGCGCCGCGGGCACCGGCGAGTAGGCGGCCGGCGCCACGCACGCCCTACCAGGTGAGGCAGACGACTGATGCCTGTCTTTGCATATACAGCTATCGATTCCAAGGGTCAGCGAACCACGGGCACCGTGCCCGCGGCCAACCGTGCCGCGGCCATGGATGCCGTGATCCAGAAGGGCCTGACCCCGGCGTCCGTCGTGGAGCGGGCGGAGAGTGTGGCCCGCAGGCCCCTCAAGCTGTGGCCGGGCGCCGGCCGCGTGTCGCAGACGGACGTGGAGACGTTCAGCCGCGAACTGGCGAATCTGCTGGCGGCCGGCGTGCCGCTGAGCCGCGGGCTTCAGATTCTCAGCCGCGAGGCCTCCCAGCCCGTCGCCAAGAAGCAATGGGCCGCGATCCACGACGACGTGGTCGGCGGCACGTCGCTGGCCGACGCGCTGGCCAAGTTCCCGCAGTCGTTCCCGTTGGTGCACGTGGCCATGGTGCGGGCGGGCGAGACGGGCGGGTTCCTCGACGTGGTCCTGGGCCAGATCGCCGATTTCCGCTCGCGCGAACGGGACCTCAAGGGAAAGATCAAGGGCGCGCTCGTCTATCCCACGGTGCTGATGGTGCTCGCGGGCTGCGTGCTGGCGTTCCTGCTGGTGTATTTCATCCCCCGGTTCTCGGGGGTCTTCGCGGAGTTTGGCGCGTCCTTGCCGGTGTTGACGCAGGGGATCGTGGCCGCCAGCGTCATCGCCACGAAGTACGGCCCGCTGGTGGTAATTGCGGCGGGCCTGGCGTTCCTGGTGATCCGACGGGCGCTGGACTCGGAGGGCGGGCGCCGTCTCGTGGAGCGCACGACGCTGCGCGTGCCGGCCCTCGGCCTCGTGCTGGCCCGTTTCGCCCTTGTCCGGTTCTGCCGCATGTTGGGCACGCTGCTGGGCGCGGGCGTTTCGCTCGTGACCGCGCTGAAGGTGGCGCAGGAAGCCATCGGCAACCAGACGCTGTCGGACGCCGTGAGCCTGTCCATCGAAGAGGTGCAGCAGGGCAAGCCGCTGTCGCGAAGCCTGGCCTCCTGCCCGCAACTGTTTCCCGCGACGGTCGTCGAGATGATCGCCGTGGCCGAAGAAAGCAGCCGGCTCGATAAGGAACTCATGCGCCTGGCCACGGCTTACGAAACGGACCTGGACCGCCAACTGCGCATGCTGGTGGCGCTGGCGGAGCCGGTCTTGCTTTTCATCATGGCCGGCATCGTGGGCACCGTGGTCATCGGCATGTTGCTGCCCATATTTACCCTGCAGGATTACGTCCACTAAACGGAAGGAAACCATGGACATCGAAGTAGTGGGAGTCGCCATGAAGCACACAGGGATGCGGAAACGTCGGGCCAGCGCCTTCACGCTGATCGAGCTTCTGCTCGTGCTCGTGATTCTGGGCACGCTGGCGGCACTGGTCGTGCCCAAGTTCACCAAGCGGTCGGAACAAGCCAAGATCGTCGCGGCCCGGACCGACCTCGCGAACATCGAGGTGGCGCTCGATGCCTTCGAGGTGGATTGCGGGCGGAATCCGACGACCGAGGAAGGCCTGAAGGCCCTCCTCGAGCAACCCAGCAGCGCCATCGGCTGGCAAGGCCCGTACCTGAAGCGCGGCGTGCCCAAGGACCCGTGGGGCAATACGTACATGTACCGCTGCCCGGGCCAGCATAACACAACTGGGGTCGACCTGTACTCCTACGGGCCCGACGGCCAGGAAGGCGGGAGCGACGACATTGATAACTGGACGCAGCGCTAGCGCGAGGGCGTGGCTGCAGACCCCCGGGGGCGCTGCGCGCGCCGGCGTCTGCCGGAATCGCCGCGGCTTCACGCTGCTGGAGCTCATTGTCGTCCTCGGCCTGCTGGGGGTGTTGCTGGGGATGGCGGCGCCGTCGCTGCGCGGCTTCATGGGTTCGCGGCAGACCGCCGACGCCGCCGGCCAGATCCTGGCGCTGACGCAACTGGCCGGGTCGCGCGCGGTGGCGCAGGGCACCCTGTATCGCTTCAACCTCGACGCCAAGACGAACACGTATTGCCTCTTGATGCAGGAGGGCGGATCGTTTGTGGGCCTCAACAACGAATTCGGCCGCAGCTTCCAGTTCCCCGACGGGACGAGCTTCAAGCTGACGTTCCCGCAGGGCACGCCGGCGCGGTCGTACATCGAGTTCTACCCGAACGGGCGAACCGAAGAGGCCACGATCGAGCTCCGCGGCCGGCAAGGCGAGGTCTACCAGGTCCTCTGCGAGTCGGCCTCCGAGCGGTTTCACATTGTGTCGCCGATAGGGGATACGAAGTGACGATTGAAACGGTTCCGGCGTTGCATGCCGCGCCAAGGCGCGGGCGGGCTTGTCCGCCGAAGCCTGGTACGACAGCGCGGCTTTTCAGGTTTNNCCCACCGCGCAAAGTCGAAAGTTACACTGTCGTACTGGGCGAAGGCGGGCCTTCACGCTCATCGAGATTCTGGCCACCCTGGTCCTGGTGGCCATCATCCTGCCGGTGGCGATGGGCGGCATCTCGCTCGCCCTGAACACGGCCGATTCAAGCCGGCGCGAGACCGAGGCGGCGGCGCTGGCCCGGACGAAAATGGACGAAATCCTGGCCACGCAGCAATGGATCAACACCGCCCTTTCGGGCGACTTCGCACCCGACCAGCCGGATTACCGCTGGTCGGCCCTGGTCAGCAACTGGCAGGGCGGCAACCTCCAGGGGCCGCAACTCAGGCAGTTGGACGTCCAGGTCACGTGGCGTCAGCGCAACCGGGAGCGCGGCATCACGTTATCGACACTCGTCTACGCGGGGACCGCGCAATGACGGACCGCAACCGAAAAACTTCGGCCTTCACGCTGCTGGAGGTGCTGGTGGCGACGGCGCTGATCGCGCTCCTGGCGGGGTCGCTCTACGCCAGCCTCAACATCGCCTTCAAGGCCAGGCGCAGCGCCCTGGCGGCGGTCGAGCCCAGCCGCAAGGTCGACCTCGCCATGCAACTTCTGGCCGAGGACCTGCGGTCGGCCGTGGTGCCCAGCGGCACGCTGGCCGGCGCGTTCGT
>PMZT01000313.1:11473-11836 GCA_003170085.1 Planctomycetia bacterium | reverse complement strand
GGCGCCTGGTACGCGCGGGCCTTCGACGACGACGGCCGCCCGATCGGGGTGGCCTCGGAGGTTCACCACCGGATCAGCCTCATCCCGCAGAGCTGGTCGGTGATCGGCGAGGTCACCTCTCCCGAGCGCGCGGAGATCGCTATGAGGTCGGCTCACGACCTCCTCGACACCCCGTACGGGCTCAGCACGCTCTGGCCTCCGTACGACGGCGGCGATCCGCGGGTCAACGGCACCGCCACCTACCCGCCGGGGGCCAAGGAGAACGGCGGCATCTTCTGTCACGCCGCGGCCTGGTCGATCATGGCGGCCACGCAGCTCGGCGACGGCGATCGCGCCTACGAGTACTACCGCCAGCTGCTGCCG
>PMZT01000313.1:0-11406 GCA_003170085.1 Planctomycetia bacterium | reverse complement strand
GCCGCCACCCAGTGGATACTCGGCATCCGCCCCACCCACCGCGGGCTGAAGGTGGCGCCGGTGCTCCCCGCCGCGTGGCCGGGGTACACGGCGCGGCGCCTCTTCCGCGACACCTGGTACGAGATCACCGTCCGCCGCGAGGGCCCCGGCAACGCGGTAGCCCTCACCGTGGACGGCGTGGCGGTCGACGGCGACGTGGTAGGCGGTGCCGGCCGGTATGCCGGCCTCGATCTCGCGGATGATCTCGCGCGGGTCCTCGTCCCGCGGGTTGTCGCTGGTGACGATGACGTCATCGGCGATGTGGGCCGCCGCCAGGCCCATTTGCGGGCGCTTGCCGGGATCGCGGTCGCCGCCGCAGCCGAACACCACGATGAGCCGTCCGCCGCCGCTGACCAGCCGGCGAACGGTGCCCAGCGCCTTGCGGAGCGCGTCGGTCTTGTGCGCGTAATCGACGAGGACCATGAGGCCGCGGTCGTTCGGCACGGCCTCGAGTCGCCCGCGGACCGTTTTCATCGCCTCGAGGCCCGCGGCAATCGTCTCGAGCGGAATGGCCAGGGCCTCGGCCACGGCCGCCGCCGCCAGCGAATTCCGCACGTTGTAAAGCCCCAGGAGCGGCGACCGGACATCGACCCGGCCGCGCGGCGTAACGAGCGTGAACGTCGTCCCCGCGAGGCTCTTCTTCAACCGCTTTGCCATCACGTCGGCCGGGTGCGTAACGCCGTACCACAGCACCTGCCCGGCAGGCAGCTTGGCGGCGTAGCGGGCGCTGGTCTTGTCGTCGGCGTTGAGGACCGCGCGGCCCTGGCCATCGAGGCTCTCGAACAAGAGGCCCTTGGCGTCGCGGTACTCGGCCATCGTCTTGTGATAGTCGCGGTGCTCGCTCGTCAGGTTCGTGAACGCGGCGACGCGGAAGCGGATACCGGCGGTGCGCCGCTGGTGCAGGGCATGGCTCGAGACCTCCATGACCGCCGCCTTCAGGCCGCTCTCGACCATCTCGGCGAAGTACGCGGCCAGGTCGCCGGCGGCAGGCGTCGTCATCGACGACGAAATCTCACGCCGCCCGATCTCGTAGGCGATCGTGCCGATCAGGCCCGTCGGCCAGCCCGCCTGCTCGAAGATGCTGCGGATGAGATACGTCGTCGTGGTCTTGCCGCTCGTGCCCGTGACGCCGCAAACGGTCAGGCGCTGCGTGGGATTACCCGCCAGCGCATGGGCCGCCAGGCCGAAGGCCGCATGCGCATCGCGGACAACGAGGAGCGACGGCTGCGCGGGCAGGTTGACGGGGCGCTCGACGATCGCGGCCCTGGCCCCCGCATCGAGGGCGCCCTGGATGAACTGGTGGCCGTCGATCTTGGTGCCGGGGAGCGCGACAAAAAGATCCCCCTGTCGCACGCACCGCGAATCGTTCACGGCGCGCGAGATCTCGACATTCCCCGAGCCGATGAGCCGGCTGCCGGGAATCCGTTCGGCGAGTTCGCTCAACTTCATGACCTGCCCCTCTTACGGCAGACAACGCGGCGGGCGACCGCTCAGTCCGTCGTTCGAATGTTCGTATCGTGGCTCACGAGACGGGCACTGTCCTGTTCGGTGACGGATTCGGAGGGCGGAATGCCAAGGTAGGGAAGCGCCTGCTCCAGAATCTTCTTCGCAACCGGCCCGGCGACCGTCCCCCCGTAATACCCGATGCTCTTATCCGGTTCATTGATCATCACGCACACCACCACTTGCGGATTCTCGGCCGGCGCCCCCGCAAGGAAGGCAGACATATACCGGGTCTTGCTGATCGTCTTGGTCTCGGGGTCGATCTTCTGGGCGGTGCCGGTCTTGCCGAAGACCTTGTAGCCGGGAATCCTGCACGACTTTCCGGTGCCATGCTCGTCTTCGACCACGCCCACCAGCGCGCGGTTGATGATCTCGCGTGCCGTCTTGACATCAATGGCCTGCCCGACCGGTTCCGGCTCGGAGAGGTCTACGGCCACCTGACCACGGCTGTCGAGGACGCCACGCAGGATCTTCGGCCGCAAGAGTTTACCACGATTCGCGATCGCCGAAAAGGCCATGGCCATCTGGAGCGGCGTGGCGGCGAATTCCTGCCCGATCGGGATGCGCGTCGTCGAGAGCGACGTCCACCGCTTCAGCGAGAACACCACGCCCGCGCTCTCGCCCGGCAGCCAGACGCCCGTCTTGTGGCCGAAGCCGAACGCCGCCAGGCACTCGTGCTCGCGTTCGTTGCCCAAACGCGTGCCCAGCTTGGCCATGCCGATGTTGCTCGAACGCACGAGGATCTCCTCGAACGTGAGGTTTCCGTACGAGTGCCCGGCGTCGTGCATCTTGGCGGCGGCCCAGAAGCCGTTCTCGCAGAAGAGGACCTCGCCGAAGTGGACGACGCCCGCCTCGAGCGCCGCACAGGCGAAGAACGGCTTGCAGCTCGAGCCCGGCGGGAAGGTGTCGGTGATGCACCGGTTGCGGCGCGAATCGACGGGGTACGTGTTATAGCGGTTCGGGTCGTACGTCGGCCAGTTGGCCATCGCAAGGATCGCACCCGTCTGAGGGTCCACGACGACCACGCTGCCGCTCTTGGCGCGGTACTTGGTGCACGCCTCGGTAACGGCCTGCTCGGCGGCGCCCTGGATGGTCGCGTCGATCGTCAGCACGAGGTGGTGGCCGTCCTCGGCGGGGGTGAAGTGATCGGCGTCGGTCCAGATGGGCCGGCGGCTGCGGTCGGCCAGGACGTAGGCCTCGCCCTCGCGGCCGCGCAGGCGATCATCGAAGAGCTTCTCAAGGCCGTCCAGCCCCTGCTCCTCGATGCCCACGCATCCCAAAATATGCGCCGCCAGCGCCGCGTTCGGATAGAACCGGGTGCCCTCGGCGACGGTGGCGATGCCGGGGATATTGAGCCGGTGAATCGCCTCGCCCGTCTCGACCGAGACGCGCCGCTTGATCCACACGAACCGCGACTTGGGGTCGTGCGTCAGCAGCGACAGGATTTCGTTGGGGTCCATGCCCAGGAGGCGGCCGACGCGGGTGGCCGCGGCGTTCGGGTCGCGTACCACCTTCGGATCGGCGAAAATGCTGTGGATCTCGCAGCTACCGCCCAGGACGCGGAGGCGGCTGTCGAGGATGTTGCCGCGCACGGGCCGAATCGGGATCCGCATGTGCTGCTGCTTCTCGGCCTTGGCGGCCAACCCCTCGGCCGACTCCATCTGGATGTAGAGGAGATGGCCCGCCAAGGCTGCAAGCATCACCGCGAGCGCCGTCGTCAGGATGATCGCGATGCGACGCTGGTAAGTCGAAGGCGTCACGAAATGTCCTTTTCGGCGGGACCGCCCCGGCGCGCCGGGGTCATTGCCCCGTGGGTGTGCCGCGGTCGACCAAAACGGGCCGGTCCCTCACGGCGCCCTTGTGCGGCGCGGACACGGTCTTATCGCTCTCACCGACGTCCGGGCGAAGGAGGTCGGTGGCCTGTTGTCGCAGGCGCTCCTGGTTCCTCAGGGCCGCGATCTGGAGTTCCAGCCGGCAGCAGGCCTTCTCGAGCACCCGCTTCTCGCCGAACAACCTGTGCAGGCGGTTGCCGGCCTGGAACGTGTCGGTCCGCAGCCACACCAGGCCGAACGCCACGACGGCCAGCAACCCCGCCACCACCGCAATGCGAATGCCAAGTCTCATCTGGAGGCCACCGCCGTGTCAGGGTTCATCGCCGTGCCATCCAGCAGGATGATTCGCTGGCCGATCTTCAGCTTGCTCGGGTCGGGAACCATGTGCTGGTTCCTCAGCCACAGGATGCGGCCCTTGTTCGCGTCGCCGTAGAGCTTCTCGGCGATCTTGCGGAACGTGTCGCCCTGGGTCACGGTGTACGTGGCGGGCAGCCTGATGGGCTGCTCCACGAGGTCCGACTGCATGCCGAACATCCGCTCGAGGTCCTTCGCGGTCACGTCGCGGATGGGGGTGTCTTTGCCTTTCGCCACCATCGCCGGGTCCTTAGCCTTGGCGGAGTCCGGCGCGCCGGACTTGCCGCCATCGGCGAAGGCCGAGTCGCGGATCGCCTCACGCATGGGATCGCGGGCGGGCGGGTCGGACTTCGGCGTATCGGCCTTGGGGTCCGGCGCGCCGGACTTGGGCTTCTCGGCCGGCGCGGCCGGAATGACCAGCTTGGCACCGACAGCCAAGCGGTTCGGATCCTTGATGGTCGCCTTATTCGCCTCGTAGATCTGCTTCCACAGCTTCGGGGCATCCTTGCCATAAAACTGGCGGGCGATGGTCGTGAACGTGTCGTTGGGGCGGACGACATAGACGGTCTTGACGGGTTCGAGCGGCTGGACGCCGGCCGACTCGCCCGGGTTGGCGGCCTTCACCGCGCGGGGGTCGAACTTCGCGGGGCCCGTCGGCGTTTCGACCATCGCCACGTCGAACCCGACCGTGGCCCGCTCTTCGGTACGCGGGGCGGGCTTGTCGGCGGCAAGGCTGTCCGGGGCGGGCAGCGGCTCCTCGGCCGGCGCCTTCGTCTCGGCAACGGCGGTCTCGCCGGCCTTGACGTCGATCGTGCTGTCCTTGCCGAACGGATCGACCGTGCGATTCAGCGTCAGGACCATGTTCTGATGGCCCTGGCTTTCGCCGGTCGGCAAGACCGCATGGTCCGACGGTAGCGTGCCGGCGCGGCCGCTCAGAATAACTCCGAAGAGAACGATGAAGGCGAGTCCGACCACCAGCCCAAACTTGGTTTCGCTACCCACGGCGATACCCCCACTTCCATGATTTCCGCTACGGCATCTCCCCCAGCGCGCCCTCGACCCCGGTTGTTTCGGCCGTCCCGACGGCGGCCGACCGAGGCGTCTCCCACGACTTGTGTTCAACCGGCGGACGGAAGAACCTGGGCCACCCGCAACCGGGCGCTGCGACTGCGCGGATTGGCCTCGATCTCCTCCGGCGTGGGCGTCATCGGTTTCGTGAAGGGAAGGCGGACGCGGCCTTGCGACGCCGCCTCGCGCATCCGGGTCTTGACGATCCGGTCTTCCCCGCTGTGAAACGCGATAACGACCACGCGACCACCGGGTTTCAGATGATCGAAGATCTTGTCAAAGAACGTGTCCAGGCTCTTCAGTTCGTCGTTGACCGCAATGCGGATGGCCTGGAAGACCCGCGTTGCAGGGTGAATCTTCTCGCGTCGCCGAAAGGCGGCCGGCAAGGCCCGCATAACGATCTGGGCCAGCACGTCGGTGCGGCAGATGGGCTCGCGGCGCCGGGCTTCGACGATGACCCGGGCAATCCGGCCGGCCATCGGCTGATCGCCGTACTCGCGGAAGGTCGCCGCCAGTCGCTCTTCCGGCCAGCGGTTGACGATCGTTTCGGCGGTGAGCGTCTGGGAGCGGTCGAAGCGCATGTCGAGAGGGCCGGGCTGGTCGAAACTGAATCCCCGCTCGGGTTCCGCCAGTTGAAGGCTCGAAAGTCCGACGTCGAGCAACGCCCCATCGATTTGGTCCTCGCCGGCCTCGGTTAAAGCCTGGTCAAAGTCGCGGAAGTTGGCGTGAAAGTACCGCACATCGCCCTCGCGTCCGAATCGGGCCATCAGACGCTCAAGGGATTCCCGATCCCGGTCCAGCAGAATCAGCCGCCCGCCCGGCCTGAGCCGCTCACGAATCGCTGCTGCGTGTCCACCGCCCCCGGCCGTCCCGTCGAGCATGACCTCGCCCGGCGCCGGCTTCAGAGACTCGAGAACCTCGGCCATCATCACCGGGACGTGCCCGGACGGCGTATCCACGCGGCCCCTCGCCCTCGGCCTAGTGGATGTACGTGCTGAGCGTCGCCCCGGCTTCCAGCCGCGACAGGAGATCCCGAACGCCTTCCGAGAGTTCCACGTCGCGATAAGCCCCGCCGCGCCCCTGCACCTGCTTCACGCGGGTCTCGAGCCGCCGTACTTCCCGGCGGAGCCGATCCGCCGACAGGTAGGCCTCGGCGTGCGGGTCGTCCATGGCCTTCCGGACCAGATCCAGGCCCTCGACATGTGCGTTTCGATCCACGGCATGCCTCCCTTGCTCTCGCCCTGCTCCGGACTTCGTTTATTCAAAGCGACGCCTCGCGGCCGTCGCTCTCGCTCGTAAAGGGCCGCTCGGGGTAGCGAGCCACCGAACGACCCCCAAGGGGGTCAAACGTTCTTCACGTCGCCCGGCGCCCCCGCGGCCTGACCGGCCGCGCTCGAGCGCTCGAGGGCCATCGCCTTCTCGGCCAGCTCATCGTGGCGCGCCAACTGCTCTTCGGCGAAGGCCTCCCACCGGGCGCGGTCCCACACCTCGATGTGGTCCTCGACGCCGACGATGGCGACCTCCTTCGAAAGGCCGCACCGCTTCAGCATGTTCTCGGGGATGAGGACGCGGCCGAGGGCGTCCACCTCNNAGCCGGGTCTCGAACTGCGGGGCGATCTTCCGATAGGTCTGAGGAGTATACAGATATAACACATTATCGTAAAGCCGAACCGCGATGAACCCGTACCCTTCCTCGGCCGTGTTGATCGATTCCCGCAGCTTCGGCGGGATCGCCAGCCGCGATTTTGTATCAACTGCCCTGAAATACTCGCCCGTCAAGAAGAGCACGTTTGAGTTCCCCACCACCGGCCGATCACCACTTTCACCCACCCGAGATGTTGTATCGGCCACCTAGGAGGATAGTCTTACCACAATTCGCCACCGTGTCAAGGGTCTTCTCCCACCTCACCGCAGCCATAATCGGCCCTTCCGCCGGGGAGACACGCCGCCAAGAGTATAGTTATCGGACCTACGCACAATTAGTTGGGGTTATCTTCTATGGCGGGGGAAAAAGGAAATATTTTTCCGAAATTCTCTTGGACGGCTTGTGGCGACAGGTGGAGTCCCGGCCCTGCCCTGCGGGATCCGTGTGGGGGCTACTGCTTGGCGTCTTTCGACAGGCGCATGACGACCAGCGTGCGGGCCACGCGGTCGCCCAGGCGCTGCGGCTTGGGGCCGATGAGGATGCTGGCGATACCCAGAATGTAGAAGACCGGGAGTTGATCGATCAATCGAAGCGCATTCCGCAGGAGCGCCTGCCACCAGGTGATCGGGCCGCCTGCTTCGCTTTGGACCTCGATGCCCAGGAGCCGCTTGCCCACCGTCTGGCCGAACGCGCCCTCCGCCACCGTGAAGTACGCGAGAATCAGGGCCTGAAAGATCAAGCTGAATACCATCATCTCATGTAGAATCACTTGATCGCCATGGAGGACCCGGATCAGCGCGTCGGGGGGAAACGCGGGGGCGAAAGGCATCATCCCGAGCGTCAGGAGGACGTAGTCGACGGCAAAGGCGGCCAGGCGCCGCACCAGGGGTGCCGGGACGAGGCTGGGCACGCTCCCGGCCGGGCGCACGGACTCCGCGGCGCTCCGGGGCGGACGGTCGGCCGCCGGGCCGCCGCGCTCCGCCGCCTTGGCCGCCGCGGCGGCGCCGCGAGAGCGATTCCAGAGGATCACCAGCAGCATCAGGGTCAGGGCCGACAAGAGCAGCAGGATCGCGGCCCGGTTATCCGCCCCCGCCTCGGGCCGCGCCTCGCCGGTTGAAGCCAGCGGCACGAACTCGCCGAGCTTGCCGGACGGCACATCGAGGGGAGCCACCTGCGGCCCGGTGTCGGTCAGCGTAACGGCACAGAACCTCTCGCCCTGCCGCGCCAGCGCCACCGGCCCGTTGACCGGCGGGGTTCCGCTCACGGGGGCGGCCTCGTGCCAGTCCTCGTCGGTGGTCGCATAGGTGGCAAGGGTCCACTTCGGCGGCTCATCGGCGGACGCCGGTTTCAGGAAGAGGCAGACCATCGCGGCCCCGTTGGAGGCCACGTGCGGCGCCGAGGCCACGTGCACCCGCGACGGAATGGGCCCGACCCAGTGCCCTTTTTCGTCGAGGTAAATGAACTGCATACGGTCGTTGACCGGCGAGTTGGTGAGCGTCGGCACTTCCTCGCGCCACAGGACGAACAGGCGACCGCCGAAGCGGATCGCGCACGGGTCGAGGACCTTCTTGCGCTCCATCGCCACCTCGATCCGCCGCCACGCCCACTTGCCGTCGGCATAGCGGGCATGGACGGGCTCGCCCGCGGTATCCCATCCGAAAACGTCCATGCCCAGGTCGTTTTCGCAGGCGGCGGCCGGCGTCCACGAGGGGAGCGGCGACGGCTGAATGTCGGGCCGGCCCGGGCCGAACAGGCCGTATCGGCCGCTCGGGAAGAACACGACGAGGTACTCCCGCCAGGCGGCGATGGCCGCGGGCTCGCCCTGCCCGACGCCCCCCGAATGCCACGTGCCGGCGGCGTCGCGCTGCCAGAACCGGAAGCCCGTGGTGCCGGCAACGTCGGCGACCGTCACCACGTTGAGATTGTTCAGATTCCCGGCGGCCGAAACCCACGGCTTGCCGGCCGCAGGCCCGGACTCCGGCGGCAAACACCCGACCAGGGCCAGGACGGCCGCGAGCATCGTCATGAACGCCAGGTAACGCATCTTATCGGCACCTAAAGATAACCCGCCGCTCCCGCGGCNNCGGGATCACCTTCTATGGAACCCGCTGCAACCGGCAGAAGGCTCAGTTATTCTACGCCGGCGTTGCCCCGGGGGTGTGCCAACCGTTTCTGGCAGTTGCTGTTCCGGTGGGTGGCATGCCCACGNNGGCCATAAAACATTGGCACACCCTTGCCCCGGCGTCACGTGCGAGGCGTGCCTGCGGTCAACCTACCACTGTTTCATCAGCATGAGGCCGTTGCCGTTCTCGTCGGCGTACGGCAGAAGGGTAAAGCCGCCAATCTGAGGCAACTCGCCCTTGACCACACTATGGCCGACGACAATGCCAAGGCCGACGCCGAAAATGACGTCCGAAAGATTGTGCTCGCGGTCTTCGATACGTGACGCCGCCGCGTACCCCGCCAGCAGGTACGCCGGCACGCCCACTTGCCAGCCGTAATACTCGTGCAGGACCGACGCGACGGTGAAGGCCGACGACGTGTGGCCCGACGGCCATCCGCCCCACTTGCCGTTCGGGCCGTGCTGGTTCGCCGCGCCCTGGAGCGTTATGGACGTCAGGTCATTGACAATCAGGGCCTCAAGCAGGACTTTCGCCAGGTCGTGGTTCTGCTCATCGCGATTGGCCACCGCGATGCCGTACCACGCGCAGCCGACGCCGAGGTGCAGAATCGGGTCTCCTATGATTTTGCCGAGGTCGCCCGTTGCGTGCAGGCTTGTATGATGGTCCTTCATATGGTAGCGGATCGGGTCGTCGAGGTTATTGCGGGCAACACGGTCGGCCCCGAACACAGTCGCCAGGATGACCAGGTTGGTTGGGTTGGCGAACGAAAGCGTGAAGCCCTTCAGCAGATGCTCGGGCGCCTCCTTCAGATCGTTCTTGAGAACCTGGCCGAAGGTGTCGCCCTTCAGCGGTTCCCACGCGAGCGCGGACTTCCGGCCCGCGGGCGATCCCTTGGCGGCCTCGGCAGGCGAAGGTTTCTCGGTGCTCCCCTGCCCCGGCGCTACCTCGACAACCGAGTCCAGCGAATCGGGCGTGGCACGCGGCGCGAAGAAGAGCACGGCCTTGGGCTCGGCCTGAAGCGGATCGGCGTCCGCCGGCGCCGCAGGCGCCAGCGAAAGCGTTGTCGGCCCGTCCACGGTATTACGAGGCGCGGGCGCCGGGGCCGGCGGCTGAAGGTCGGCCACAAGGTGGGCGTACGTCTGGTCGGCCTGGCGATGAAGGGCGCGGCCATCGGAGCAGCCGGCAGCCGCGCAAAAAGCCGCCACGGCGAGGGCCAATCCAAGACATTTCACTGCCTGCATGAGAAGCCCCCCAAAAGATGCGCGACCCTGGAGACGGAGCTACCCGGCCTTCAGACGATCGAGAACCTCCCGCTGATACTCCTGGCGGCCTACGCGGCCGGCCTGGTCCACGTACTTCCGGCCCACGGCCTGCCGCACGGCGTCGGCACGGCCCGCCGGATTCGTATGGATGTTCCGAAACCAAGCGGCGTCGGGACCCGCCAGCGCCCCGAAGGTCGTTGCCAGCCGCACCATCTCGCCCGGATAATACCCGGCCGCCACCATGTAGTCCAGCCCCAGCCGGTCGGCTTCCTTCTCCATCTCGGCAGAATATTGAACGTAAAGCAGTTTTTTTACGGCCTCGTCGATCATGCGGCCGGCCGCTCCTGTGGGCAGCGGCCCGTTGACGGGCACCTTGTCGGCCGCCTCGGCCAGCGCGGTCACGCCCACGATATGCTCACCGTGGCCCGCCGTGATATGCGCCAACTCGTGGCCGAGAAGCCCGGCCAGCTCGCCTTCCGTCTCCAGTTGCATGAGCAGGCCGCGCGTGACGTACACCTGGCCGCCCGGAAGGGCCACGGCAGCGGCCACGGGAGTGTCGAGGACGAAGAATTGATAGGGGAAGCCGCCGCCCGCCAGCGACCGGGCGACGCGTTCGCCCACCGTCCGGACGTACGCCTGAACGGCCGGATGGTCGAGCCGCCCGCCAAAGCTCTTCTCAATCAGCGGCGCAGCCACGCGGCTGATGGCAATCCTCTGATCGGCCGAGAGCACCGGCTCGCGCCCTGCGGTCTTCTCACCCGCGCAGCCCGCTACGGCCGCCAAGGCCGCCAGCGACACGCTAAAGATGAGCAAGCGTCTCATGCGGCGCTCCTCGTAAGATTACCCCGCCGCCGACACATAGGCCATGAGCAGGTCGTAGAGGACCCCCTCGAGCAGATGGCTCTCCTCGCCGGTGAGGTTGCCCTTGGTCTTTTCTTCGAGCACCGTGAGCAGATCGATGGCGTGCTTGGCCATCGGCAAATTGGGCGGCGTCTTGTCCTGGTCCTGGTCGTCCTGCCCTAGATACATCACAGCCGAGCTGCCAAGCGACAGCACCAACGTGGCGAAGTCGGCCGGCGGAAGGCGGCGGTTGGCTTCAGCGGGCTTCGTGGGCGCCGCTTCATCGACGGGACGCGCTTCTGGCGCAACAGGAGCCTTGCTCTCGCCGCTGGAGTCGAAGCTACGACGGTCCGTCACGGTGAATTTCTTTTCGTCCGAATCAGCCATGGCAAGCAAGCGTACGCAGACCGCGGGGCGGTTGCAACCCTGGCGCTGCCTGGTCCGCGACCGGCGCTAGGTGGCCGCGGGCTCGGCCGGGGCTACCGGGTCGGTCGGCAGCACTTTGTCGCTCGCATCGGCCAGCGACTTGAGGTGCTTCTCGTAATCCTTGCGCGTGATAGTGCCGCGCTTAATGTTCCGCTCGACGGTGCGTGTGTCAAACAGGCGCACATCTTTGACGTCTTCATCACGGGTCATGAGGCAACTGGTTAGCGAAGACCGACCGGCAAGTCAAGCGTTGCTCGGGCCGGCCGTCATTCTGGCGCGGAAATTCCCAATCGTTGCGCTAGCCCCGAGCCTCG
>PMZT01000070.1:10549-11381 GCA_003170085.1 Planctomycetia bacterium | reverse complement strand
GCCAGGCAGGAATACGCGAGGCGGAACCCCCAGCCCGCCACGGCGGATCTTCGACGCGGCGGCCCCGGCGGCGGACCCGCGCCCGTCGAGAAGCCCACTACCGGCCTCGTGCCAATCGACCAGATGACCGCCAAGGACACCTACAAGGGCCAGGACGGCGGCCTCTACGGCAGCGGCAAGAACACCCCGCCCGAGGCCCACCAGGCCGCGGCAGCGCGGGAACTGGCCAAGGTCGTCCCGCTCGATGCCGACGGCAAGCCGTCGCCCGGCGGCAAGATCGTCCTCCTGTCGATCGGCATGTCGAATACGACCATGGAGTTCTCGAAGTTCAAGGAGATGGCCGACGCCTGCCCGGTCAAGTCGCCGCGGCTCATCATCGTTGACGGGGCGCAGGGCGGCATGGATGCGGCCCGCTGGAACGCCCGCGACGGAACCCCCGTCTGGGGCGTGGTGGCCAAACGCCTGGAGGCCGCCGGCGTCACGGCCAAGCAGGTCCAGGTGGCGTGGATCAAGCACGCCCGCATCCAGCCGGCCCAGTACGGCGACTTCCCCGGCCACGCCGAGGAACTCAAAGGGCACATCATTGGGTCCATCGAGCTCGCCAAGGAGCACTTCCCGAACCTCCGCGTCGCCTACCTCTCGAGCCGTATCTACGCCGGCTACGCCGCCACGCAACTCAATCCCGAGCCGTTCTCCTACGAAAGCGGGTTCGTCGTGCGGTCGGTCATTCAGGACCAGATCAAGGGCAGCGCGCCGCTGAACTACGACCCCGCGAAGGGCGACGCGAAGGCGCCGCTCCTCCTCTGGGGCCCGTACCTGTGGGGCGACGGCA
>PMZT01000070.1:0-10519 GCA_003170085.1 Planctomycetia bacterium | reverse complement strand
GCGGAGACCCGCCGCGCAAATAGCAAATTTGCGCTGTCGTATTAGCGCCGCGGGTCTTTCGAGAGCATCCCGATGGCCGCCTTGTACGTCTTGTAGCCGCCAGTCAGGTTGCGGCACCGGAAGCCGTTTTGCAGAAGGGTCCGGCACGCGAGGTATCCGCGCAAGCCCACCTGGCAGAAAACGAGCAGTTCCTTGTCGCGCGGCAACTCGCCCAAGCGCCTCCGGAGGTCGTCCACGGGAACGTTCACGGCCCCGGGGATCGTGCCGGCCTCGACCTCGGCGGGGGTGCGGACGTCCACGAGCACCTGGTCGTCGCGCGGCGCAGCAACATCCTCGACGTGGCACACCGGCATGTCGCCGCTACGCACGTTCGACGCCACGAACCCGGCGTAGTTGATCGGGTCCTTCGCCGACCCGTACGGCGGCGCGTACGAGAGTTCCTGGTCCCGCAGGTCCTCCACCGTGAGGCCCGCGCGAATGGCCACCGCCAGCACGTCGATGCGCTTGTCCACGCCGTCGGCCCCAACCGCCTGCGCCCCCAGGACCTTGCCCGTCTTCGGGTCGAAGAGGAGCTTCAGGCTCATCGGGGCCGCGCCGGGGTAATACGATGCGTGGCTTGCCGGATGCACGTAGATTTTTTCATACGTCAGGCCCGCGCGGCGGAGGGCCTTTTCGCTCAGACCCGTCATGCCGATCGCCAGGTCAAAGACCTTGCAGATCGCGGTGCCCTGGCTGCGGCGGTAGACACTGGGCCGGCCGAAGGCGTTGTCGGCCGCCACGCGCCCCTGACGGTTCGCCGGCCCCGCCAGCGGGATGGCGGCGCGGCCGCCGTCGACGAGGTGCGTCACTTCGACGGCGTCGCCCACGGCAAAGATGTTCGGATCGCCCGTCCGCATGTGCTCGTCGGTGACGATGCCGCCGGTCGGGCCGATCTCAAGGCCCGCGTCGCGCGCCAGTTTCGATTCCGGACGCACGCCCACCGCCAGGATCACCATGCCGCACGCGACCGATTCGCCCGTCGAGAGGACCGCCCCGAGGCGCCCGTCCTCTTCGCGAATGGCTGTCACGCTCGTTCCGAGCCGCAGGTCCACGCCATGCGCTTCCAGCATATGGTGAACCGGCGTGACCATTTCGGGGTCGGCCGCGATGAAGACCTGCGGCGCGAGTTCGACGAGAGTCACGGGCACGTTGCGGCTGCGCAGGGCCTCGGCCATTTCAAGGCCGATGTATCCACCGCCCACGACCACCGCCCGCTCGGGGCCGGTCTTATCGACCGCCAGTTTGATGCGGTCCATGTCGGCGAGGCTCCGCAGCGTGAAGACCCTCGGATCGTCGGTCCCTGGGATCGGCGGGCGGACGGGCTCCGCGCCGGGGCTGAGGATAAGGACGTCGTACGGCTCGGCCGATTCCTGGCCCGTCGCGAGAGCGCGGACGTGGAGCGTCCGGGCTGCGCGGTCGATCCGGACGGCCTCGGTCCGCGTGCGCACGTCGATGCGATACCGCTTCCGCATCCCCTCCGGCGTCTGGACGAGAAGCCGCCCGCGGTCGGCAATCGCGCCGCCGATGTGATACGGCATGCCGCAGTTGGCGAACGAGATGTGCTCGCCGCGCTCGAACAGAACGAGTTCGGCGTCCTCCGACAGGCGCCGCGCCCGCGCCGCCGCCGATGCCCCACCCGCCACGCCGCCGACAATCAGAATCCGTTTATGCTCTGCCACGATAGGACTCCTTTAACGAACGGGGCGATCAAGCACCTTCGGGAAAAACGGGTAATCTCCGAGTTGTGGATTTTGGGTGGCACGGCCTCCCGATGTTGGGTGGCCGTGCGCCCTTCAGAAGCAGGCCGCGCCGCTAGTGCGCCGCAACCGGCGCCGGCTCGGCGGCAAGGCGTTTGACGAGCTCGATGACGAGCGCCCCCGAGTTCGTCGAGGCCGTCTGGATGAACTTCTTCATATCGACCTTCGCGCCCGCGTCGGCCGAGTCGCTCACCGAGCGGATCACGAGGCACGGAATCCCGAACCGATGGCAGACGTGGGCCACGGCGGCGCCTTCCATCTCGACCGCATCGGCCTCGAAGACCCGCCGCAACTCCTCTTTCTTGGCGGCCGAGGCCACGAACACGTCGCCGGTGGCCACGGTGCCGGTCCGGATGGCCGGGGCACGCTCGCCCTCGCTCGTGGCGATCCTCGTGAGGTGAACGTTCGGCGCCACCGCCTGAGCCAGGGCCAGCAGCCGCGCATCGGCCGCATAGTAGCCCAGCGACCGCTCGCCGGTGATGAGATTGTCGATCGTCTTCGGCTCGAACCCCTTCTCGGTCACCGCGCCGAAATCGTGCTGCACGGTGCGGGCCGCGATGACGATGTCGCCGGGGCGGACGTCGGGGCTCAGGCCGCCGGCGATACCCGAAACGAGGATCTCGCGCGGCTCGTAGCGGCTGGCCAGGAGCGACGCCGTGATCGCCGCGTTCACCTTGCCGATGCCGCTCTTGGCGAGCGCCACGCGCCGCCCGCCGATCTTGCCCGTGATGAACGTGACGCAGCAGACCTTCTCGGTGGCCTTGTCGGTCATCGCGGCCTCGATCACGCGGATCTCGTCGGTCATTGCCCCGAGGATGCCCGTGACCGGCTGCGACGCATCCGCACCCGCCCACGCCGCCGGCGCCGCCGGCCGGTCGGCAACCGCCGGCTGGCATCCCAGGCCCGTGGCGAGGAAAAGGGCGAATACGCTGATGAGGGCAAAGCGTGCGGCTGGCTTTACTGACATACGCGATCCTTTCGATACCGGGTCTTACGCGGCGGGTGCGGAGACCCGCCGCGCAAATAGCATAGTTGCGTCTTCATACTACAGCGTCCACGGTGCCCGCATCGCGCGATGGAGCCTTCGCGCCGCCTCTGGGTCGTCAACGATCGTCTCCGTCGCCGGGTTCCACTTGATCTTGCGGCCGGTGCGGACGGCGATATCGGAAAGATGGCTCATGAAGTCCGACTGGCACGCCGTGTCGATGTGGCTGGCCGGATCGGTCCGGTCGCGGACGCACTGCAGGAAATCCTGCTTGTGATCGTTGCTCGCGTGCAGGTGGATTTCGTCGGGCTTGATCGGCGATTTCAGGAGCGACTCGGGCTCGGCCTTCAGGCCCCCGCGCGAAATCGCCACCCAGCCCTCGGTGCCCGTGAACCGCGTGCAATCACCGCCCGGCTTCAGCGTGAACGGTACGCCGTTGGCGTAGCGGCCCTTGATGTCCCAGTGGACGACGGTGCTGAAGAGGCCCGCGGGCGGGATGAACCCCGTGCCCTCGAACTCCACCGGAATCGACGGGTACGCCCAGTGAAGGACATCGAGCGGATGGGCGCCCCAGCCGCCGAGGAACCCGATCGAGTTGTCGTACACGTGCCACGTGCCGCTGCTGGTGCATCGGTCGGCCGTGTACGGCGACTCCAGGGCCGGACCGAGCCACATGTCGTAGTCAAAGCCCTCGGGCACCGGGATCGGCACGGTGGACCCGCCCACCGCCCCGTCGGGCGCGATCACGTCAACCGCCTTGATCTCGCCCAGGCGGCCGTTGATCACCAACTCGCAGCCGAACCGTACGTGCGCCTGCCCGCGCTGCTGCGTGCCGTACTGGAAGACGCGACCGTAGCGGCGGACGGCCGAGCGGAGGGCCCTGTCCCACTCCAGCGCCAGGCCCAGCGGCTTTTCGATATACATATCTTTGCCTGCGCGGCAGGCGTAAAGGCCCAGCGGCACGTGCCAGTGATCGGGCGTGGCAATGACCACGGCGTCGATATCGGGCCGGGCCAGCAGCTCGCGGAAATCGCGGTAGGCGGTGCACGCCTTGGCGCCGCCGCGACCGCGGTCGGCGTAGGTCTTCTCGACGCGGGCCACGGCCGTTTCGCGCCGCTGCTGGAACAGGTCGCAAATGGCCACGCTCTGGCCCAGTGGCAGGCTGAGGAAATGGCCCAGCAACCCCCCGCCCTGGTTGCCGACGCCGATGTGGCCGACGGTCACGCGCTCGCTGGCCGCGGGAATCTCGCCCTTGCCAAGCGCCGCCGACGTGATCACGTAGGGCGCCGCCGCCGCACCTGCCGCCAGCGCCGCCGACCTCAGGAACCCCCGCCGCGTGAGTTTCAAGGCACCCATGTCGCTCATCCTTCCTTGCCGTGAAGTGAGGGACAAACCGCACACGGGTATTATGGTAGCGTGAGAAGGTTGCCGCGAGAAGATTCTGGCGTGACTGGTGATCATTCAGGCGCACGGGCGGGCGGCATCCGTCCCCACGTCGCCCTCGCCGCTGGCGTTCGAAATCAGTATTCCCCCGAATTCCACCCGGAAACCTGGGAACCCCCAGGTTTCTCGGTGGAATCCTCACTTCGCCATTCGGATTTGATACATATTGGCGCCCACCTCTCGGCTGGCTCCGATGATTTCATGATAGGGTGTGTCAGCCACGTCCACGAAGCCGATCGCATAGTTTTCGCCGTCAGCCACACGACCAACGACGGGCTCGTCCTGAAACTGAAACCAATGAACGCCGACAAATAGCGGATGGCGCAAGGCCCCTCGAACGTAATCCTTGTAGGCTTGGGCACGAGCGGTTTGGTTCGCCACGGGCACCGCGCCGGGGTGAAACATGCCGCGGTCCAGCGCACCGAAGTGGAACTCGCCGCTGATTATCGGCACATTGGTACAGCCTGCGTACCTAAAATCGGCTACGCTGGTGCAGTACAAATTGAAGCTCACCACGTCGCAGTATTTTGCCGCCGCTGCTGCCGCCCGCGGATTCACGAGTTTGTCCGCCACGAGCGCGAAACGACAGCCAAGGTAGAGTTGGTTGGGAGCGACGGTTTTTATGGCATCACGCACAACGCGGAAGTACGTCTCGGCCGTTTTTGTGTAGAAAGCGGCGAGATCATCCCGGGCCGTTTCTGGATTGGGCGTGTTGGTGCTCAGAAGAAACGCATCCCACGAGACATGGGTGGTGCCCCAGGCTTGGTTGAGTCGCGGGATGTCGCCGTACTTGGTTCTAAGGTCTGCGGCGAAAACTTTCTTCGCAGCTTGCTCCGGCGGTGATTTCAGCGCGCCCAAGGCGAGGGAGATTTCATCGCCCCACGGCAGTTCGTTGTCTGAGAAGTAGCCGATGCACCATGGATCGCCAGCACTTGCCTCCTTTCTAGAGGCGACGGAACTCCGGACCACCTCCGCGAAGCTTGGATCAAATACATCGGGAAATTTGCCCCACAGATTTGCCCAGCCTTCAATCCTCTTCGCTGAACCGGAGACGATAAGATCGGTATAGGGCGTGAGGCGGAGCTGATACGCGCTTTTGTCTGAAAAGGCAGCAAGGGTATTTAGCCCCCAACTCCGTAGACGCCGATGGACGACTTCCGGATAGACCGTCTCCCATTTCAAGCCGTATTTCCGAGCGAGGTTCGCGCCCGCGAACGAGAAACACCCCAGTCTACGACCGGCATAATGGCCTGTCCACGCATGCCGGCTGGTGAGAAACCGGTCGAACTCCGGCTTGGTGCCGGGGAAGTCCGCAAACCAATCCCCGCGCTCATCGATGGGCGTGGTGTCAAGTTGCATCACGGTATCAATGCCGTGTGAGAAAAAGAGATGGCCGTCAGGATCCACGAGCCACCATTTGCCGTTGAGCTTTTCGGTGCGGAAATAGCCGGTGGCCTTACCCTGCGGACCTGCGGCCCAGCCGCCGTATTGGCACCAGTCCTTTGGCCCGGGGGTCGCGGCCATCTCCTTGGCCTCGGTTTTGCGGCGCTGCTCGAACTCGGCTACTGAATGCACTTTGCCGGGCCAGTCCTTGTGTCTGTATTGGCCAAAGGCATCGATGAAAGGAAAGAACGGATTAGCATCCGTCACCGAGGCGGTCGCGGGCGTGTAGCTGCCGCTAGCGCGGATGTCGTCGATTTCGAATTCATGATCGGCGGTCGTGTCGACAAAGATCAGGAGTTGTGTGATGTTCCGAGGATTAATAGTATTCCAGCCGCCAGGGGCAAATGGATAACCATTCATCCCGATGAGTTTGCCAGAGAGGGTATTTGGATACCCACGTGCCAAAGTCACCTTGAATGTGTCCGATTGCTTCGGACTCAGCTCAACGGACGCTGTCATCGAGTTCTTATCGCCGTCGCCATCGGGATTGTCCACTCGACAGAACACGGTCACCTTGTCCACTCCGGTATTTCGGATTCTCAGGTCAATGTGAGAGTACGGCGACAAATCCCACCTTCCACTTGGCGCGCGTAACGTAATGCCGGACCAGGGATTCTTATGGCCGGTGGTCACGCGTAAGGTCGTTCCCTTGGCTGATCCGGCCCTGGCGACTTTGGCGTCATTTACGATGACTCTGGCAACGTCGAAGTTGCTTGTGAAATCAAAGAGGATTTGTTCCGCAGCAGGTGCTTTTACCGCAAGGCATGCTACGGCAATGAGCGCGCCAAGGGCACGCATGTACTGATAGGAAATTTGATTTGGCGGCGGGGACGCTACCCGGGTTTCCCTTGCTTGGCCTTTTCTTGGTTCAGACAACATGGGCAGCGTCCCCGTGTTCCCAGGAAGCACGGCCACGCAACGGCGCCCGCCACGGCGGATCTTCGACGAGGCCGTGCCACCCGACGCAAAGATTTTGCCGCCGTAACTTGCGAGGGTTACAGGCGATTGACAGCCGCGCCGCGAGTTCTAGAATGGCCCCCATGGACCTGCTCATTCCAAGGAACCTTGTGCTGCGCGTCGGCCTGGGGGTGCTGGCGGCCCTCGCGCTGGCGTGCGGCTGCATGAAGCCGGCGGAGCCGCTGCCGCCCGCGGCCGAGGCGGCCCCCGCGGCCCCCAAGCCGCCGGACCGCTGGGCGCCGATCATCCTGCCCACCGCCGATGCGGGCCCGTGGCCGGCCCAGGCGGCCCCCGCGCCGCCCCCGGCGCCGGTTGCAGCCACGGCCTGGGTCGATGAGAAGACGCACGCGGTCCACCTGCCGGCGCGATTTACGCATGCCCGCGGCGTGGTGGAATGGCTGCTCTCGGCCCGGACTAGGCATTTCAATACGTCGAGCCTCGTGACGGACGTGCCGGCCAGGGACCTGGCGGCGGCCCTCGCGAAGGCGGGCCTCGCGCCGGGCAAGCGGCCGCGGCCGGTTGACGAAGACCGCGTGCAGCCGCCCGCCGGCGCGGCCCTCGAGATCGAGGTGGTCACGAAGGACCGCCAGGGCAGGGAGACCCGCTTCCCGGCCGGTCGCCTCCTGTCGCGGGAATCCGACGGCCCGCCGCTGGGCGAGGGCACGTGGGTCTACGTGGGCGCCGAGACCATCGAGGAGGGTGACGCCATGATTTGCGTCACGGCCCTCTCCGGCAGCCTCATCACGGCGAACCTGCGCGACCTGAGCGCCATGATCTACTGGGTGGCGAAGTCCGCCGACCCCGGGCCGCGGTATGCCGCCACGTGCTACGCCTCGAATGTTCCTCTGCCGGGCGATGCAGGCGACTGCGAACTTGTGATCCGGCCGGCCGGGCCGTGAGGAACGTCGGATACCGTGCCACCCGCGATGGGCGCAAAAAATCGCGGCAGCGACCGAGGGGTAGGAAGCCGCTGCCGCTTTTGAAAGGCGGCGCGATACCGCCCTTCTTTTAATGGAATACTGCTATTCGCCAGATTCCCCCATTTGCCTGCCGGCTCTAGTCTGCCCGCCAGGCGCCCCCGCGTACCGGCTAACTTCTCGGACATGATGGACGAAACACCACTATATTCATTCTTATGGGCTGCGAAGGCCGTTTTGTCAAGAATAAATTACCGCCAGAATAAATTACCGCCGCAATTGCAGTCGCGGGTGTCCGGTGGGTGGCATGCCCAGGCCGTCCGTTGCCTGGGCATGCTGTGCCCGATGTCCATTCACATGCCCACGCGAGAGGCGGCGTGGGCATGCCACCCGGCCGAGAGAGCAAAGGCACTACGTCCGTTGCTATTTCGACTTCGTCAGGTTCCACGGCTCGTCGGGGGCGAGGGCGCCCGCCCGGACGGCCTCGATCCGCTGCTTGAGGGCCTGGACGGGGCCGTCGTCGGGCTGCAATTCCAGGCATTCCGCAAGGGCCGACTCGGCGGCCGCAAGGTCCTTGGCGGCCAGGGCGTCCACGGCCCGGTTGAATGCGTCGGCCATGGCCCGCAGCGCCGGCGGCGCAGGCTCCGGTGCCAGCGGCTCATACAGAATGAGGGGCTTGGCCTTTCCGCGGAGGTGGCACGGGCCGAAGCGGCGGAAAAGAACCTCGCTGCCGCAGGCGTTGCGGGTGGTCTCGGGCACGAGGATGTGGCTCGAGAGCCAGCGGTTGGCCTCTTCAAGCCGGCTGGCAAGGTTCATCGTATCGCCCATCGCCGTGTAATCGAATCGCTGCTCCGACCCGAAGTTGCCCACGATGGCCGGGCCGGTCGCGAGGCCGATGCGCATGCTCAGCCGGGCGTCGGGTGCAAGCAGGTTCATCGCCACGAGGTCCTGGTTCACGCGCGGCAGGGCATCGCGCATGGCCAGCGCCGCCCGCACGGCCCGCAGCGCGTGGTCCGGCAGCGCGATGGGTGCGCCAAACATCGCCACCACGGCATCGCCGATATATTTATCCAGGGTGCCGTTGTGTTTTTTGATGATCTCGGCGATCATGCCCAGGTACATGTTGACTGTTTGGAGGGCCTCGCTGGCTTGGAGATCGGCCCAGGCCTCGGCGGCGGGGCCTTGGAGCTTCAACTCGCGGATATGCTCTTCGGCCTTGGCGTGATTGGAGTCGATATATTCGGTGAAGCCGCGCACGTCGGCAAAAAAGACGGTCACCTCCCGGCGCGCGCCCCCGAGCGGGAGTTTCTCGGCGTCGAGCAGTTCGGATACGATGTCCGGGGAAACGATCTTGGTGAAGATGCCCCGGATGCGGCGGCGCTCGCTTTGCTCGAAAAACGCCCGGTAACTGAGCAGGGTTCCGTGGGCCAGCGCCAGGCTGGCTAGCGGCGTGACCAATGGCAGCCAATAGCGCTGCCAGATGAACAACCATAAGCCCGTCGTCCACAAGCCGATCCCGAGCAGCGTTACCAGGGCCGAGGCGGACAACGGCCGCAGCCCCAGGGTGGCTGCCACCGACGCGAGGCCGAAGCCCAGGATGAGCAGCAGCGCGGTGGCGGCGGAGGCGGGCTGAATGAAGCGTCCGGTGAGCACGGAATTAGCCACGTTCCAGTGGTTGCTGGTCAGGAAGGCGTGCTTGTCCACCGGGGTGGCGCCGCGGTCGGCCAAATCGTTGCCGGTGGCCATGGAGCCGATGACGACCAGCTTGTCTTTGAAGCGGGGGGGATGATTGGTGCCCAGTTGCCGGCTGAAGTCCTTGGCCCACACCGATTCAAAGGCCTCCTGGGTCAGTCGCGGATCATTGGGCCGGATCGGCCAGTCAATCACCAGGGAGTCCCTGGCATCCAGGGGTAGGATGCGTTGGACGCCGTTGGTGCCCGCCAGGACGATGCGGTGGCTTTCCAGATCGACTTTGGCTTGTTCGAGGTCCAGGCCCAGCACCTTGGCGGTCAGCACGATGCCCATGTGCCAGACGCGCAAGTCCTGATAAGCCGGTTCCAGCGCCTGGGAGTTGGTTTCGGCGTTGTTCAGCAAGAGCGCGGGCCGGAAAAAGCCGTCTTCCAGCGGCACCAGCTTGAGCGTTTGGTCCTTGGTGGGGATGCAGAGGGCGTTGGAGCGGACCTCGGCGCGGTCCAAATCCCAGTTGTTGATCAGCGCCTCCATGCGAATGTCCTCGTGCCAAATCCGGTAATCTTTAAAAGGCTTGATCCGGCGGAAGACCCCGTCGGCGTCCGTATCGACCGAGATGTCACCCAGGTCCGCGGCGGCGACGCGGAAGAGGCGGTGAGGCTGCACCTGGGGGCTGGCGCCCAGCACCACGTTGCCCAACTCGCCGACCATGTGCTGGAAAAACAGGTCCGAGGGCAAGCCTTTTTTGTCCGGCCCGGGGAGCAGCACGTGGTCATAATCATGGCGCAGTTCGCCAAACAGGACGTCCAGGCCCACCACCTTGGCGCCTTGGGCGCCCAGTTCGCGCAGGACCTGCGCGTACAAATGGCGCGGCCAGTAAAGCCCAAAACTGTAGTTGGTGCCCAGCCGGCGGCTGTCGCTGAAAAACGCGATCGTTTCGTCGCTGAAAAAGACGAATCCCAGGTCCGGGCTCACCGGGGCGGGCCAGTGGCTGGCCTGCTTGGCGCGCCAATCGAAGGTCATCCATTCCAAGCGCTGGAAGAAGTCCCAGCGCGGCCCCCAGCGCGAGGTCACTTCCACGCCCAGCACCACCGCCAGGGCCAGCGCGGCCAGCAAATACGGCGCGAGTTGGCGTGACTTGAGTTTCACGGCTGGGCCAGTCTAAACAAAAAGCCCAGAGCAACTCAAGGCCGCTCTGGGCTGGGTCAAAGATTTAGCCGACTACGGCGAGGGGTTCGGCGGAACAAAGGTGTCGCTCGGCGCGGCCGGCGGCGGCGTGGGCGGCGGCG
>PMZT01000046.1 GCA_003170085.1 Planctomycetia bacterium | reverse complement strand
GGGCGTCGGCCGCGCCGCCACCGAGGCGTTCGTCGTCAGCTTCATGGCCATTCTGGTCCTGGACTTCTTCATCGTGCTTTTCCTCCAGGGGCTGTACGACGCGATCTGGGGGCGCACGAGTATCTTCGGTTAGATGACGACGCCGGCGGGACAACATGCTTTCGCGCCGTTGCGAAANNGGGGCCGCCCCTACGCAGCGCGCGATCGTCCGCAGCGCGCAAACGTAGGGGCACCCCCATGTGGGTGCCCTGGAACGTCAAGAAACGTTGCTATAGGCAGGGCAGGAAAACGTGATGAGCGAAGACGAGACAACCCGGTTGCCCAGCCCTGACGGCGTGCTCATTCGCCTGGAGCATGTCAGCATGCGGTTCGGCAAGAAGGAGGTCTTCAAGGACCTCACGACGGGCTTCCGCCAGGGCGCCACCACGGTGGTCCTGGGCGCGAGCGGCGTTGGCAAGAGCGTCATGCTCAAGCTCATCATGGGGCTGCTGAAGCCGACCTCCGGCCGCCTCTTCATCGGCGAGACCGAGATCACGCACCTTTCGGAGCGGGCGCTGGCGCCGCTGCGCACCCGTTTCGGCATGGTCTTCCAGGGGGCGGCGCTCTTCGACTTCCTCTCGGTGTACGAGAACGTGGCCTTCCCGCTGCGCGAGCACCGGCACCTGGCGGAAGAGGAAATCCGGCGCATCGTCGCGCACAAACTGGCCGTGGTGGACATGACCGGCACGGAGAAGCTTTTGTCGGAGGAGCTTTCGGGCGGCATGCGCAAGCGCGTGGGCCTGGCCCGCGCCATCGCCCTGGACCCCGAGGCCATCCTGTACGACGAGCCGACCACGGGCCTCGACCCGGTGACGGCCGACACGATCAACGACCTCATCCTGCGTGCCCAGCACGAGCTGAAGACCACGAGTATCGTGGTAACACACGACATGGCCAGCGCGTTCAAGGTGGGCGACCGGCTGATCATGCTCCAGGAAGGCGAGATCATCGCCGACGGCACGCCCGACGAGTTCCGGCGGCATCCCGACATCCGCGTTCAGCGGTTCATCCACGGCAACGCCAGCCTGACGGCGGCGCCGGCTAAGAGCCTCTCCGAATAGGCTCTGAGGAGGCCAAAACGTGAACGATAAGAAACACGTCGTCGTGGGCCTGTTCGTCCTGGTGGGGCTGATCCTGCTGGGCCTGATGATCGTATGGTTCGAGGGCATGGCGTGGCTCGTGCGCGGCGGGTACATCGTCTCGGTCCGGCTCGACACGGCCATCGGCGTCCGCGAAGGCAAGCGCGTGACCATGGACGGCATCGAGATCGGCGAGGTCCGCCAGATCGTCTCGGCCCGGCCGGCCGCCGAGGGCGTGTGGGTTCGCATGTACATTGACAAGACCGCCCACATCCCCACGAGTTACAGCCTGGTGGCCCAGCGCGGCCTCACGGGCGACGTCATGCTGGACTTCGAGCCGTCGCCCAAGGCCCCCGCCGCCAAGGCCGAGACCTACCTGCCCACCGACGGCACCGCCCAGGTCGAGGGCCACGTCGAGGGCTTCCTCCCCAAGGACCTCATCACGAAGTTCGAGAAGATGATGGACAATTTCGAGCAGCTCACGGTGCCGCGGACGCTCGACGAGGTCAAGGCCGGGAAGCCCGCCAACCTGGCCAGCGCCCTGGCGCAGTTCCAGGAGACAGCCACGTCGTTCCAGACCGAGATCAAGGACCCCAACAGCCAGTTCAACCAGCTCCTCTCGACGGCCCGCACGAGCGCCGCCGACCTCTCGAAGACCCTGGCCGAAGTCGATAAGACCCTGGCGACCGTCCGGAGTTCCGTCGGCACCTACGACAAGGCGGGCGAGGCCCTCGCCAAGACCAGCGCCGACGCCAGCGCCGCGATCATGAATGTCTCGAAGGACGCCGACGACCTGCGCGTCCTTATCAACAACGTCAACGCCGTCTTCACCGACATCAAGGAGGGCAAGGGCACGTTGGGCAAGCTCGTGACCAGCGATGAGATGCACCGCCAACTCATCAACCTGATCGAGGACCTCCAAAAGACCAGCGACAACGCCAACCGCCTGCTCATCCTCTGGCGCGAAGAAGGCCTGCTTTCCAAGGAAGGGAAGTAACATAAAGCCATGAGTCCTATCCAACTGGGGTTCCTGGGAGCCGGCAACATGGCCGAGGCCATTGCGCGCGGCCTGATCAAGGCCGGCGTCCTCCAGCCGGCGGAGATGATCGCCGCCGACCCCGAACAAGGGCGCCGCGACCTCTTCGAGCAAACGCTCAAGATCCCCACGACGCACGACAACGCCGCGGTCGTCATGGCGGCGCCCGTCGTCCTCGTGGCCGTCAAGCCGCAGATGTTCGATAAGGCCCTCGCGCCGCTGGGCAGCCTTTTCGGGCCGCACAAGCTCATCGTCTCGATCTGCGCCGGCATCTCGACGACCCACATCGCCGAGACCGTGGCCGCCGGCACCCGCATCGTCCGCGCGATGCCCAACACGCCCATGCTCGTGGGCCGCGGCATGGCGGCCGTGAGCGCCGGTCCGCACGCCACGCCCGAGGACCTGGCCGTGGCCGCCCGCCTCCTGGGCGCCGCCGCCGAGGTCATCACCGTGCCCGAGAACCTCATGGACGCCGTCACGGCGGTCTCGGGCTCCGGCCCGGCGTACTTCTTCTACCTGGCGGAACTCCTCGGCGCCGCCGGCGCCCAGGTGGGCCTGTCGCCGGAGGACGCTGCGCGGCTGGCCCGCGTGACGTTCGAAGGCGCCGCCCGCCTCATGGCCGAGACCCGCGAAGACCCCGCAACGCTCCGCCACAAGGTCACCAGCCCCGGCGGCACGACCGAGGCGGCGATCAAGACGTTCGAGGCCCTGGGCCTTCCCGCCACCGTCGCCGCCGCCGTCAAGGCCGCGCGCGACCGAGGGCGGGACCTGGGACGCTGAACGATTGCGAATTGCGAATTGCGGATTGTGGCTGGACAACATGGAACTCGTGCCGTAATCCGGGTGCAATGGGAGCCGCCATCATGACCGCACGGCATAGCGAAAAGGACCAGGAGCGTTTGATCATCGGCCACTCGTCACGCATCCAGGCATTGCTCGGCAAGTCGCGGCAAAGCCTCAAAACAGGCCGGGGCCTCCCTCGCGCCGCCTTCTGGAGCGCCGTGAAACAGCGCCACAAGAAAGCCAAGTAGCCCTTTTAGGCGGCCCATGCGCAACGGCGGTTGCGTGACGAACCCCGCCGCGGTATGATGGTGTGTACAAGGAGGTGTTCCGATGACACAGGCCAACCTGCCCCCTGTTGCACCGCGGACGCGCACGAACGGTTTCGCGGTGGCGTCGCTCGTGTTGGGCGTTCTGTCGGTCCTGGGGGCGTCGTGTTGCTGCGGCACGGGGCTGATACCGGCGGTCCTCGCCATCATTTTCGGGCACATAGGCCGGGGCCAGATCCGGCGGACGCCCGGAGCGTATGAGGGCGGCGGCATGGCCCTCGCCGGGCTTATCTGCGGCTACGTGGCCCTGGTGATCCAGATCATCTCGTGCATCGTCATTGGCATTGCCATGCTCATCTCGATGATTGCCGAGCATTCGCACCACATGCACTGCCCCGTCATGTAAAACGAATGCACACTGCGACGTGAAAACGCAAAGCCCCGCGGCACAAGCGTGTCGTGGGGCTTTTCTTGTATGATGCGCGGCGGGCAAGCCCGCCGGCTAAACCAGTACTTCACTTCGGCGCTAAGCGCGGCGGGCAAGCCCGCCGGCTAAACCAGTACTTCACTTCGTCGCTGAGCGCGACGGGCAAGCCCGCCGGCTAAACAAGGATTCAATTATTTCTTCATCGCCTCGGCCAGCGCGAACGGGTCGGCCGAGACCACGGCGCTGGCGTACATTTCCATCGCCCCGATATCGGCCGTCTTGGCGGCAAGGTCGCCGCGGTCCACCAGGTGAACGAGCACCGGGAACCCCGCCCACGCCGGATCGGGGGCGCCCATCGGCGGCATGTACACAGCCAGGTTGTAGGACTTCACGTCCTGGGCGGCAAAGACCTTGAGCGCCCGCCAGATCGCCGCCGGCAGGTCCGGCGCATCGAAGCGGCCGGCCACAAGGATCATCTCGCGGTCCTTCGCCGGCACGAGGTGCGCGAGGGCCGTCACGCCGCCCCACCGGACCGCCAGGCCCAGCGACTCGTGGACGGCCACAAGGTCGGCGAAGTAATCCGCCCCGTGCTCCTTCTTGTACGCCAGGGCGTCGCGTCGCAGCCGCTCGACCTTGCCGTAATGGAACTTGCGGCCGACAGTCATCTGCGCATGGCCATGAATGATGCTCGCCCCGGCCTTCCACAGGCAGTTCCACATGAGGAAGAAGAACCGGGCGTCGGGCGACTCGGCGTGGCACTTGTCGGCCCACGCGCGGCTGGTGGCCAGGAGGTCGGCGATCTCGGCGGGCGCAAACTCGTCGTGCCGGAACCGCAAGGGGCTGTGATGCTCGAAGATTACGAGGCCGTGGTACCCGTCGTACACCGCCACGTTGGCGCAAGTCTTCTTCTGGCCGATGCGGCCGAAGCTGTTGGCCGGCGTCAGTTCGAGGGGCTTGCAGAACGAGCACCTGCCGCGCGCCGCCTCGATCTCGGCCTCGACATCGGTGGCCGCCTTCGCCTCGATCGGCCGCACCGCCCGCACATAGTTGAAAAGCGTGGCCTGCGTGGTCACGCGATTCAGGACGTGCACCACCTGCTGATGGCGGATTGTGTCGAGGATTTCTTTGCGGCCCTCGGGGCCGGCGGGGTCCTTCCGGGTCAGGTACTTGAACGCGCTGCAGATCCAGTTCTCCATGGCGGGCGGCGGCAGGACCTCGGCCACGCTCACGGCCACGTCAAACAGGCGGTCGAAGCGGCGTCGCGCCTCCGGCGCCAGGCCGGCGACGAGCGTGTCGAGCGAGGCGATCGTGGGGGACATGGGTTCTCCGTTTTCGAGTGGCGCCCCGCTTCGGCCCGGATTACTTGATCGCGGTTAAGGCCGGCATCAGGTAGTCGCGGCTGACGACTTCCCACGACATCTTCTGGGCCAGCTCGTAGCCGTCCCTGATCAGCTTCTCCTGCGCGGCCCGTTCCTTGGGCAGGCGTTTCAGAATCTCGATGGCCACGCGGTCGGCCTCGCGCTCCTCGGCCACGTCGCGCTCGTGCGACCCGATCGAGAGGACGTTGTCGAGCGTGCCGTTGCCCTTGGGAAGCTGCGTGTAATCGGCCACAAGGACGTTCGGCACGGGCTTGCCGCCGGTAACCTTCTCAACGAACCCCGCGCAGCCGCAGACGTTCGTGATGACGCACATGCCGCCGAACGACAGCGGCTCGAGCTGCGCGATGCCGAACGGCTCGTAGATCGACTGGCCGAACTCGATGTCGGTGCCCTTGCGGATATCCAGGAAGTCCATCTCCGGGGCCATGGCGCTGCCGCACGCGGCGGTGCTCCAGCCGAACTGGTTCACCAGGATCACCTTGATCTGCCGCGCGCAGGCGTTGAACTTTTGGATATGAACATAGAAGTCCGCCTCGCCGCCCGAGAGGTCCGGGTATCCTTCGCGGTGCCCGACCGGCCAACTGTAGCGGGCCTCCATGTCGAGGATCTCGTGGCCCTTGCGCGGGGCGCCCAGCTCGCTCGACAGGAGGTAAAAGGCGCCCGTGTGGCCGCTCTCGCGGAACTGCTTCTCGAGGTGCCACAGGACCTTCAGGTCCCGCCACATGCCCTTCGACAGGGCCATGCGCGTCACGTGCGAGAAAATGAAGTCGGGCTTGAACTCCAGAATCTTCTGCGTGTACTGCTGCAAGCGGCCTTTCGACTGCATGACGTCGTCGTAGGAAACGTCGTACGCTGGAACGCCGTTATACGCCAGCCGCAGGTTCTTGTCGGCGAAGTCGGCGCCCATGAACTTCATCTCCGACAGCGTGTGGTCGCCGACGCACAGAATGGCGTCGCAGAACCGCGCCGCCGAGACCAGCGAGTGCTTGAAGAACGGCGCCTGGAGGCCGAAGACGTCCTCCACGAACTTGCCCTTCGCCATCGCCTGCGCCAGGACGTTGTAGAACATCGTGTCGTGGCCCTGATGGCCCTCGACGATCCGGCGCATCGTGGCCACCTCGTGGGCGTAGAACACGGTGCGGAAGGCGCGATCGCCCGTCGCGATGGCCAGGAGCGCCGTGGGCATGCCCATGAACTCGTGGGCCAGGATGATCGCGGGGCCCTTCTCGGCCGCCCCCAGGGCGTGGGCCGCCGCCAGGGCCGGCGCCGCCAGCCGCATGTACTGCTCGTATTCCCATGTGTGATAGAGGTCGCTGCGGATGCCGAACCGCTCGTAGAGCACCCGCTTGGCCTCGCCCAGGCGGTCGAGGTTGGGGTGCGAAACGTCGATCAGCAGCACCTCGGGCGACGACTCGACGCCCGTGGTCCGGTCCTTGAACGGGCGCCGCCCGTAGATGATGCCCACGCCGAACCGCTCCTGGATCGGCCGGAACCGGTTGCCCCAGCCGCCTTCATCGGTGCCCGTCAGGCTCGAATAGAGCACCTTGCCGGCCTTGGCCAGGAGTTCCTGCTGGCCGCCGTCGCCGGGACCGATCAGGATCGAGCGCGGCACGCTCGCGTTGTAGGCCTTCGCGGTGAAGAAGCCCTGGAGCACCGCCCCGATGCCGCCGACCTTCTGAACCGCCTCGTGCGTTACGTGAATGAGCGTATTCATATTCATATTAGTCCTTTACTCTCTTGGAGTTCGCAACGGTCGCGCCCCTCGCTCTCCCCGGTCCCCCGCCCACCGGCGCCGATGCGCTTCGACGCTTATTCTATCGGAATCTGGCGCGGCGGACTTGCCTATTTCGCCTTTTCGCGTCACGGCTATAGGACGGCACCCTGCCTCAAACAGCAGCGCCTCTTTCCAAGTCTTACGCGGCGGGTCGGGGTACGTGTTTAGCGTTACCGCCTATAGTAGCGTTTGTGGCCGCTCCAGGGCNNGCCATAACGCTAAACACGTACGGGTCGGGAGACCTGCCGCGCAAATCCTGGAAAGTTTCACTGTCGTATCAATAGGGCCGTGCCTCACCGCGCCACGAGCATCTCGTACGCCGTCCACAGGAGGAAGGCGATGAAAATCAGCCGCACCCAGACCCTTGAGACGCGGTGCGTCAGGTGCGACCCGATGAGCGCCCCCACGACGGCCGGCGGCGCCAGCAGCGCAATGTAAATCCACGGCCGCGTGGCGCTCAGGCCGTGCTCCGCCAGCGTCGCGTGTTTCATGACCGCCGCCAGAATGCATGCAAACACGACCGTGACGGCCGAATTGGCAATCGCCGACCGCAGCCGCATCTTCAGCAGGATCTGCTGCGCGGGCACCGCAATCGCCCCGCCGCCGATCCCCAGCAGGCCCGAGAAGAACCCCGTCACGAGGCCCACGAGCGCCACCGCCCACGTCCCGCGCGGCGGGCCGACGATCTCCTGCGATCCGGCGTCGACCGGCGCGAGCGGGCGGACGAGCCGGTATCCGTTCAGCGCCGCCACGTAGATCATCAGGATGCCGAACAGGCGCCACAGCCACACCTCGTTCGCGCCCGTGAAATAGTTGCCCACGAACACCCCCACGACCGACGCCGCAAGGCTCGCCGGCACAAGCACCTTGATGATGCTCCACATGACGCGCCCGGCCCGCGCGTGGCCCACCGTGGCCGACGCGCCCACGCACACGTTCAGCACGAGCGTGACGGCGATGGCCGTGTGCGGGTCGATCGCGGTCTCCGGGTTGGCGTCGCAGATCAGCTTCAGGAGGGGCATGAAAACGATGGTGCCGCCGACGCCGAGGAACCCGCCCATCGTGCCGCCGAGAAGACCGACGATGGCCAGGAGCGCCATCTGCCATCCTTCAGGCATCGTCGGCTCCGTTCGCGTAGGCGCCTGGGTCGGCGCCGATAAGCCCGGCGGCGCCCGCGGCCAGAAGGGATTCGGCCAGGAGCGTGCCAACCTGGCGCGCCTCTTCCGGCGACGGGCACGCGGGGCCGCCGGCGGATTGACGAAGCACCGTGCGACCGTCGGGGCTGAGGAGATACGCTTCCAGCGCGTACCGCCCGGCCGCGTCAACGGTCCCGATCACGCCGAGCGGCGTGCGGCAACCCGCGCCCAGGCGCCGCACAAGCGCCCGCTCCATGAGCACGGCCAGGCGCGGCGGCGGAGAATCCAGCGGGGCGATCGCGCGGCGGACGGGGTCGTCATCGGCCCGGAACTCGAGGCCCAGCGCCCCCTGCCCGGCCGGCGGCGTCAGCACCGAAGTGGGCTGCTTCACCATACGCCGGTCCAGAAGCCCCAGCCGGCTCAGGCCCGCGGCCGCCAGCACGGTCGCGTGACAGGCGCCCGCGGCAAGCTTCGCCAGGCGCGTCTCGACGTTGCCGCGAAGACCGATGAACTTGAGGTCCGGCCGCGCCGCCAGCAGCATCGCCCGCCGCCGGGGACTCGATGAGCCGATCGTGGCGCCTTCCGGCAGGTCCGCGAGCGCCACGCCGGTGGGCGTGACGAGGCACTCACGCGGGTCCTCGCGCAGGGGCACGGCCGATTCGACCTCGAGGCCCTCGGCGAGGCGCGTCGGCACGTCTTTCATGGAGTGCACGGCCAGGTCGATCCGGTCCTCGAGCAGGGCCGTCTCGAGTTCCTTGACGAAGAACCCGACGCCCGGCAGGTGGGCCAGCGGCGTGGCCCGGTCGCGGTCGCCGACGGTCCGGAACGTCGAGAGGCGAACTTCGAGCGTCGGGTGCGCGTCGCGCAAGCGGGCCGCCACCCACTCAGCCTGGACAAGCGCCAGGCGACTGCCGCGCGTACCGATGCGTAGAAGGTTCTCCATGGTCTCTTCACGATAGTGAAAACCGCCCGCCCTTTCAAGCGCCGCGTGAGAATGGCGAGTGCGGGGCGCGCGGTCTTGAACCGTGCGGCCCTCGCGCGCCGGCGGAACAGCGACGCAACGCTCAGAGATGTCGGCTAGTGCTCGTGGCAGCGGCAGAACGCGCCGGGCTTGACCTTACCCGCGAGGAACGCCTGCACCGCCTCCTCGGGTGAAGCCTCGGCGTCCAGCACGAACGGCTGGATGCCGGCGCGCTTCAGGTCTTCGGCTGCGCGCCATCCCATGCCATAACACAGGACGACCTGGCAGTCGCTGAGGGCGTTGACGATATCGGCATGGCTGTGCGGCTGGGCGGGGTCATGCGCCTCGTGTCCCTCGCACTGACCCTGGGCATGAGCGGTATACGAGTTCTGGCGCACCTCCCGGCCGGCGATCCGGCCGTCGGCCACCTCGAACACAATGAAACTCTTGCTCCGCCCGAAGTGGGGGGAGATGGAGACGCCGTCGGTAGAGGCCACTGCGATCTTCATGAAACGCTTCCTTTCGTTGGTAATCACGTAAGATACCGCGAAATCACTCTTTCGTTTCCGGCGGTGCCGCGGGCTTCGGACCCGAGGCGCTGCGTCCGCCACGGTGGCACCGGCCGCGACCTCCGCACCCGCGCTGGCCCCGGCCCGCGCCCCGGTCCTCGGGTGCGCAGTGGATATTCAGACCCTTGCACTTGGGGCACTCCTGCGGCCGCCCGGCGCCAAAGGGCACCTCCCAGGCATGCTGGCAATCGTAACACGTGAAACTTCTTGTCTCGGCCACCTCAATCACGCCTCCTTCAATCCGTAGGGCTTTTCCCTGGACGAGGGTTTCGGCCACCTTCCTGTGAGCCGACTCGATGATCCGGCCGAACGTCTGCCGCGAAATGTTCATCTCTTGGGCGGCCTGTTCCTGGTACAGGCCCTGGAGGTCCGCGAGCCGGACCGCCTCCAGCTCATCGACGGTCAGGATAACTTCCTCAAGCGAGCAGGCGGGTATACCCGCGGGCTTGAACACGTTGCACCGCGGCAGCCCGGCCACTCTTCGGCAACATTTCGGTCTCGGCACGGCCCACTCTCCTCTACTGCCGCATTATAGGCATATGCCCAAAACGTGTCAAGGGGCGTCTCGGCGACCTGGCGTAAATGGCCTGCCTGAATTACCGAATATGCTTTCGAGTTGACCGGCGCCGCGGGCTATGTCAAACTCATTATACGGGCAGCCCCGCGGAGAGGGCCGCCCCCGCACCCATCGTAAGGAGGCATCCATGACGCCGGATCAGATGGCCGAACTGGAATCGCACATCAACCTGGTGGCCGCGAGCATCATCGTGCTCCAGGCCATCATGGGCATCATCATCCTCTCGGTCTGCCGCCGCATCGCGAAGAACGAGGTGGAGCTGGGCGACCTCATTCGCCAGGCGGTCGATAAGCTCGAAAGCGACCTGCCCGCGAAGAAGTAGTGCGGCAGCGGTATTCCTGTGGGTGCCATGCTTTCGCGCCGTTGCGAAAGCATGGTCGTCCGACGTTCGAACGGTTGCCGTCCAGTCCCACAAGGCATACTTTAGGTTTTGCGCGGCGGGTCTCCGTACCCGCCGCATCGAAGAGCCGCCGTGGCGGGCCGACTGCCGGTAGCTTCCCGAACATGCGGCATTCTTGCGGGGTGGCACTCGTCGGGTGGGGTGCCAAAGGCGGCTTGCCCACCAGTGCGCCTTGGCCCTTGAAACTGCCTGCCGGAGAGGAAAATAGTAAACTCCCCGGAATGCCCCGGCTATGCCCTACTGGCCACCTAGCAATTCCTTCAGCCAATCCAGTGCCGGCGGGTAACTATCGCAGTCCAGTACGAACTCCTGTCCACGGCCAACTGTCTTCAGATACACACTGTTCGTGCCTCGCCGCCATCTCCGCATGTCCGCATGGTACGAGAGCGCGCGTTCCCGACAAGGGGGATAGAACCATTTCGGCAGTCGCCACTCACTTCTTCCTCTTGCATTCGGGGCAGTCAGGCACAGGTTGGACCGGAACGTGCGGAACAGGCCGGCTCCTGGCACGGTTCCTCTCATGCCAGGCAAGGCCAATTCCGTTCGGGCAACGTAAACCGTGTTCAACGGGTTCGGGGCGCGATCCGGATCCAAGTGAGAGTGGTATCTTGCCCAGCGGAGCGCAGATGGCTGGAGACTGTCCACGCGATGAATCGAGCCAATCTGCATCCACCCAAAAAGAACATGTAGGTCTGGAGCCTCTGCGACATATGAAATCCTTCCCCCTATAACGTCCACTCGCTTGTACCAGCCGAAGAAGAGGAAGATGTCCTCCTGTGTGACGCCACGGTTCTTCAAGTGCGACTGAGCGGCACCGGTCTGCCCGAATATACCGCGCCAGCCGGCTTCTCTTGGATAGGCATCGTGGTCCAGATCAGGGTCCAAATGGACGGAGGACTCCTTGCAGACTCTTCTTTGCGGCAAGGATTCGACGATCTTGCCAAGGTTCTGCCCCTCGCACGACACATCTGAGTATTTGATCCTCTCATTGGGGCTCGGGATCGGCAGAAAGCACATTCTGTCACCTGGGAAGATGGGACTGGGGACCCGACCGTAAACGGAATCAAACCCCTTTCTGCTGAAGACGATTCTCATCCAGAACTCCTTGGGCCGGGTCACAATTGTGGAGATACTATTTTCCTTGGGTCTTGAATCCGGCCTAGATCGGCCGTAGCGTCCTGTTGACGAGGGCTTCGCATGACCTTCCTCGAAAGCTTGCCTTCCCGTAACCCTACCCGCCCGCCGCCGAGCGGTCAAGGCGATTACGTATCGGTGAAGAAAGTCATTGACGCACCGCGCCGGGTCCGATACCATTTCGGATTGGTAAACGAGAGTTTCCGCCGGCAGGTAAGGAGCGACGCGCATGGAATCGCCGTGGCGCAGCCGTGACAACGCCCGCGCGAGGTCCCTGCGCGGCGGTATTGCCTGAAAGGGGTGGTTTCCAGGGCAAACGGGATTTCGACACGGATCATGCGGCCCTGGCACGCCCCTCGCGACGCAGCCAGGGTCTTTTTCTAACAGGAGTTCCAAGCGAGGTCTCCATGGCAAACGTTTATAAAGACACGCTCAACCTCCCCGAAACGCCGTTCCCGATGAAGGCCGACCTCGTGCGGCGCGAGCCCGACACGCGTAAGCGCTGGGCCGAGATGCGCCTGTACGACCTCATCCGCGTGGCGCCGCACCCCAAGGGCCGCTACGTGCTGCACGACGGCCCGCCGTACGCCAACGGCGACATCCACATCGGCACGGGCGTCAACAAAATCCTGAAGGACGTGGTCGTCAAGTACAAGACGATGCAGGGGTACGATTCGCCGTACATTCCGGGGTTCGACTGCCACGGTCAGCCGATCGAGCACAAGGTGCGCCAGGAGCTCGGCCCCAAGGGCCGCACGATGAGCGTGGTCGAGATCCGCAACCTTTGCGAGGCCTACGCCCTGAAGTACGCCAAGCACCAGAGCGAGCAGTTCCAGTCGCTGGGCGTTCTGGGCCGGTGGGACCGGCCGTACCTGACCATGTCGCCGGCGTACGAAGAAGGCGAGATGGAGGTCCTGGCGAAGCTGGCCGACGAGGGCCTGCTGCACCGCGAGCTCCGGTCGATCCACTGGTGCATGCACTGCGGCACGGCCCTGGCCGAGGCCGAGATCGAGTACCAGGACGACGAGGGGCCGAGCGTTTACGTCCTCTTCCCTGTGCAAGACCCGAAGGATACCCCCCAGCACGTTTGGGGGGCTGGGACCATCTGGGAAACGTGGGGAAGGCTTGGCCACCCGCCGCTCTATCTCATGATCTGGACCACAACACCGTGGACATTGCCGGCGAACCTCGCGATCGCGGTACATCCAGAATACGACTATGCACTTCTCCGCACCAATGACGCTAGAGGCCAAGAGCGCTTAGTGATCGTAGCTAAGGAATTGATCGATTCGGTCACAAACGCAACAGGACTGGTCCTTGTCGATGGAGCACCATTGACCGTCGAAAAAGGGAAGGCTCTATATGGCATGAGTTACGACCATCCTTTCATGGGATGGCCGCCGGATAGTGAACAGCGTGAGCCAGCAGGACACACACCACGGCGAGTGTGGACAGATGAAACCATGGTTACTCTCGAAGAAGGCACTGGCCTTGTTCATTCCGCGCCTGGCCATGGCAGAGAAGACAACTTGATGGGGCGCAAGCATGACCTGCCGGCCTACAGCCCCGTCGATGCCACTGGGCGATTGGACGAGACAACGCCCGATTGGGTGCGCGGCAATATTGTCGGGGATATCACAAATAAGATCATCACGCAGCACCTTCGCGATAGCGGGCACCTCGTGGCCGCGGGCAGCAAGACCCACCGCTACCCGCACTGCTGGCGCTGCCGCAAGGAGGTCATTTTCCGGGCGACCGAGCAATGGTTCGTGGCGCTCGACAAGGGCGACGTCGGCAAGTCGCTGCGCGAGCGGGCGCTCGACGCCGTCGGCGGCGTCCAGTGGATTCCGGCGTGGAGCGAGTCGCGCATTCGCGCCATGATCGAGACGCGGCCCGACTGGTGCATCAGCCGCCAGAAGGTCTGGGACGTGCCGATCCCCGCCCTCTATTGCGAGGCGTGCGGCCGGGCCGTCATGACCGGCGACATGATGCGGGCCGCCGGCAAGTTCTACGGCAAGCACGGCTCCGGCGCGTGGTACGCGCTGGATGCCGCCGGCAAGCCCGCGCACACCAACGAAGAGATTTTCGGCACGGTGCCGGAGTGCCCCGCGTGCGGCCCGACCACGTGGCGGCGCGAGACCGACGTCTTCGACGTGTGGCTGGACTCCGGCGCCTCGTGGCGGAGCGTGTCCGAGGCCGAGGGCCTGGGCATGCCCGTCGAGCTTTACCTCGAAGGCTCGGACCAGCATCGCGGCTGGTTCCAGTCGAGCCTGATCCTGGGCGTCGTGGCGCGGGGCCAGCCGCCGTTCCGCACGTGCATCACGCACGGGTTCGTGGTGGACGCGGAAGGCCGCAAGATGTCGAAGAGCCTGGGCAACACCGTGAGCGTCCTCACCGAGGTCAAGCGCCTGGGCGCCGACGTGGTGCGCCTGTTCGTATCGAGCGTTGATTATGGGTACGATATCCGCGCCTCCGACACGCTGATCTCGAACCTTCAGGATGCGTATCGCAAGATCCGTAACACGCTGAAGTACCTGCTGGGGAACCTGGCCGACTTCGACCCGGCCAAGCACACGGTGCCGCTGGCCCAGATGGAGGAGATCGACCGCTGGCTCATGGCCCGCAAGGAACGCCTCGTGGCCGACGTGACCGGCGAGATGGAGGCGTTCCAGTTCCACCGCGTGTACCAGATGGTCCACGTCTTCTGCGTGAACGACCTGTCGGCGTTCTACCTGGACGTGCGGAAGGACGCGATGTACTGCGACGCGGCCGATTCGCCCCGCCGCCGCAGCGCCCAGACCGCCATGGCCCAGGTGGCCGAGGCCCTGGTGCGGCTGCTCGCGCCGATCCTCGTCCATACGGCCGAGGAAACGTGGGGCTACCTGCCCGCGCTGCCCGACCGCGAGCCCAGCGTGCACCTGGCGCGATATCCCGAGGTGGATGCGAAGGTGCTGGACGAGGACCTGCTGGCGAAGTGGGAGTGGCTGCAGGAGTTCCGCCGCGATGCGTACGCCGTACTCGAGCTCTTCAGACAGCGCGGCAAGTTCGAGAAATACACGCAGGCCCGCGTGGCGCTCGTGGTAAGCGACGCGAAGGAGCTCTTGCGGATGAAGGAAGTGGGCACCGGCATGCTGGCCGACCTCCTCATGGTCAGCGAGCTCGTGCTGGCGACGCCCGAAGAGGCGAAGGCCCTTGTGGGCGAGACCGCGACCGGCGACGAGGCGAAGGAGCAGCGGTTCGCCTCGGCCACGCTCCTCGAGCAACCGTACGCGCGGTGCGAGCGGTGCTGGAACTTCCGGCCCACCGTGGGCGCCGGCCGGCCCGCCGACCTGTGCGACCGCTGCCGCGAGGTCGTGGCGAAGAAGTAACGAACTCCAGCGGAAGGCATCACGAAAGGAATCTGCACGCAATGGCAACCACTCAGGAAGTGATGGATCTGTATGAGAAGTACGTCATGGCCAACTACCGGCGGCTGCCCAAGGTGGCCGTGCGCGGCGAAGGCCCGTACCTGTGGGACGCCGACGGCAAGCGCTACATCGACCTCTTCAGCGGCTGGGCGGTGACCGGCGTCGGGCACTGCCATCCGAAGCTGGTGGAGGCGATCGCCAGGCAGGCCGCCACGCTCATCTACATGCCAAACACGTGGTACACCGAGCCGCAGGCCCGCCTGGCCGAGTGGATCGCCAAGACCGGCTTCGGCGGCAAGACGTTCTTCTGCAACTCGGGGGCCGAGGCGATCGAGGGCGCCATCAAGCTCGCCCGCATCCACACCAGCAAGACCGTCAAGGGCCGCTATAAGTTCATCACGTTCGAAAACAGCTTCCACGGCCGGACGTTCGCCGCCATCACCGCGACCGCCCAGCCGAAGTACCAGGAAGGGTTCCGGCCGCTCGTGCCGGGCTTCATGTACGCGCCGCTGAACGACATGGCCGCGGTCGAAAAACTCGTCGACGACGAGACCTGCGCCATCATGGTCGAGCCGATCCAGGGCGA
>PMZT01000264.1 GCA_003170085.1 Planctomycetia bacterium | reverse complement strand
CATGTGGGTGCCCTGGAGCGGTCACAAACGATGCTACGGGCAGCAACGCTAAACACGTACCCGGACCTGCCGCGCAAACTGTTTATTCGACCGCGCAAAAGCGCAAGTGGCGTAGTCGAATTACCGCGCCGCGGCCTTGCCCACGGCGCCGCACACGGTGAACCATTTCTCGACGACCTTGCCCACGGCCGCCATGCCCAGGGCGAGCGTCTTGGGCAGCCACAGGTGCTCGTTGGCCGGGTCGCGCACGGCGTCGCGGAGTGCCCGCATGAGTTCGCTGGCCACATTGACCTTGGCGATGCCGAGCGAGATGGCCCGCCTGAGGTCCTCGTCGGGCGTGCCCGAGCCGCCGTGAAGGACGAGCGGCACGCCCGCGGCCCGGCGGATGGCGGCCAGGCGGTCGAAATCGAACTGCGGCCGCCGCGTGTAAAGCCCGTGGACGTTACCGAACGAGACGGCCAGCATGTCAACGCCGGTGGCGGCAACGAAGGCCGCGGCCTCGGCGGGGTCGGTCAGCGACGAGACCTTGGCGCCCTCACCGCCGCCCACATCGCGCACGAAACCGACGGCGCCCAACTCGCCCTCCACCGTGATGCCGCGCGGCCTGGCCTGCAACGCCACCTGCCGCAGGGCGCCCGTATTCTCGGCCAGCGGCCGGGAGGAGTAATCGAGCATGACCGACGTGAAGCCGGCCGCGATGCACGTCTCGACGCACTCCGGCGAATCGCCGTGGTCGAGGTGCAGGGCCGCCGGCACGTCGTACCGGGCGGCCACACTGCGGGCGAGGTCGGCCAGGAGCGGCGGCGGCGTGAGCGAGAATTCGCCGGGCCCGGCCATGAGGAGGACCGGCGCGCGGCAGGCCGTGGCCACGCGGAGGACCGTGTCGATCGCCTCGGCGTTCCAGACGGTGAACGAAGGCACCGCGTAGCCGCCCTCAAGCGCCGCGCGAATGAGGGAAGCGGCCGGGATGAATTTCATAGTTATCTCGCTGTAACGCGTCAGTTATAGTTCTGAATCTCTACCGGCGGGTGGCAGCCGCCGCGGCGGCCGCCTTTGCGTGGCCGTGCATCCTCCAATTGGGTGGCATGCCCACGCTGTTTCGCGTGGGCATGTTTCACCCCGGTCGTAGAACATGCCCACGCAACAGACGGCGTGGGCATGCCACCCGCCTTACGGGGCGCACGGCCACCCAGCCACCGGTTTGCGCGGCGGGTCGGGAGACCCGCCGCGCACTGGGATGCCGCAATGTGGTGCTATAGTATTACTTGATGCCCTTCAGCGCGTCGTCGGCCCGTTTCTTCGTGCCGGCGCTCTTCGACTTCTCGGCGGCCGTTTGGAGGGCCTTCTTGCGCTCGTCCTTGGAGATGCCCTTCACGTCGCCCTTGCCCACCATGTTGACGATAGCCGTGCAGGCCTCGTCGGCGGTGGCGGCGTCGGCGGCAAAGGTGATCAGCATTTCGAGCGAGCCGTTGGTGGCGATGGTGCCCAGGGCCGAAATCGCCAGCCGCTTCTCTTCGGGCCGCGTGACCAGCGGCAGCACGTCCTTGACCTTGGCCAGCTTCGCGTCGTCGCTCAGCTTCTTGGTGCCCTGCACGTACTCCAGGTAGCCGCGAATCGCCAGCACGTGGTGCGGCACCTTCTTGGCCGACTTGGCCAGGGCCAGAAGCGGTTCCACGACGCCGGCGTCGTCGGGCCAGCGGCTGGGCCACGACGACATCGTGCGGACGGCCTCGTCCTGAACGGTCTCGTCCTTGTCATTGACGGCGGCCTTGACGGCATCGAGGGCCGCTGGCCCGCCGGCACAGGCCAGGGCATGGAGCGCGATCACGCGAACGGCGTTATCGCCGCCCTGCGCCAGCGGCAGAAGCGGCGCCACGCAGGCGGCTCCGCTACGGCCGCAGATCGACATAAGTGCTTTCTCAAGGGCCGGCTGCTCCTTGGCGTCGGCCTTGCGAAGCATGCCGGCGAGGTCGCCCACCTGCTTGGCGTCGCCCAGGGAACCGAGGGCCTCGATGGCGGCGCCGCGAACACCCGCATCGGCATCGGTCACGCACGTGGCGATCACAGGCAGCGCCGCGGCAACGCGCCGCTGGCCGGCCACTTCGATAAGGACCTGGCGCCCCTTGCCGGTCGATTGCGACAGGCGGGTCACGAGGTCGGCGTCCACATCCTGGCCGGGCAGATTGGCCAGCGTGTTCCGGGCCGCCTGCGAGAGGTCGGCATCGGCCTCGGCGGCGGCTTCCAGCAGCGCCGGCACGCACGAGGCGTTGCCGAAACGCTGGAGGGCCGCCATCGCGGCGATTCTCACGTGAGTCGGGCCGCTCTTGGCCACGCCGAGGACGGCCGGAAGGGCCTTGGCGTCGCCGCGGTCGGCCAGGGCCATGAGCATCAGGGCCTGACGGTCGGAAGCCGCCTGACGCATTTCGGCGGCAATGGCGTCGGTCGCTTCGGGGCCGGGCAGTTCGCGGGCCGTGCGCAGGCCGATGCCAAAGAGGGCGTTGTCGGTGGACTTCAACTGCTCGACCAGCAGCGGCACGCCGGCGGCCTGGCGGGCGAGGATCGCGCCGCGGGTGGCCTCTAGAATCCGCTGCTTGGGCACGTCGGCCTTGCGCACGAGGTCGTACAGCCGCACGGCCTCGTCGCGATTACCGGCGGCAACGGCCTGCTCGGCGCACAGGACGAGGCCCTCGGCCACCGTCGTGCGGACCGCGGGCGGGGCGCCGGGCAGAGACTGCTCGAGCGCCTTGACGGCCGGAGCGCCGCCGATGCGGCCCAGGGCGGCGGCCGCGGCGGAGGCGATGTCGGCGTCGGGGTCCTTCAGCTTGGCCACAAGGGCGTCGGTCGCCTTGGCGTCACGCCGCATGGCCAGCGAGTTGATCACGCCGATGAGCAGCCGGCCCTGCACCTTGCCCATGGCCTGGCGCAGCGCCTCGTCGGCGGCCGGGCCGGGAATCGCTTCCAGCGCGATCCGCGCCCACGACGAGAGTTCCTTGTCGGGCAGCAGCGCCGCCAGGGCCGGCACGGCATCCTTGCCGCCGTAGATAGCCAGTTGCTTGCATGTGATCGCCTTATCGGCCGGCGGCGCGTCGGACGTCAGGACGGCGATCAGCTTGCGCTCGCGCTCGGCCGGGGGAAGGTCGGCGTCGACCACGGGGGTGGCCGGGGCGACTTTGGGACGGCCGGCGGCCATCGAGCAGGCCACCGCCGCGGCCAGCGCCACACACAGGGCGAAAGATCGTATCTTATGCATTATCGTTCTCCTCGTCATCAGGTCGTTCTAGTTGAAGGCTTCACAGCGGCAGGCTGCGCCCGCCACGGCGGGTCTTCGACGTGACCCGCCGCGCGAAGGCACGCCTACAGCCGCCACGGATCGCGCAGGGCCTCCCAGCGCAGCCGGTTGGCTTCCTCGTCCTTGACGAACATGTTGGTCTTGGGGTCGAAGGTGACCTTGCGCTTCAGGAAGATGGCGATGCCCGCCGCATGGCAGGCGATGTGCGTGTGGCAGGCCACGAAGTGGTTGGCCCGCGGCAACCCGCGCGACTTCACGCAGTTCAGGAAGTCGCGGATGTGGTTGTTGGCGGGGTATCCGCCGATCTTGGCGCCGCGGCCGACGAGGAGCGACGGCGAGCTGGCGGCCATGTCGCCGCTGTCGCCCGCCTCGACCCAGCCGGTTTCGCCCTCGAAGCGCACGGGGCACGAGCCGAGGCCCAGCCAGCCGTCGCCGCGGAGGACGAGCTTGACGCCGTTGGCGTAGGTGGCGGTCGCCCGGCCGTCGACCGGCGGCTCGTACTCGACGGGCTGGGTCATGTCGGCATCGTTGGCCCACTGGCAGAGGTCAACGCAGTGGGAACCCCACTCGAGGACGCCGCCGCCGACCATTCCGCCGCCCTTCTCGAAGTTGAAGCCATCGAGAAGTTTCTTATTGAACGGCCGCCAGGCCGCCGGGCCGAGGTACATATCCCAATCCACCTCTTCGCGGGGCGGTTCGGGTTCCGCCGGAAGCCAGCCGCTGCTGCCGGTGCCCATGCCGCCCGGGTGGGCGTGGACCGTATGGAGCTTGCCGAGCTTGCCGCGGTGGGCCAGTTCGACCGCGAACGCGAATTGCGGCAGGTTGCGCCGCTGCATGCCGCCCTGGTAGACACGGCCGGTGCGCTGGAACGTCTCAGCCAGCATCAGGCTCTGCACGACGTTCTTCGTGCAGGGTTTCTCGCAATAGACGTCCTTGCCGGCCTTGGCGGCGGCGATGGCGGCCGTCGCGTGCCAGTTGGGACCGGTGGCGATCAGGACGGCGTCGATATCGGCGCGGCCGAGCAGTTCGCGGAAGTCGCGATGCATGGCGCAGTCCGTGTTGCCGTACTTCGTGTCGGCGATCTTCTTGACGGCCTCGCGGCGCGTGGCCTTCACGTCGCAGATGGCCAGGAACCGCACGTCGGGTTCCTGCAGGAAGCAACCCAGGTCATACCCGCCCCGGTTGCCGATACCGATGCCGCCCAACGTGATCCGCTCGCTGGGAAGCACGCCGCCGTCCTTCCCGAGGACCGTGCTCGGAATCACGTACGGCGCCACCAGCAGGGCGCCGGCCCCGACCGCCGATTTCAGGAACCCCCGACGACTGATCGCGACTGGCTTCTCAAACATGTTGGCCTCCTCTTGGACACGCATTAACGCGTCTCGGAACCTGTGTTGCCGATCACTTCTGGAGAAACACGTACACGCCCTTCTTGTTCGAGATCACCACGTCGAGCTTGCCGTCGCCGTTCATGTCGCAGACCACGAACTGGGTTCCCGCGCCCGAGTCGTGATCGATCAGGTGCGGCACGAACTCGACCTTGCCCTTTTCGGGCCGCTTGATTTCGATCCAGTACAGGACGGCCGGCTCGGCGGCGCCGGGGTCGCCCTTGGGGCCGTGTGCCCAGAATCGCTTGCCGACCACGAAGTCCTTCACGCCGTCGCCGTTGATGTCGGCCAGCACCAGCGCGTGGCTCTCGGAGAAGAGATTGGGGAAGATATCATGCTGCTTGAACGTGATCTCCGCGCCGTTCCTGACCTGCTGGTGCCACCAGATGCCGTACTTATGGGCCGAGCTCGTGATCACGTCGTTCAGCCCGTCGCCATCGACATCGTAAACGAGCAGGTCGGCACAGTCCTGGCCCAGGCTGACCGCGTGGAACTTCCACGGACCCTGCGTCCGGTCCTCGGGGGCCTCCCACCAACCCTCCTTGATGAGCACGTCATTGCGACCGTTGCCGTTGATATCGCCCAAGCCCAGGCCGTGGCTGAACTGGACGCAGCCGGGGGCCTTGGCCTCGCTGATCGCGTGGATATCCCACAGGCCCTCGAGGTCCTTGGGCACGCCGAACCAGGCCATCCGCCCGTTGCTGGGGAAGATCAGCACCGGCTTACCGTTGCCCAGGAGGTCGGCAAAGAGCGGCGTCTCGTTGCAGGCGTTCTTCGCCAGGACGCGACGCTTCCACGGGCCGGGCTTGCCCTGCGGGTTCTCGAACCAGACGGCGTCCTGGCCGGGGAACGTGATGACAAGGGAATCGATCCAGCCGTCGCCGTTGACGTCCATGGCGTAGTTCTGGAAACACTTGCTGTAGCCGCCGGCGGCGTTGTACGTGCCGGGCGTGGCAATCTCGTGCATCTTCCAGTCGGGGGCCTCGTACCAGACCTCGCCGGCCATGATATCGAGCTTGCCATCCTTGTTGATATCGCCCACGGCCACGCCCTCGGAGCGGAAGGTCTTGTCGAGGGTGATCTTCGTCCACTTGGCCCGGTCGTCGATCACGCCGGGCGGCACGACGAACTCGGCCGGGGCCGCGGGGGCGGCTGAAGCGGCCGGCTCGGCCGCGGCGCCATGGGCAACTGATCCGGCGGAAGCGAGACCGGCCACCACGCCGGCGCCTGCCGCGGAAACCTTCAGAAAATCGCGTCGATTCATGGATTCCGATTCCTTATTCAAGGGGTTCGTTTCAACCGCTGCGCTCGCCTCCGACCGCAGGCCCTCGAGGGTGCCGCCGCCGGGGCCGCGAACGCGAATGCACAGGCCGCAACCCATATTGTTCTGCGTGATCTTGGCCAGGAAATCGTTCCAGCCTTCCTGAAGCACGGCGTCGGCCTGGTCCGAGCCGGCCTTCAACGGGCGCAGCACGTTGTTAGAGTGCGCCAGCTTCCCGTTCAGCCAGAGTTTGATGCCGTCGTCGCTGCCGATCTCCAG
>PMZT01000152.1 GCA_003170085.1 Planctomycetia bacterium | reverse complement strand
TGCCACCCACCAAGCACCTGTGACTGAGGGGGCACAATGGTCCTGTGTCACCATGCTGTCACACCCTGGCGGGTATTGGTTGACCGGGGGCGGGCGGGCTCCGATAAGATCGAGGGTAGAGATGTCATGCGCCGGCCTTGCCCTGGGATGGGCGGTGCGGAACGGGCTGGCGCTGCACCACTTGCTGACGGAGGGTCCGGGGGGATCGTCAAGGCCTGTGGTCGCGTCGGCCCGTTCTGGCTTGCCGTTGGTGAGTCGCGAATTCGGGTTGGGAATTTCTGATTTGAGATTTGAGATCTCAGATTTCAGATTTGAGATTTCAGATCTCTGATTTGAGATCTCAGATCTGAAATTCCAGATTTGAGATTTCGAAACGGCATTTCCTCGTGCGGTGGGCCACGGCCCCCATTACCTTTCCCGTGGCCCATCCACGGGGGCTCTTTCGCCGCTCGCCTGCCACCCCAAAAATTCCCCCCGGCCTGCGGCAACATCAGACGGCAACATCCGCCTTGAAATGCACGCGGCCCGTGGTACAATACCGCGGTTTTCGGGGCCGTAGCTCAACTGGGAGAGCGCCTGGTTCGCAATCAGGAGGTTGCCAGTTCGACCCTGGTCGGCTCCACCAGAACTCAGGGGAAGCCCTTCGGCTAGCCCGTCGAAGGGCTTTCTCATTATAACATACGGAGATACGAACAAAGTAACTCCGGCAACCTCTTTGCCGGTGGGCGGCAGGCCGTGCCTTCGTCCCTTTATCCTTTCGTTTTTGGATTTTATGGTTGACCGCGGGCAGTATCTTATAGTATTAAACGATTCTGTTTGATGCGGTACGGTCCGCATCAGTTGTTAGGTGGCCGAACACCCCCCTGTTCGGCCACTTTTTTTTATGCGCGACTGCCCCCTTTCAATCGCCGAGAAAAACGGCAGGTCGTAGCCATGCATGGGTGTTTGTGACCATGAAGGTCCAAGGCGTATCGTCAAAAGCACAAACGCGCACGAACCGCGCAGGCCGTGACTTTGGACCTTGGACTTGGAACCGCCGCTAATCCAGCGGATTGATCACCAGCCCGGACAGGGCCTTCGGGTAGAAGTACGTCGACTTGGCCGGCATGCGTTCGCCTTCCTGGGCCACGTCCTGGAGGCTCTGGACGGGCAACGGCCGCAGGACGAACGCCGCGTCGGCCCCCTCCTCGTGCACCGCGTCGAACGCCTGCTGCGCCAGGTGCACGTAGCGGCGCTTGACCTGATCGAACCCCGGGACGGACTTCGGCAGATCATGCTGAAGGATAACCCGCTCGAGGATCGCCACTTCCAGCCGCCGCCACGCCTTGGAATGATCGGCGGCGAACTGGTCCATGATCTTCGGGTCCTTCAGGGTGAGGATGAACGCCTTGGAGGTGTCGTGCGTCCAGACGCCGAACGCGTGGCCGTGGGCCTCGCGCAGGTGCTGGTCGACGCGCGGGCTGGTGGCCTCGGCGCCGATCAGTTCCTTCCACGTGAAATGCTCTTCGGTGGCCTTCCGGAGGGCCTCGGCCGTAAGGCCGCGGACGCCGCTCAGGATCCGGTGCGTGGGCAGGACCGCCAGGCCCGGGTGATGCATCGACACGCACAGCATGAGGATGCTGGAGGCCGGATGGTCGGGGCCGATCTTCTGGCCGGCCGCCTCAAGTTCGCGCCGGTACGCCAGCGCGGTCTCGTAACGGTGGTGGCCGTCGGCGATAAAGAGGGGCTTCTCGGCCATCGCCTCGACCACGCGCGCGATCAGCCGCGGGTCGGCGCAACCGTACAGGCGCTGCACGACGCCGCTGCCATCGACGGTCTGGGCCAGCGGCTCGCACAGGCCCATCTCGTGGAAGAGGGCGGTCACGGCGTTCGTGGCGTCGGGGAAGATGCCGAAAATCGGCTCGGTGTTGGCGTGCGTGGCGCGCATCAGCTTCAGGCGGTCTTCCTTCGGGCCGGGCATCGTTTCTTCGTGCGGAAAGATCTTGCCGGTGCCGAACTCCTCAAGGCCCACCCGCGCCAGGAACCCTTCGCGCAGGTACGACTTGCCCTCGACCTCGAATTCCTGCTGGTAGAAGTAGAGCGTTGGCGCCTGGTCGCGGACGAGGATGCTGGCCTTCTTCCACTTCGCCATGAGGGCCGCCGCCCGCGTGTACTTGTTGTGCCGATCGGTGTCGCCGGCCTGCTCCTTGCCGAGAATGAGGCGCACGATGTTATGCGGATGCGTCCGGTACAGCTCATCCTGCTCGTCGGGGGTGATGCAATCATACGGCGGCGCGGTCACAAGGGCCACGCTCAGCGGATCGCGGGTATTATAGCGCAGCGCCCGAAACGGCCGTAGGGTTGCCATGGCAATCAGGTCCCCATTTCGCTGGAGGAAAGGTACTTGGCCTGCTCGGCGGTGAGCGTGTCGATCGTGATGCCCATCGTCTTGAGCTTGAGCGCCGCCACGTACTCATCGACCTCGTGCGGCACGTTGTGCACGCGGACCGCGAGCTTGCGGCGGTTCTTGACGACCCACTCGGTGGCGAGGGCCTGCACGGCGAAGCTCATGTCCATGACGGCCGCCGGATGCCCCTCGGCCGCCGCCAGGTTCACAAGGCGCCCCTCGGCCAGCACGTTAATGACGTGGCCGTTGCGAAGGGTGAACGCATCGACGAACGGCCGGACGCCGCGGCGGACGAGCTTCGAGAGCTTCTCCAGGCCCGGCAGGTCCAACTCGACGTTGAAGTGCCCGCTGTTGCAGACGACCGCGCCGTCCTTCATGACCTTGAAATGCTCGGTGCGGATGACGTTGATGTCGCCGGTGACGGTGATGAAGAGGTCGCCCACGCGGGCGGCCTGGATCATCGGCATGACCAGGAAGCCGTCCATGGTGGCCTCGATCGCGCGGAGCGGATCGACCTCGGTCACAATGACGATCGCCCCTGCCCCACGTGCCCGCATCGCCACGCCGCGGCCGCACATGCCGTAGCCGGCCACGACCACGCGTTTGCCCGCCAGCAGCATGTTCGTGGCGCGGACAACGCCGTCGAGCGTCGACTGGCCGGTGCCGTAACGGTTATCGAAGAGGTGCTTGCAGTCGGCGTCGTTGACGGCGACCACGGGGAACTTGAGCTGCTTCTTCTTTTCCATCGCGCGGAGGCGGATGACGCCCGTCGTGGTCTCTTCCATCGAGCCGATGATGTTCTTGGCCTCGGCCTTGCGGTCGGTGTGGAGGGCCCACACGAGGTCGGCCCCATCGTCCATCGTGATGTGGGGCTTGTGGTCGATCGCGGCGTTGATGTGCTTGTAGTACGTGGCGTGATCCTCGCCCTTGATGGCGAAGCACGGCATGCCGTACGCCTTGACGATCGCGGCGGCCGTCTCATCCTGCGTCGAGAGCGGGTTGGAGGCGCACACGACGAGGTCGGCGCCGCCGGCCTTGAGGGTGCGCAGGAGGTTGGCGGTCTCGGTCGTCACGTGCAGGCACGCGCTCATGCGGAGGCCCTTGAGGGGCTTCTCGCGGGCGAAGCGCTCGCGGATGGCGGCCAGCACGGGCATCATGCGGTCGGCCCATTCGATGCGCTTCACGCCTTCGCACGCCAGGTCCAGATTCTTGACATCGTAATTCATCATTCGCTCCTGTTTAAGGAATTGCGGATTGCGAATTGCNNAATTCGCAATCCGCAATTCGCAATTCGTTCTTCCGCAATTCGTTCTTCCTCAATTCGCAATCCGCAATCCGCAATTCGCAATTCGCAATTCGCAATTTGTTTCTACTCGTCCGTCGCCTTCCGTGCCGCCTCGACAAACGCCCTGATCTTCTCGGGCGACTTCCGGCCGGGGGCGGTCTCGAGGGCGCTGGAACCATCGACGCCCCACGGCCGCACGGTGCGAATCGCCTCGGCCACGTTCTCAGGCCCGAGGCCACCGGCCAGGACAAGCGGCCGGAACCCTTCAAGAATCATCCGAGCGGCCAGGCCCCAATTCGCCCTTGTTCCCAGGCCGCCCTTTGGCCCTCCCGCAACGCGGGCATCCACCATGTATGCGTCGGGAACTCGTCCCAGCCGCTCGGATTTTCGTTTCCACTCGCACGCCGCCGCAAAGTCGTCGTCGCCGGCGATGCCGAACACCTTGATGACCTTCAGCCGCCCGAGCGCCGCCACCGTCTCCGGCGGCTCGTCGCCATGAAGCTGGACGACCGTAAGCCCCGCCTCGTCGGCCGCCGCCAGGATCGTCGCGGGCGACTCGTTGACGAACACGCCGACCGCCGCGACCCACGGCGGCAAGGCCCGTACGATGCGGGCCGCCTCGGCGGGGGTGACGCGGCGCGGGCTGTCGGCCATCACCAGGCCGATGGCATCGGCCCCGGCGTCGGCGGCCGCAAGCGCCCACTCCGACCGCGTGATCCCACAGACTTTGACCCGAGTCCGCACGACGATCGCACCCCAAAGGTGGCAATACCCTACGGCCGCGCAGCGGGTAAGTCAAACGGTTTTCGGCATTCCTGGTCTCTGCCACCAATTGTGTTAAGGCTTGACGGGCGGCGCCGCACAGTCTAAAACAGAGAGTAGATGTGGCACGGAGCGGGCCGCGTTCGTGGGCTGCATCATCGCGTGCAGGGGCAGTGCAACCGGGATCATCGAGAGGAGAGATCATGGCTAAGGACAAGAAGCGGGTCATCGAATTGTTGAATGCGGGGCGGGCGCGGGAACTGAGCGCCATTCTCCAGTACATGTATCAGCATTACGACCTCGATAACCAGGACTATGGCAAGCTGGCCAAGGTCGTCAAGAAGACCGCCATCGTCGAGATGAAGCATGCCGAGGCGTTTGCCGAGCGCATCCAGTTCCTCGGCGGCATCCCGACGGCGAAGCCGGATGGCGAGATCAAGAAGGGGCAGAAGATCACCGAGATGATCGAGACCGACATCGCCCTCGAAGAGCAGGCCATCCAGATGTACAACGAGGCCGCCAACGAGTGCGCCGAGTGCCAGGACCTGGTGTCGAAGGCTCTGTTCGAGAAGATCCTGGCCGACGAAAACGCCCACGACGACGAGTTCATCAACATCCGCGATCATATCAAGGAACTGGGCAATCATTACCTGGCCACCCTCACGGGCGCAGCCGAGTAAGACGGTTGACGTTGGATCCTCCGGACGGCCATCCGCCGATGACGCGGGCGGCCGTTCCTTTTTCGCGCACAAGACGGGTGGCATGCCCGTGGTCAGTGCCTCCCTTTCGGGTGCGGAATCTTCCTGGTCTCTGCCACCTTGACAGGGCATGGCCTCTTGGGCCATGCTCTACCGTTGAAACGGGCCGCAAGAGATCGGCCCGGGGCCTGCCGGTCGCGGAGCACCGCATGCGCTACCTCAAATGGATCGGGCTGGCGGCGGGGGTGGGTTTCGGCTATTTCGGCTGGGGGTTGATGCATAATCCTGCCACCGAAGTGCCGGGCATGCTTCTGTTCTTCTACCCTGCCCTGGCCTTGAGCGCCCTCCTTCATATCACGGCCACGGATGAGACGAGCCAGATCCTGACGGCAAGCCTTTACGGCTTCGTCCTCTTTCTGCTTGGGCTGGCCGTGGAACGGGTACACCGGCGCCTCACGCGGTCGCGCGGTCGCGGCAAGCCGTCGTGACGGGTCAGCGACCGCTGGTGTGTGCCACGGCGACCACCCTACATAACAATATGTCGTCTTACTTCGGGCGGCGGGCGGGCTTCCTCTTGCCGCCATCATCGGCGGGCGGCTTATCGTCGGGCGCGGGCGGTTCGGCCGCGGGCGCCTTGGGCTCNNCCTTGGGCTCGGCGGCGGGCGTCTCGGCCGCCTCGTCGCGCGGCGGCAACGGGGCCGACATCACGATCTTCACCACGCGGCCGCGCGTCATGCGCTTGACGGAAAGACGCAACTCGTCCTGCCCGGCGATGGCCTTCTCGAAGTCCTTGACGTTCATCACCGGCTTATCGTTGACGTGCGTGATGATCTCGTAGGGCTTGATGCCGGCCACCGACGCCTTCTTGCCCGGCTCGATCTTCGAGATGATGACGCCCGGTTCGTCGTCCTTCTTCTGGAAGTAGCGTCGCACCTCGTACGTCAGGTCGCGGACGGCGATTCCCAGCCCATCGGCCTTGAAGCGTGGCGCCGCCTCGAAGTGCGGCGGACTCTGCGTGACCTCGAAGTCCTTCGTGACCACCTGCCCGTCGTGGAAGAACTCGGCCTTGAACTTCGTGCCGAAGCCCAGGTCCGTCAATGCCCGCGTGAAGGCATTCTCGGGCGCCGGCCACGGCGGCGGAACGCGGTCGTAGTACCGTTCCTGCAACTCGTCCAGCTCATCCCACGGGAACGGCCCGTCGGCGTAGTCGTCGCGATCAAGCTGCACTTCGAGCGGCTTGGGCTGGCCCTCGACAATGAGGCGCAGCAGGATGTAGCCCGGTTCGATCCCGGCCTTGGCGGCGGGCGACCCTGGGTACACGTACGCGACCATGGCGCCGGACTCGCCGTCGCGGGTAAGCTCCGAGACCTTGTTCTCGCGGGCCAGCGCCCGGTTGAGCGGCTGAAGCTCGGCGCCCAGCCACGCCAGGCGCGACTCCTGCTGCTCGGTCAGCGGCACGTTGTGCGCGTCGGCGTACTTGGCCACGTCGTCGAGCACGGCCTTCAGGTACGCCGCGGGCGTCAGGACGGGATCGCCTGGCCCGGACTCGTAGCGGTCCTCCAGCGCGATTTTCTCGCGCCGGGCCACGGGCAGCGCCACCAGCGCCCCCGCGGCATCGAAGAGGAACAGGCCGCGATGATCGCCCAGCACCTGCGGATAGACCTGACGCCGCCACCCCACGTTGAGGCCCTCGATGCGGCGATGATCGTAGTAGGCGGTGCGGTTCTCGCCGTGCATCAGGACCTCGGCCGCCGGCAGGAGGATGCCGCGCGATTCAACGATCGGCTGGGCCGAGAACGCGATGACACCGTCCATCGGCTTCTCGAGCGTGGCGGTGAGGACCCCGTAATCGGCCAGCGAGTGCTCGAACCGGGCCGACGCAGGCTCGCCCTTCGGACGGCAGACGGTGATACGCTCGAGGCGGGCCGTCACGCTCGGCCTCAGGCCGGCCAGGATGAGGACGCGGGTGGGGCTGACGAGGAGGCCGGTGGCGTGCTGCTCGGTCGCGTTCTTCGCCTCATCGTTGCGCTCGTGTACGGCGTGCGTGGCGTCCTTCGACGGGCTGCGGAAGTGGAGCGTCACGCACACGAGGGCCGTCTCGCAGCGCTGGCGGGTGGCCGCGATCAACTTATCGAAATCTTCGGCGGTGTAGACCGGCCAGGCCGAGGGGGCGACCTTCCAGGCCTCGTCGGCCGGCATCTCGTCGTGCATCGAAAGGGCCACGGGCACGCCGTTCCTGTCGACGACGAGGGCGTTCAGCGGCGCGGGGCTGACGCGGCGGCCGTCCTCCGACACCGACACGCCCGACGGCATGGCATCGATGTTGGCCGTCCAGGCGCCATCGACGAGGTCGTACGTGACCGTCAGGTACGGCGGCTTTTTCCTGGGCTCGAACACGAGGGGCTTGGCGCCTTTGAGCGGGCGCTCGAGCTCAAGGATGACCGCCACCTGGTCCTTGCCATAGGCGATCGGCCGGGCCTTGACCACCTCGTCCTTGAACCGCACGGCAATGCTCTGGATGAATCGCGGGTTGATCATCGGATCGGGCGCGACCACCTGGTTCGGCGCGATCAGGAATCCGCCGAGCTCCATCGGACGCTCTTCCTTGACCGCCGCCTCGACATCGAGCGGATCGTGCCCGCGCCCCGTGCCGGAGCCGCCCGTCCATGCGGCGGACCGCGGGGGGTCGCCCTTGTCGTAGCGCAGCGTCAGTTCAACGCGCACGAGCGACGGGGCGGCGGCGGCGGCAACGGCCGCCATTTCGGCCGTGGAAGGCTCTTCATCGCCACGAGCCACTGCCCACGGCGTCAGGACGAGCACGGCAACCAGAAGAAGAGAACGCTTATACCTCATGAATGCCCTTTCGGAATGTTTCGATGCGTGGCCGATCACTCTTTGGAATAGTCGCGCGAGAAGTCCAGCACCACCTGCCGCAGGAGGCCGCTCCTCAGGACCGTGAAGACGATGCGGTGCTTCGACTTGACGTCGGCCACCGTGTCCTTGTGGAGAGCGCGGACGGCCTCGATCGAGGTCACTTCCTTGCCGTCGATCTTGACCACGATGTCCATCGGCCTCAGGCCCGCCACGGCCGCGTTGCCGGGTTCCTTGACGCCGTAGATGAACACGCCCTTGTCGCGATAGAAGTACAGGTCCGGATTGTCGAACTGGTTGATCTCGCGGGCCGTGAGGTCCCAGCGCGGGCAATCGAGTTCCGCCCCTTCGACCTTGCCCTTCTCGCGCGGCTGGAGCACCACCGTCACGAGCTGGTCGCCGCGCATGAGGTCGATGTTGACGCCCTGATGCTTGGGCAGCAGGCCCAGAAGGCGGCGGACGGCCGGCAGGTCCTCGTCGGTCATCGCGGTGACCGGCCGGCCGCCGATCCGCAGGATGCGGTCGCGCCCCTGGAGGCCGGCGCGGCGGGCGGGGCTTTCGGGATCGGTCTCGGCAACGATCACGCCCTCGTTGCCCTCGAAATACATGTTGCGATCAAAGTCCTTCAGCGGCTGAAGCTGCAGGCCCGTCCAGCTCCAGTCCACCTTGCCCGACGTGCGAATCTGCGAAACGATGTGGCGGATGGTGTTCGACGGCACGGCAAAGCCCACGTCGCCGCCGAAGAGAATCCCCCGCGTGTTCACCCCGACGACCTCGCCCGCCGTATTGACGAGCGGACCGCCCGAATTGCCCGGGCTGATCGAGGCGTCGGTCTGAAGCCACAGGCTGTACTGGCTGTGGCCCGGCAGGAACCGCCGCGCGCACGAAATGATGCCCATGGAAACCGAGCGGCTGAGGCCCCACGGCGCCCCCATGGCCATGACGAAGTCGCCTTCCTTCAACCGGTCGGAATCGCCGAGCGCCGCATACGGCAGCGGGCTCGCGTCCTTGGGCAACTGAAGTTGCAGGAGCGCCAGGTCGGTGTCCTTGTCGCTGCCCACGACCTTGGCGTCCATGGCGCGGCCGTCGAGCAGGAGGCACCGGACGTCCGCCGCCTTCTCGACCACGTGCCAGTTCGTCAGGACCTCGCCCTTGGCCGAAATGAGGACGCCGCTGCCGGCAACCTCGACCGAGACCTTGCGCCCGGACTCCATGTTCTCTTGCAGGCACTTGATGTAGACGACCGCCGGGAAGACCTTGTCCTTGGCCCCGCGAATGACCTCGCGGAAATCCAGGTGGGCGAGCGCCCCGTTGGTATCGGCGGCCTTTTCGGCCTTCTCGGCCTTCTCGGGCTTCTCGGCGGGCTTATCGGCAGCGCGGGCCGCACCGGTCACCATCAGGAGGCCCAGCAACGCGTAACCAAGGATTCTCATAACGTGGCTATCTCCGCTTCGGACGAACCGCACGCCCGTTCAGCGGCCATTCTACGCACGCGGCTGCAACCTGTCATTCAAATACCGAGGGTCGAAAGGCCCATAATCATTGCAACGGGCCGCGGCGCGGGTATGATAGAGGGGTTGGCGGCCCTGCGGTCAGGGTCGCTCGAAAGGATGGTTATGGAGATTCACCGCCGCCCCTCGGAGGCCGAGGGGGTTGCCCTTCTGGCGCTCGACGGGGGCCTGGATCATACGACCACCGCCCTGTTCGTCGCCCAGATGNNAAGCTGACCTACGCGTCGAGCTGGGGCTTGGCGGCCCTGATCAGGGTGCACCATCACTTCGCGGCGCGAGGCGGGCGGCTGGCCTTCGCCAACCTGCACACGGGCATCGCGGCGATTTTGCAGATGTCGCAACTCCATCGGCTGTTCGACCTGTATCCGACGGTCGCCGAGGCGATCCGCGGCATCGCCCCCAAGATGCGCGGCGGGTGATAAGAAACCGGCCGAGAAGGCATGAAACCCGATACCGTCTTTCGCGCGCTTTATTATGTGGACCGGGGTTATTGCGTAAGCCGAAGTTATTTCATAGAATACGCGCGCCGTTGCACCTTGAGATTGGAAGGTGGCGCTGCGCGGCAAGACTTCGTGCAGACCCTCTCGGTGAGGCGATGTCGCTTTTGTGCCGCTCAGAAAAGGAGAGAACTATGCGTGTTGGTCTCCTGACGGCTTGTGTCCTGTCGCTCGTGGCGGCGGGCCTCGTCTCGGCTGCCGCGCCACCC
>PMZT01000200.1 GCA_003170085.1 Planctomycetia bacterium | reverse complement strand
CGTCGCCCACGAACTCCTCCTTCACCGGATCCCATTTCATGTTGCGCTTCAGGAGCATGCAGGCGTTGATGGCGTGGCACGTCGACATCGCGCGGTGGGCCACTTCGGGGTGCGCCGTGGTCTGCCGCCGGCTGCGGACACAGTTCAGGAAGTCCCGCATGTGGCTCATCGGGCGCTGATGGCGCGCCGCGTACTCCTCAACGAGCTTCTTGCGCTCCGCCAGCAGTGGCGCCGCCGAAACGTCGGGCACCGAGTACCCGTCGGCCACCGACACCCAGCCCTCGGTTCCCTCATAACGGACGCCGCACGTGCCGCGCCAGCCGTTGATCTCGAGGACCAGCTTGACCCCGTTGGCATAGCGTGCCTCGAACTTGTCGGCGTTCGCGTTGTTGGGGTACTCGTACTCGACGGCGCTCGTCAGGTCGGCGTCGATCGCCCCCTGGACCTGGCAGATCGTGTGGCTGCACCAGCCGGCCACGCCCGTGCCGAAGTCATAGTAATTGAGGAACGCCCCGCAGCCGCCCAGGTATCCGTGGTTGTACGGTCGCCACGGCGCCGGGCCAAGCCAGAGGTCCCAGTCGAACTCCTCCTTCGGCGGCTCGGGCTCCGGCGGCAGCCAGTCGGTCTTCATCTGGAACGGCAGCGTGTGTGCCCTGACGGTGTGCACCTTGCCCAGCCGGCCGGTCAGGGCCAGCTCGTTGGCGAAGACGAAGTTCGGCTCGTTCCGCCGCTGCATTCCCGCCTGAAACACGCGGTTGAACCGCTTGGCGGTGGCGATCAGGGCCTGGCCCTCGGCCACGGTCATCGTCGACGGCTTCTCGCAGTAGACGTCCTTGCCCGCCGTCATGGCCATGCACGCGGCGATGGCGTGCCAGCGATCGCCGGTGGCGATCAGCACGATGTCAAGGTCGGCCCGCGTGGCCAGCAGTTCGCGCATGTCGCGGAACGTGGCACAGTCGGCGTTGCCGTACTTGCCATCGACCATCTTCTTGATGGCGTCGCGGCGCTTGCCGCTGACGTCGCACACGGTCACGAACTGGACGTCCGTTTCCTGCATCATCGCGCCGAGATCGCCCCCGCCGCGCCCGCCGATGCCGATGCCGCCCGCGACAAGCCGCTCGCTCGGCGCCGCCCGCCCGCCCCGCCCCAGCGCCGTGACAGGAATGACGGCCGGCGCCGCCAGCGCCGCCCCGGCCACCGCCGCCGCCGTGAGAAACCCGCGCCGCGTCAGACGCGCCGGAAGGATGTGCTTACAAACCATCTCAGAACGGCCTTTGTATGTGGCACAGCCGCCCCCGGCTGTGCTTCTTGGCTCATTCGCATGCCCAAGACCGGGCGTGCCACAGTCCCGAGATGATTTCCGGCTCCGACCTTGAGGTTCGTCCATGGCGTTAGCTCCTGGGAACCGCCCTGCCCCATCTCACGCCTCATCCCCATGATAAACACGGCCCGGGCAGACCGGTCTTTCTAATTCCTCGGGCCGGTCAGTCCGACACCGCAACTTCCCACGCTCTGCGCGGCGGGTCTCCGCACCCGCCGCGCCAAGTCGAGCTGCGCCATTAGCAGCGGCCGCGCTGGTCGGTCGAGGTCAGCTTGCGGCCGAGCACATCGTACGTGGTCGAGACGTGATCCGAGCCGCTGGTGATCGACCAGAAGCCGGTGGCCGTGTCCCGGCTGAGCGTGTCGCCGGAATCGCCGTAGACGACCGCGACGGGCACGGTCCGGTTGCCGTCGGAGGCATAGACGTACCGGGTCTCCTGGGTCTGGACGGCCTGGCCATCCGGGTTATAGGCGATCTGCGTGGCCAGGCGGCCGAGGACGTCGTAAACGTACCCGGTGGTCTGGTCGGTGTCGGTATCGGCGGCATCGACGCCGTTGACGTAGTTGGCGACGGTCCGGACCACGCGGCCGTCGGCATCATAGGAGGTCACGGTCTCGTGGCCCGCGTTGTCGGTGACGACGTCCTGCCGCCCGTAGCCGTCGTAGCCGTACTGCGTGAGGATGTAGGAGCCGGCGTTGCCGCCGGAGCCGGTCGTGCGCGTGGCCATGACGGCCGTGGCGTAGTTGAGACGTGCCGTTCTATCGGAATCACTTGCCAAAGAGCACTTCTTCGTCTCGCCGATTTCTTCAAACCGCCGCGCGAGAGGCCAACCTGAGCGGAAGAAAGCCGCTCGCTGCCTCTTTTCGCCCTAACGAATGGCGAACTCAATCTCGGTGGGCGACTTCATCCCCTATCAATTTCGAACTCCCATCCCGCAGCCAAAGCCAAGCCACGGGCTTCTTCTATGATTTCCTCGACTGAATGCGAAGGATTGACCCATTTTAGACAGCAACCGTCCTTCGCCGCTCGTATGAATTCCTCCGTTGTCCTTGGAGATTCAACAGTGCTTACTTGACACTCCTTGACGAGGCCAAGGACCCTCGCAAAGTCCGGTACCATTAAACCTGCAATAATGATTTTGTCCATCTTCATGCCCTCATTGAGGCACACCTCCTCAAAAACCTCGGGCGAGAATCGGGCCACCGGGGCGAAGAAACAATGCACCTCATCGGAAAACACGCTAAAGGCATCTTGCCAGTGAAGTCCAATTGGATCAAAGAAATCAAGTGGTGATAGCGTGATCACGCAGCCTGGGCGGCCCAGGAACCCCAGTCGCATGATGCCTGCGCGAATTGAGCGCCATTCCTTCGCATACGTTTGAAATCCACCAGGGGCAACACTGTCAAGAATGCCTGGATGTATAACCCGAACTACATATCGCAGGAACCCATAGCGGCTCCATGTCTTTCGCCAAAGGTACTTGCGATAGGCAGATGGATCCCACGCCGGTTCCGAGCAGATCATTAACACGCGGGCATTAGGCAAACTCAGTCTCAAGGTGTTCTTTGTCATGGTTCAGGCCATTGCGAATCGAATATCTTGCCAGCCACGTACTCTCCCCCAAAAGCCCCACCGATTGCGCCGCCGATTCTCCCGATAACATAACCGACTGCTCCGCCAATTGGTCCAGCTATGGGGCTCTTGCTTACATAAACTGCCACGGCTGCCCCTGCAGGTTCGGTCGCTATGGGCAATAGTTCGGCCCCGGCCGCGGAGCCAATCCAGCCACCTGCCTCGCAGGAACCTGGGGACGCTACCCATGTTTCCGCGATCGCCCATGAGTCGGAACCTTTCTCGGTCGGCCGCCCTTGCGAGGGGCCAGGAACCGGCCGCTGAGTTCCTCCAGCCGGGCCACGAACGCCGCGTCGCCCGCCGGCCGGCCTGTCCGCGTCCGCAGACGCAACATCTTCAGGGTCTCGTCGTCGTCCGCCTGCCGCAGCCATCGCGCCCAGTCCTCCACCACGCCGCGCGACTCCAACGCGCCCGAAAGCAGCGGGTCCGGCCGTCGCCCACAGTGCGCCGCAGCGCTCGACCACGGATACTGCTCGGCCCGCTTGACCATGCCGGCACGCACCGGGTTGCGTTCCACGTACCGCACCGCTTCCCACAGATGCTCGTCGTCGAGGGGGCAGGAATAGAACCGGCCCTGCCACAGGTGCCCCCCGATGCGCAGCCGCCGGTTGACATGCTGCGAGTATCGCATGTCCACGGGTTTGAAGGTCGCCGCCAGCGAATCGGGCTCGCGCGGCACGGCCACAAAGTGCACGTGGTTGGTCATCAGGCAATAGGCCCAGATTTCCAACGCATGTTTCCGGCCGTATTCCAGGAGCAAGAGGAGATAGCGCCGCCGATCTTCGTCGTCAAAGAAGACCTCCTCGCGGCGGTTGCCGCGTTGGGTCACATGATGCGGCAGGTCAGGGATTACGATTCGTGCTATGCGAGGCATAGAAGCATCCTATCCATCCCAATGCCACGGGCAAGGAAAAACCCGGCAAGGGGAAACCCGGGTAGCGTCCCCAACAAGCTCCGGCGGCCGACCGAGCATCAGGTACGCCGTCCGGGTCACTCGTCCGTCACTCTGTTGCCTCGTCGCGGCCCCTGTTACTTCGCCGAGGGAGGCTGTAAGACGCTTTTTCCGCCTTTTCAGGTTCCCAAGCACCCAGATTTCAAGGCATCCTTCCAGACGAACAACCACTGTACAGACAAGGACTTACGCGAGTCAGACTCCGCGTCATCCGTATCAACGAAGATTTCCTTGATTTTTTCTCTTGACAAGTGTCCGATAAAATGGTTTTTACAAACTGTCAAAATGGTTTCTGGCACGTTGGCGGTACAAGATCAGCGAGTTTCAGCCGGGGGTATGAGATGGCGAGACCGTTCGACGAGTACGTGCGGCGGATCACCGCGGCCGGCGATGCCGGCGGCGACGGGTTATCCTTCCGCCTTCCGAGGAAACTTTACCGCGTCTCCGAGATCGCACAGCACCTCGGACTGACCCGGCAGACCGTCCACAACTACGCCACGATCGGCCTCATCACCGAGGACGCCCGCACCCAGGGCGGCCAGCGGCTGTTCGGCGAATCGGTCTTCGAGCGGCTCATGTTCGTCCAGCGTATGAAGCACACCCACCGTCTGCACGAGATCCGCCGCCTGCTCGACAGCGGCGACATCACGGCCGCCGCCCCTGCTCTTCCGTCCGCCGCTGAACTGCCGTCGGACCTCGCGGCCGCCAATCGCCACCTCGAACGGTCGCAGGAAATCGCCTCCGTCGTGCATCGCGACAAGCCGCCCTCGTTGCCGCCAGCCGCCGAAACGCCTTCGACCCAACCCCATGCCAAGCCGGACTGCGTGAGCGAGACCGATGAACATCGCAACGTCTAACGCTATCGCCGCCGTAGCCGCATCCGCCCGCAGGCCGAGCGAGGCCCGCAATTCCACGCCCGTCGGCCTGGCGCCTTGCCCGCCCCCTCCGCATACGGGTTGCGAGCAGCCCGTGGCACCCGCCTCAAAGATCGGCGCCCCGCGGCCCGTAGCCGAACCGCCCGTAGCCGAACCGTCCGCCGCGGAACCGCCCGCTGCACGCGTTGCGACGCAGCACTCCGCGCCCCGCGCCACGGCCCGCCCCGGCGGCATCCTCAAGCGGCTGACGGGCGACACGCGCCAGCGGGCCCGCGTCCTGGCCATCGCCAGCGGCAAAGGCGGCGTCGGCAAGACGAATCTCGCCGTCAACATGGCGATCGCCCTGGCCGAGGCCGGTCGCCGGGTGCTTCTCGTGGACACCGATCTTGGCCTCGCCAACGTCGACCTGGTCCTCGGACGCCGCCCGCGAGGCGATCTCGGCCACGTTCTTTCCGGCCGTCTGCCGCTGGAGCAGGTCGTGCAGGAAGGCCCGGCGGGCATCCGCTGGATTCCTGGCGCATCGCACATGCCGTCGCTTTCGCGGATCGGCGAGCGCCGGCGCGAGGCGTTGCTCGAGGGCCTGACCGATCTCGAAGGCCGCCACGACTTCCTGCTGCTCGACGCCCCCGCCGGCATCGGCCAGGGCGTCATGCACCTCGCGCGGCTGGCCGACGAGCTTATCCTCGTAACCACGCCCGAACCTACGGCCATCATGGACGCCTACGCCCTTCTCAAGGGCCTCGCCGCCTCGCAGCCCGCAACGCTCGGGCAGGTGCGGCTGGTCGTCAACATGGTCGGCCATCGCGGCGACGCCGAGCGGGTGCACCAGCGCCTCCGCGATACCGCCGCCCGTTTTCTCGGCCTTTCGGTGGAATTGCTGGGCTACGTCTTCTGCGACGGCCACGTCGGCCGGGCCGTGCAGAAGCAGGAACCCGTTGTTCTGGCGTATCCGCATTCGCAGGCGGCATGGTGTATCCGGCGGCTGGCGGGGGCACTGATGGACGCCGAGAAGGCCCCGTCGCGGCCGCCTTTCGCATTTTTTAGACGACTCGCTAATCTTTTTGCCATAGGACAACGATAATAGAGGGCCGCCGGCCTGCGCCGCAGCGGCCGAGTCGGTGGTCAAGTCGGGCTGTACACGTGGGGAGTACCAAAAGGGGACTTACCATGGGCATGGCTTCTGACGGCCTTCGCACCTGGCAGCGCACGATCATCCTGTCCGACGAGGAACTTGCCGCCACCTGGGCGGAGTTTCGCAAGACCCGTTCCGACTCCGTCCGCAACACGCTGATGGAGCACTACCTGCCTATCGTCAAGATCAACTCCGAGCGGCTTTCGCAGAAGCTGCCCGACGAGGTTGAGATCGACGACCTCATTTCGGCCGGCATCGACGGACTCCGCGACGCCCTCGGCATGTTCGACCACGAGCGCGGCGTCAAGTTCGAGACGTACTGCGCCACGCGCATCCGCGGCGCCATCCTCGACGCCCTCCGCAACAAGGACTGGGTGCCGCGCCTGGTGCGAGCTCGCGCCAACCAGCTCGCCCAGGGCCGCCGCGCCCTCGAGGCCAAGCTCGGCCGCGCGCCCAATGGTCACGAGTTGGCCGCCCACATGGGCCTTTCGGAGGCCGAATACGAGAAGCTCATGCGCGATGCCCATGCCGTGGGCGTCATCAGCCTCAACCGCCAGTTCCAAGACAACGATTCCAACCGCGAGGTCCGCGAAACCGACGTCGTGGCCGACCGCAAGGCGCGCAGCCCGCTGGCCCGCGTGCAGCAGGAAGACGTGAAGCGGACCATCACCAAGGGCCTTTCGAAGAACGAGCGGCTGATCCTGATCCTCTATTATTACGAGGAAATGACGATGAAGGAGATCGGGGCCACGCTGGACCTCTCGGAATCGCGGGTCAGCCAGATGCACTCGGCCATCCTCGAACGCCTGCGCAACACCCTCGACGGCCGCAAAGACGATCTCCTGCCGCCGGACGCGTAACGACCGCTCCAGGTTCCAAGTCAGAATCCCAAGTTAACCCCAGGGCGACCCCGGTCGCCCTTTTCATTTGCCCGCCCCCGTCCTTCCTCCTGGACTCCGGACCATGGGCCTTTGACTTTGGAGCGTTAACTCTGGACCATCGATTTTGGACTTTGGACCTCGGTTTCTTGGCCTTGGACCTTGGACTTTTTTGCCGTCCCGCCTTTCCTCAAATTTGAAATTCCCAGATTTGAGATCCTCCGATTTGAGATCTCAAATTTGAAATCTCAAATCTCAAATTCTCCGATTTTTCTTCCGGCCTCCCCTGAAAAATTAATATGGAATCCCGAAAATCGCCCGTGCCAATCGGCCCGATTATATTCTAACGAAAAACCGTATTTCGCTAAAAACGGCATGCGCGCAAGCTTTGGACGGGTTTTGAGGACCCTCACCGGCCCTGGCGCTAGCGCCAAGGCTGATTGTGGATAA
>PMZT01000224.1 GCA_003170085.1 Planctomycetia bacterium | reverse complement strand
GGCGCGAGGCCGTGCCACCCAACGGTTGGCATTCCGCCCGCTTAACCGAGCGGGTTACGCCTACCGGCTGCCGCGCTGCGGCGCGGGGACCGGCGGCGCCAGGGGCGAGGGGCCGGACGGCACCGCGTCGAGCGGCTCGACGTACACATTGCGGAACTCGACGGCCTTGCCCGCGCTTTGCAGGCCGATTCTACCCGAAGTGGCCGTCGTGCCGCCGAGCTCGTTCTGAATCGCATCGTTGATAACGATGCGGACGGTGTTCCCTCGCGCCGCAACGTCGCACGTGTTCCACTCGCCCAGAGGCTTCTCGTTCGAATCGGCCTTCCGGGCAACACGGGTCGGCCGGCCGGTCGCCTCGCCATTGACCCCCGCGCCGCTGAGGAGCCACACGTCGCCGGCGTCGCCCGCGCGAAGATCGCACTGGATCGCGCGCAGCGGCGTCCCGTCGGCCCCGCCCACGTGGATGAGCACAGCGGCGTCGCCGCCGGTGCCGGCCGCCCAGCGCCACTCGACGTGCAACCGGTAGTTCGCGTAATCCGTCTCCGTGCGGAGAGTGGTCGCCGGCCGGCCCGCGCCGCGGATCACGCCGTCGCGGACCGTCCAGGCGGCCTTGGCGTCGGCCTTCGCATCCGCAACAAGCGGGAGCCAGCCCGCCAGGTCATGGCCGTTGAAGAGCGTGGTCTTCTCGCCCGGCATAACGGGCGCCTTCGCGTTCTCAGCGGCAAACGCCACCACTGCAAGCACTGCCAACGCCACCGACATCGCCGCAACCGATCTCATCCCCTTCTCCTTCCGCCGCCCCTGCTCCGCCACGCCGTTCGGCGAGCGGCAAAGTCGCGGCCACTCCTACTCTACTTAAGCGGCGCGATTTCTGCAACGCCGTGCCGTGGGCCGACGAGAAGGAACTTTGAGGCAAGACCGGGTTTCGTTAGTATGACAGCGCTGACTCGTAATTTGCGCGGCGGGTGCGGAGACCCGCCGCGCAATACCTGAAAAGGTGCACGGTCATACACGCAAGAAGGAGAAACGATTTGAGGCCCCTGGCGTTTGCCCTCTTTGTGCTCGCCCTCTGCGGCATGGGCGCGCTCGCGCCCGCGGTCTCGTCGGCCTCTGACATCAACCCGTACCCGCGAGCGGCGCTGACTACCGAGAAGCTCGTCACGTGGACGTTCGCCGCCGACACCGCAGGCTGGACGGCTGCACACGATTGCCGCGTGACCGCCGAGGGCGGCGCGCTCAAGATCACGAGCACCGGCGACGATCCGTACCTCATCGGCCCGGCCGTGCGTGTGGCGTGCCCGCTGGCGGTCAGCATCCGGATCAAGGCCGACGGCGGCGGCCCAGGGCAGTTCTTCTGGACCACGGCGGAGGCGCCGAATTTCGGCCCCGACAAGGTCGCCACCTTCCCACTGAAGCACGATAACCAGTGGCACGAGTACACCGTGCCGCTGTCGGCGAGCGGAACGTTCACGCGGCTGCGGCTGGACCCGGGGTCCGCGCCGGGGCAGATCGAGGTCGCCTCCATCGGCCTCGTGCAGACGCGGCTGCATCCGCTGGAGATCGAGCGCGTCGAGCAGGCCCCCGGCGAAGTGCGGGCCGACGTGCGCAACCACGCCGCCGACCCGACCGCGTTCACCGTCTCCGGCCGGGCGTACACGGTCGAGGGCGGCAAGACCGTGCGCGTGACCCTCCCCACAAACGCGGCGAAGCCGTTTGAGGCGATCACGCTGGCGGTCGAATCGAAGGGCCTCCCGCCCGTCCGCCGCACGGCCTTCGTCTTCAACCCCGAGGCGAAGTGCGAGTGGCTGACCCGCACGTCCGGCGACCTCACGCTGCGCATCGCGCCCGACGGCAGCGGCGCACGCATCGAATCGGGCGGCACGCTCGTCGCGGTTCTCGCCCCGCTTGTTCATCGTGACGGCGTCGTGCCGCAACTCAAGGCCGGGGCGGCGTCGGCCGGCGATCTGACGATGGCGGGCGACGGCGTGGCGGTCATAATCGGCGTGCGACCGAACCACGAAGTCGCCGTGCGCGTCGAGAGCGACAAGCCCGTCGAAGGCCCCGTCGTCCGGGCGATCGGCGGGCTGCAGGCCGGCGTCCTGGCCGGCGTCGAGTACCTCGGCAAGGGCGAGCAGTCGTCGTCGGACCTCGACCTCGAGACGCCCGACCACATCCGTTTCGCCCCCGACCCGCTCAAGCTCACGATGCCGCTGATGGCGTGCGTGACCGACCGCGGCGCGGTGGCCGTGACGTGGCAGGACATGGGCCTGCAACCGGTCTATGCGAGCCCGAACTTCTTTGACGGCGCGGCCGATCACCGCATGACGCTCTGCGGCACGAATATCGAAGCGACGATCCTGGTGCAGCGCGACGCGACGATCGAGGACGCGATTCTCTGGGCCGTCCGTCAGCACGGCCTGCCGCCGCTGCCCGCGCCGCCGCGCGACGCCGAGGCCCAGACGCGGCTCAGCCTGGCGGCGCTCAACGGCCCGATCAAGGGCGAGGGCGGATGGGGCCACTGCGCCGAGGCGAAATGGCAGCGCCATCCGTTCGCCGACATGGTCTCGACCTTGTGGCGGCTGACGGGCGAGGCGCCGAGCGTGCCGAACCTCGTCCCCGGCGGCGCGCACATCCGCAACGATGCTGCATACTTCGTCACCGGGCGCGCCGCGGAGTGGCTGCGCATGCGGGCGGGGCAGGCCAAGGGTGTCCTTGCGGCACAGAAGCCCGACGGCTCGTGGCGTTATGCGGGCAAGTTCCTGCGCGGCCACTACGAGGACACGGCCAGCGGACACTGCGGCATGCAGGCCGTCACGTTGCTGGACCACGCGTACGCCACCGGTGACGCCGCGGCGCTCGAGGGCGGCCTGAAGGCGCTTGAGTACATGAAGCGTTTCGACGTGCCGCGCGGGGCGCAAACCTGGGAACTCTCGCTCCACACGCCCGACATCCTGGCCTCGGCCCACCTCGTGAGCGCCTACGTGCGCGGGTACCAGTTGACGGGCAAACCTGAGCACTTGGTGCAGGCCCGCAAGTGGGCGATCACGGGCGTGCCGTTCGTCTACCAGTGGACCTGCCGGCCGACGATGCTTTACGCCACGACGCCCGTACTCGGGGCCACCGGCTGGCAGGCGCCTAACTGGATCGGCCTGCCCGTTCAGTGGTGCGGCCTAGACTACGCCTACGCCGTGGCGCGGCTGGCCCCGCACGATAAGACGCTCGATTGGCAGCAACTGGCCCGCGGCATCCTCGTCTCGGCCGAGATGCAGCAGGCGCCCGACGGGCCGATGATCGGATGCCTGCCGGATTCATTCAGTCTGGACGAGCAGCGGCGCAACGGACCGTTCATCAACCCGTGCGCCATCGAGAGCCTGCGCGCGGTCCTCGATGGCAAGCTCGACGCGCTGGCGGTGGCCGTGAGCGGCAACCGGCGGGTGGTGGCCCCCTTCCCCGTGACGATTCAAGGCGCGAAGGCGATCATCCAGGCCCGAAAGGGCGTGGCGTACCAGGTGGTCATCGATGGCAAGCGCATCGTAGACGTGAAGTCCGAGGGGACGGATACCGTGCCGCTGGACTAATATAGACGATCTCAGATTTGAGATTTCAGATTTGAGAGCTCGGATTTGAGATCTCAGATTCGAGAACTCAGATTTGAGATTTCAGATTCGAGAGCTCGGATTTGAGATTTCAGATTTCAGATTTGAGATCTCAGATTCCAGATTCGGCGGGGTCGGCGATGGCGCCGCTCGCGTTGGCGACCCGATTCATGACAACCTAATGTTGCGACATGGCTCTACTTGTTCTCGCTCAGCCGCTGGTAGTACTGCTTGAGGTATTCCTCGTACCCGCGCGGCATGGGCTTCTCGAGCGCATCGAACACGTCTTTCTGGACCTCACTGGGCAGCGCGGCGCTGGTATCCTTACGCACGCGGACCTCGCCCGTCAAAAGCATCTTGGTATCTTTAAGATTATCAAGGACCATGCTCTTCTGGCGCAGGGCGTTCTGGTAGCGCCCCGCCAGGAGGTCGCGCTGGACCCTGCGCATGCCCTCGATTGCGTCGTCGAGGACGAAGGAATCGTAATTCTTGACCTGCAGGGCCGCCTTCACGCCTTCGGCCTTGTTCCGGAGCTGGGCCTGCTTGCCCGAGAGGCTGCCCATGCGCCGCTGGACCTCCGGCGGCACGGGGCCTTCGAGACCTTCGTTGCCCGCGCCGGAGATTTTGCCGCCGCCGGTGGCGCCGCCGGGCGCCTCGGGACTCGAGTCCTTGACCTCGCCCTTCGCGAAGGCATCGGGCGACAGCCGCGTGGGCGTCCGCCGGCCGCCCTTGCCGGTGGCCTCGTCCTCGACAAACTCGCCCGAGGCCTTGCCTTGTCGCCCCTCGCCGCTGCGGCCGCTGATCTCGCTCGAGTTGGGCAGGCGGTTGCCCGTCACGCCCTTGGCGCTGAAGTTGGAGATCGGGCCGTCCGCGGCGTCCCAGCCGGCGCCCTTGTCGGCGGAATCGGCGGCGTTGGCCGTCACGTCTTCCATCTCCTCGAAGAGATCCTCTTCCTGTTCGAGGAGGTCGCCCACGAGGTCCTCCATCTGCTGCGGGAGCTCGGCGTGCGGAATCTCGACGTCCTTCGTGAACTCCTCCTGCTTCCACTTCTCGCGGTCGGGCGTGTCGGGAAGCCACTTCTCGAGGTTCTCGGCGATCTCCTTGGCGGCTTCCATGCCGAGTTCCTCGAGGGGCACCGTGATATCGGTCGCCTTCTTCGAGAGGGCGTCGGCGGCCATCTCGACGTCGGTCTTGACCTCGATGAGTTCCTTGACGAGGCTGGGGTTCGACGCATCGACCTCGGGGATCTTCGAGAAGTCGGCGATGGCCTCGTTCATGAACTTGTCCCACTGGTCCTCGATGGCCTTGAGCTTCTCGAGGTCCTTCTGATCGGTTTCCTGGTAATCGTCGACCGGCTTCTTCGCCAGTTCCTTCGTGGCCTCGATCACCTTCTTCTGCTCGTTGACGAACTCCTTGAGCTTGTCGCGGAGGTTCTTGAGCTTGTTGAGCACGTCGGCCGGCAGGTCCGAGGCATCCAGCTTCTTCTGCTCTTCCTTGACCGCGTCGGCCAGCTTGTTCGCGATGTCGAGGATGCGGCGCAGCGTGTTGATGATCGTGTCCTGGTCAGTCGCGAGGGCGCCGGCCAGCTCGGCCGCTTTCGCCAGCTTCGTGGGGTCGGCCAGGTCGCTCATCGCCAGCGACTTGGTGATGGCCGCGGCCATCTCGTTGGACGTCAGGACCTCGAGCGTCTCCTTCAGCGGCATCGTCTCGGTGTCAAACGTCACTTCCTTGATAACGGCAAGCGTGGCGTCGCGGATGTTCTTCTGGGCCTGCCCGAGGCCCGCGCCGCTGGTCTTGACCTCGTCCAGCTTCTTCAGGGTGGCCACGAGGCTGGTCGACGCCCGGGCCTGTTCCTGGGCCTTCAGGATTTCTCGCAGGCGGTCGAAGAGGCGGGCAAGCTGCTGGAGCTTCTGATCGGCGGCGGCCTTCTTGTCCTCGACGATGAGCTTGTACTTGGCCGTCGGCGACACGTTCGGACCCTTGGGCGTATTGCCGCCCTGGTACGTGCGGCGGTCCTGGGCCTCGGCCCAATACGTCACGGTCTGGCCCAGCTTGTAGCGGGCGGCGTCGACCACGAACGCGTAATCAAGGGCCGTGTCTTTCGGGTCCGTGAACTTCTTCCACGTGGTGACCAGTCGCGGCTCGGTCTCGGAGTCGGCCTGCGCCAAGAGCCGGACCTCGGCCAGACCGTAATCGTCGCCGGCCTTGAGGCTCATCTTGACCGACTCGCCGGGCGCCCCCGCCGAGTCGCGACCGGGCACCGTGAACTGGATCGTCGGGGCCTTGTCGTCGACGACCAGGATACGGTACGAAATCGCGGCGCCGTCCGGCCCCTGCCCGGCCATGTGAATCTGGTACGTGTCGTTCTGAAGAACGCAAAACTGGCCGACGATCGTGCGGCCGCTCTCGGCGGCCATGCACTTGAGCGTCTGGCCGCCGCCGAACGTGATCGTGCCGCCCTCCACCGGCGCCGAGACGCGCACGCTCATCTGAACCATCGTGCCGGCGAGGCAACGGATCTCGCCGCCGCTGTTCTCCACCTTCTGCGGCGCGAGGCCCGTGTAATCGGGGTACTTGTAGACGAGGTCGATCTTCTCGATGAGGGGCGGCTCGTTCAGCGCGACCTTGAAGGTCTCGCTCTCCGTCCCGCCCACGTTCAGCATGTACGAGAACGGCTGAAGGACCTGCGACACGCGGAACGTGAAGCGGTCCATCCGCGCCTCGTCGCGCAGGAGGGCCTTGCGGACCGGCTGGCCGGTGGTGGCATCCGTGACCTCGACGAAGCCGTCGTACGCGTGACCGTTGGGGTCGGAGATCAGGGCCTCGATGTCGAGCGGCTCATTCTTGAGCCACGCGGCGTTGCCCGGCTTGACGGCCACGAAGCGGACGTCGCCGACCGAGGCGATCTTCTGGAACGGCATGAATATCTGGAGAAATGCCGATGAGAAGCGTCCGAAGCCGAAGACGGCGAACGCCCCCAGCAGCGCGACCGCCAGCACCGCCAGGACGGCCCGGTTCCTCATCGTGCGGCTGCTGATCGCGCGGGCCAGGTCCACGCCGCGCGCCCCGGCCGCGGCCTCGTCAATGGCGCGTTCCACCAGGACCGGCGACCACGTTTCGGCCTCTTCGGCCAGCAGGATCGTGTTAATCAGGTTGTTGCCCAGCTCCGGCAGACGCAACTCGAGGAACCGCGCGACTTCCTTGTCATTCGGATCATAGCGCAGCGGCACAACCACCCAACGGTAGAACGCGCCGATCGTGGCCACAATGATGAACGCCATGAGCGCCATCCGGCCCGTCGAGTTGAAGCGGAGGTAGCCTTGCGCCAACGTCGACACGAGCATCACGCCGCACAGGGCCGCCACGAGGGTGCAGAAGCCTTCGGCCAGCCGGAGCGACCGGATGCGGGCGCGAACTTCCTCGACGCGGTTCAGCACTTCGTAGTACGGTCGAAGGTCGGTCAGGGTAGTCATGGCTCTTGTCCCTTGCGTTCAAACGGCTGCGCGCCCTGCATTTCCGTGCCTATAGACAGACGGCGCACTCCCCCGATCCGTGTGAAGATCGGTGAGCACCCGCCATGATAAGTCCGTTAAAGCCCGTATACCAATAGATTGTACGACCCACCCCGGCCAAACCGCCGGCCTAAGAGCCTGTCCTTAAAGGCCCATAGTACTACAACGCCATGAATTCCAACCGACAAGCCCCGTAGGGGCGTCTTGCCAAACGATTGGCATACGGGCGCATCTGCCCAAGGCGCCCCGATGGGGCTTGATAGCCGTCTTTCGTATGCGTACCCAGGGTTCGGGCTTCGCCCTTCACCCTGGGCTAAAAAAGGCGCCCCTACGGGGCTGACCGCCAATTTACCAAATAGCATTGTAGCTCTACGGGCGAATCATTACCTTCGTCGCCCCAGGAACGACCATGTCGAACAGTTCCTCGACGTCCTTGTTGTTCATGCGGATGCAGCCCTCGGACGCCTCCTTGCCGATGCTCGTTGGGTCTATCGTCCCATGGATGCCGTAATGATTACCGATATCGATCCAGCGCGCGCCCAGCGGATTGTCGGGCGCCCCGCCGTCGCGGAACTCGGACTTCGCCTTGTGCTGCGGCTGATACGGGGGGTTGCGCAGCTTGATCTTGACGGTGAACGTGCCCTCGGGCGTCGCGTCGTTTTTGCCGATGGCCACCGGGTAGACACGGAGGCAGACGTCGCCCAGCCACGCCTGGATCTCGAACCGTTTCTTGAAGACCTCCACGGTGACCGGCCCCTGAATGACCTTGAGCGACTGGCCCGCGGCGATGTCGGGCGAGCCCATGCGGTTCAGCTTCATGACAAGTTCCAGCGGAATGAGGAACCGGCCGCCGATCGTGGTGACCGAGTCGCCCCTGGCCACCTGATAGGTCTTCGAATACGGATCGTCCGGCAGGCGCTGGCCCGAGAGCTGCGTGCGATCGGCCAGCAGGTTGAGGGCCTCGCGCACGGCCTTGCCTTTCGCACCATCGACGCCCGCGCGGAGGGCCTCGCTCAGCCGCACCTCGGCCTGGAAGAGCCGGCCGCTGTTCACGAGCGCCATGCCGTCATCGGCCGCCGCTTCGCCCGGCCCCGCCGGAGCCGGAGGAGCCACTGGAGCCCCGGCAGCCCCTGCGCCCACACCGGCCGCCTTGGGATTCGTCGCCGACGCCACTGCGACCGCACCGGTCTGAGCCTGCCCCGCCGGGGTAGCCGTCGGGGCGCCTGCCGGCGCCTTGCCTGCGAGCGCACCATCGCCCGGATACATGTACCGCACGACGATAGCCGTACCCGCCACCAGCACTGCCGCCGCCACGACCGTCACCAGCACTCTGCCCATCGTACTCATATCAGCCTATGTCCTTTCTGAGTCGAAGCTCCGGCCTGGGCGCTACGGCCGAAGGGTTCTCCTGATTGAACCCGCCGCAGGCGGGATAGTTGCTCACTTGTCGCCGGCCGTACCCCTTGACGCCATAACCTCGGCATCGGTGACAATGAAATCCACCGGATGATCGTTCGCCGTCACGGGCACCTCGTCGAGCACCTGCTCGTAAAACGCCAACACAACACACGGCGCCCGCAGGCCGGGCTGGGCCAGGAAACGGTCGAAGAATCCGCCGCCCTTGCCCAGGCGGTTTCCCCTGCGGTCAACGGCCAGGCAAGGCGCCAGGACGACGTCAATCGCCGCCACGTCGATCAGCAGCCCGTCGGGCACATCGAGAATCCCGAGCGGCCCCGGCCGCACCCGCGGGTGCGCCGCCACGGCCCCGACATCGGCCGGCGGGAGCTCAACCACGGCCATCCGCCACTCGGTGATCGGCACGCCGCCATCGGCCGGCTCGATCCGCGGAACGCCCACGCGTTTGCCCTCGGCCCACGCCCATTGGATGATCGGCCACGTATCGATTTCGGTGGGAAGCGAGAGGAAGACCATGATCGTCCGCGCGTCGCGGACGGCCGGCAGGTTCGTGACGCGCTGGGCCACCGCGATGCCTGCGGCGCGGCGACGGCTGGGCGTCAGACGGACCAAGGTCTCGGCCACGTGCCGGCGGACCCGCGACTTGGCGTCTGCGATCTTATCGGTTCCCATCAGAGTCCGAAGAACCCCGGCTCTCCCTTCTTCGGTGTCGTGGGCGGATTGTCGGTGCCCGGCGTCCTGCCCGCGCCCGGGGTCTTGCCTGGCGTATCGCCCAAGTTCGGCCCGCGGACCCACGCCAGCGGCAGCACGACGATGGGCCTAGAGTCGCCGATCGCCGCCGGGCCATACCCGACGCCGGCAAGGGTCACCCAATGATCCTGGCTCGGGACTTTGCCCTGAATCTCGATCGGAGCGGCAGCAGCCAACCTGTCCTTCCTGACCGCCAGCACCTCCTTCGCCTGGTGCGGCGCCAGCAGCACATAAGCCCCATCAGGGCCATCGAGGGTCTCGCGGACCTGCGCAAAAACCACGAGGCCGCGGGGCACCCCGGCCATCGGTTTCGCAAGATCGGCCCTCGCCTGGCGGACCAGATCAGACCGGTACGTCGGCCCCACCTTGCCGATCGCGAGGATAACATCCAGGAGATTCTTTTGGGCGGCCTCTTTCGCCCTGACGGGCACGTCGGGGGTCCACGCCAGCCAGCCGGCCTGCTCGGCCATCTTCGAGTACAGCGGATACAAGGCCTCATTCGGAATGACGCCTTCGCCCTTGCAGGTGGGGCACTGCTCGGTCTCATCGCGGAAAGTGGTCCGCGTGACACCGCCCTGACTAATGGTACCCGTGGGCTTACGAACCGTGAGGGTTCCCTTGCCCATGCACTTGGAGCAGCGGCTCCTCGCTTTAAGGGTCCGAACCGTAACGGCCAGGTCCGGCGCCGTGACCGGCGCGATCGGTAGCGGGTCAATATCCATCGGCCAGGCAGGCTTCGGCAGGTCCGCCAGCGGCCTCATTTGCCGATCCGAGGCCAGCAGCGCGCTGCGGATAGCGGCGGCAGGCACGACCAGCGCCATGACCGGCCGCGCTGCGACCGGAGTCTGGTTGACGAGTTGCACGTAGACACCGACGACTTGCCCGTCCTTGTCGAGAAAAGGAGAGCCGCTGGACACCTCGGGACGTGCGCCCTCGAAGCTCAGGAACGTCATCTCACTCTTGGGGACTTCCGGCGCCTTGATGGCCCTGGCCACTTCGGGCACCGAGACGCCGCCGGCGACCTGTCCCGGCGCCAGGTCGAGGTCCTGGCCCCATTTCCAGCCGACCATGATCCCCGGAATCGCCTCCGTCACCGCTCCGGCCGCCAGGCCGAGGCCCGAGGCGCCTTCGACAGGCTTCTCGATTTGAACGGCGACCACCCCGGAGACAGGGTCGGCCATCGCAAACTGCTTCGCCACGGCCGTCTTGCCGTCCTTGAAGCGCAAGGTGGCCTGCTTGACGCCCGGCTGGGTCAGGGTCGCGAGGTCGGTGATGGCGAACTTCCCCTCGCCCATCAGAAAACCGGTGGCGTACGCCAGGGGAACGCCCGCGGCGTCTTCGGCGACAACGAGGCAAACGCGACCCGCCGCGGCATCGCGGGCCGCGCTCAGTTCGGCCGCCATAGCCGTGGCGCCCCAGGCGTTCGCAGACAGGCCCATTGCGGCGACGAACCACACCACGATGAGCACTAAACCGCGTCCGCTATGCATACTCGCCCCCGACCTCCACACCGCCGAAACAAGGCCGCCGGCCGCCCAACATCCGTGCCCTTGGCCAGCGCACATTTCTCGCCTGCTTATACGGGCTCACGGCCTCGCCCGGGGAGCGTAAATCGCCCACCCGGCGTAACCAGACCTGGCGCCGGGTGGCATGCCCAGGCCGTCTGTTGCCTGGGCATGTGGTGCCCGATGCCCGTTCGCATGCCCACGCGAACGGCGGCGTGGGCATGCCACCCTCCAAGCACCATTGACTGGGCCTTACCTTCAGGCGCCGTGACCGGCCTCGCCCGCGCCAAGCGCGCAGACTTACTACGGTCCCAATCGGCGCTTCATTATCCACGGAAATCCGCTCGGCGTCTAGAGTCAAACTGATGCCCGAAGCCCCCCTTTGCCGATGGATACGCTAACAAATATGGACGCGCCCCCCGCGCGCGGTTATACTGCCGTCCGATCTGCCCGACAGACGAGAGCCCCGCGGACCAGAACGGGTGTGTCATGACAGAAATGGCTTCAGCTTCGCGCGCCGAGTCCAAGTCGAAACCGATCAACCTGAAACGGATGTTCACGGTGTGGCTGCTCCTGGCGCTGGCCATGACGGCGGTCTCGCTGGCCTGCCTGGCCGCCCTGCCCAAGTCGCCGCCGCCCTCCGACCCCCAAGGGGCCGTGCCCAGGGATACGGCGGCCCTCGGCGCCATGATCTGGCCCGAGCACGCCCCGCCCGGGCACACATGGCGGTACATCGTCGTGCATCACTCCGCCACGCCCTCCGGCACGCTCGAGGCCATTGACCAGAACCATCGCGATCGCGGATTCGTCAACGGCGCCGGCTACCACTTCCTGATCAACAACGGCCGGTCTCCCGGGACCATCGACGGCCAGATCACGCCCACCGGGCGCTGGTTGGAGCAGATCGACGGCGCCCACACGAAGGTCCGCGAGCACCCGGAGTTGAACGCCGAGGGCATCGGCATCTGCCTGGTCGGCAATTTCGAACAGTCTCCGCCCACGCCCGCCCAGATGGCGAGCCTCGAGGTCCTTGTCCTGACCCTCCGCGACCGATATAACATTCCCCTGGAGCGCATCATCGCCCACGGCGAGCTGAAGAACACCCAGTGCCCGGGCCGGCTGTTCCCGATGGAAGCGTTCCTGATGGACCTGAGGCAGGCGTACCTGAAGAGTCACCTGGCAACCTCGCCAAGCACGGCCGAGTAACGGCCGCCGGCGCGCGGCCTCCGGCAAGGAGGCGCCGGTGTCCGCGGCTTCGGGGCACCAAGGAGGGGGCGTGACGGAAGCGCAGAACGACTGGGACATCGATCCCGAGCAGAGCCACCTGGGCGTGGGCGAGATCACCGACCGCCTGGACCGAGCCGCCATCCTCATGCGCCGCGACCCCCTCCGCCGCGGCAACGTTCTTTACCTGCCCACCGCCGGCGACGCCGTGGTCGTCGGCGATCTTCACGGCGACGTCGAGAACTTCCGCCGCATCGTCAACTGGGCCGCCCTGCACCGCAACCGCGACCGCTACCTCATCCTCCAGGAACTCATCCACGGCGGTCCGCTCGACGACCAGGGCGCGGACACCAGTTGCCGGCTGCTCGAAGAGGCCGCTGAGTTGAAGTGCCGGTTCAAGTCGCAGTTCCAGATGGTGCTGTCGAACCACGACCTCTGCGAGATCCTGGGGTCGAACGTCTCCAAGTCCGGCCAGAACGTCAGCGCCCCGTTCTGGCGCGGGATCGAGAACGTCTACCACGAGGCATGGCCCGAGGTGCACGGCGCCTACCGGCGGTTCCTGGCGGCGCTGCCGCTGGCGGTCCGGACGACGACCGGCATCTTCATCAGCCACTCGACGCCCGACCAGGAGCACCTGCCGAACTTCGACTTCTCGATCTTCGACCGGCCGCTGAGCCTCGAGGACTACTTGCAGGACGGCAGCCTCTACTCGCTCGTCTGGGACCGCAACCAGAGCCAACAGGCGGCCGACCAGTTCGCCAAGGCGATTGCCGCCGAAATCCTGGTGACCGGCCACCAGCCGTCGATGCCGGGCATCAAGACGCCCACCACGCGGCACATCATCCTGACGAGCGATGGCGCGCTCGGACGGTTTCTGATGCTCCGGCTGAACGTCCAGGTGCCGCACCGCGTGCTCGTGCGCCAGGTCACGAAGATCAGAACGCTCGAAGATAAGTAGCACTCGGCGCCACGCATCGCGCGGCCGGACACGGCGGGCGGCCAC
>PMZT01000117.1 GCA_003170085.1 Planctomycetia bacterium | reverse complement strand
CCCCCTGACCCAGATCCGGCGGCAGGATCTTCAGCGCCACCAGCCGGTCCAGGCTCATTTGCCGGGCCTGATACACCGCCCCCATGCCGCCGCGGCCGATGAGTTCCAGGATTTCCAGTTCCGGGAACCGCGCAGCCAGTTCCTCCGGCTTGGGCGGAGTCCAGCGGGCCGACGCCCCCGGCCCGTCAGCGGTGAAGCCGGCGGTGTTCGGCTCCAGACCTTGCTTCAGCAGGCACTTCGGGCAGAGGTTGCCGCGGCTGCCGGCGGACAGGAGCGTGCCACAGTGTGCACATCTCGACTCTTCAGTCATGGCGATCCTCCGTTTGCCTGGTCAGTGACTTTCCGCCGCACACTCCTTACAAAAGCAAACGGAGCGAAAGGTTACAGGCGCTGCGGCGAAAAGATCACAGACAGTCCAGCAGGTAACGGATTTCCTCATCGATCAGTTCCGGCGAGGCAACGGTTTGGGCGATTTCGCCGCGCAGGAGTTCCCGGTATCGTTTCCGCAGCCGGTGCGAGGCCACCTTGACCGCCCCCTCGGTCATGCCCAGTCGCCCGGCCAGTTCGGCATAGCCCGGCGTCTCAGCTTTTCCCGCCAGGCCATCCTCGAGGGCCTCGAAGATTCGGCCGGCGTCGCGAGCCTCGTATTCCTGCTTCAAACGGGCCAGCACCTGGTCGAGCACCGCCACGGCCCAGCGCCGCTCGAACAGTCGCTCGGGGGTCAGTTCGTCGGCCGGCTCCAGGCGATAGCGCGTCTCGGCGTCCAGGGCATCCAGGGCCACGAGCGGTTGGCCTCCGCCGCGCTTCTGGGATTGCGACTTGTCCCATTCATTGGCCAGGAAATTCTTGACCGACGCCAGCAGGAACGAACGAAACTTGCCCTTGTCGCGGTCCACGGCGGCCAAGACCTTCTTTTCCAGCAGCCGCGCGAAGAACTCCTGCGTCAGGTCCTCGGCCTCGGGGGCGTCGTGCCCCCGGCGGCGGATGTAGGAGTAGAGAGGGAACCAGTAGATCTGGGCCAGTTCCTCCAGGGCGCGCCGCCGCTTCGTGCCGGACCGCTCATCGGCGGCCGCTAGCACCACGGTCCACCGCGTCGCGGCAAACCCCGCCCGCTCGCCCCACGAAGATGTCCGATTGCCGCCGCCGGCCATGATTGTCGTCGTTTCCCCATTGGGTCATGCACATGCTGCCCGCCGCCCAGAGTATAGTATCGAGGGGCTTCTACCGCGCCGGGAATTTGAACGGCGCCAACGGGATCTTGACCGGCTCGGGCAGGCCTTCCTCCGGCACGGTGACCAGGACTTCGCCTTCAAATCCCGGCGGCACGATGCCGGTGGAGTGCCTTTGCTCTTCGGTCTCCGGTATGTACACCTCTACCCGAACTTTGTATTGGCCCGGCGGAATTCGCTCGGTGGTGAACTTGCCGTCCATCGGTTTGTCGCCGGGCTCCATGCCGATCGAGTCGAAACGGGGCGAATCCCCCAACCAACCTCCCTCTCCCTTAGGCGGGACAACGCGAACGTCCACGCGGGTCGGTTTGGCCTTGGCGACCTCTCCCTGGTCCAGGCCGAGGACCTGGCCCGTGATCGGCGCGCCCTTGGGCCGCACGAAATCGAGGACGGTGGCCTTTCCGGATTCGACCTTGACGGTGCGGCGATCGAGCCATGCCTCATTATTGTATTTCAGCCCGAGATTCTTGCATCGGTCGATCGTGTAATCGCCCGGCGGGAGGTTGTCGAGCACGGTCTCGACGTGCTGCTGGATGGGATCGTGGCGGTTATTCGATACGCCGGACCAGCCGGGCATGTCCCACGTGTGAAGTTGCATGAAGAGCTTGGCCTTGTCGGAGGCGCCGGCGATATCGTAGTGAACGATCAGCTTGCCGGGCTGGGGAAGACGTATCTCCATGTTATCGGTGGCGGCGTCTCCCTTGGGAACGGCGACCACCCACAGGTCGAGCGCCGCACAGGAAACCGCGATGCGCTGGGCATCCTCGCCGATGCCCGTGACGGTGAAGGCGCCGTCGGCATCGGTCGCGACCCGGATGGCCTTCTTGTCTTCCTCACCATCGTGTTCCACCGCCTTGCCGCCGGTGAGAGTGATGCCGGGGTTTCCGACGACGTAGACGCCGGCATCCTTCACGGGTTTGCCTGTGTGGTCGAGCACGTGCCCGGAGACCTGGCGGCCGCGCTTCAGCCGGACGACCAGCCCCGTGATGTTGGTTCCGCCGTCTTTGGGCAACTCCAGGAGGATGGGCTGGGAGACGTAGCCGCTGGCGAGGATCCGTGACCGCTCGCCCCCGGACCAACCGAGGTTGGTCGAGAAGTCACCGTTGGGTTGCGACCCGCCCGTCATCATCCAGTAGCCCCAGGTTATTTTCGTGGGGTCTTCTTTGTTCACGAACCCGCCTTGGACGCTGAAATTAGTGACCGGCTTTCCGGTGGCGTCATCGACGACGCGGCCGCTTATGGCGAGCGACTCGACCACGCGCTCGAGCACGATGAGCGTGCTCTTCCCCGGCTCGGCGGCGAACTTTGTCGGGCGCGCCGCGGGGGAGGAAGCCATACATAGCGTCAGCGTATATCCGCTCAATTGGTAGATGCCGTGCTGGGTTGCGAACTGTTTGTCGCCCCAGTACGTCACGTCCACTTCTTTCGGGGTCTTCAGTGGAGATACCACATAATAATCGCGAATCGCTTCGAGCGAACTCCCAGGCTGCAGGCTCACGTTGTCGATGCGAATAGCGACGCCGGCGCCGATCTGTTGCCACCGGAAAAGGCCGTCGCCCTCGACGGAGGTGATCATCCATTGGCCCTTGAGATTCGCCAGGTCGGGGTGGTCGCGTGGGGTATTGTCCGGAGCGGTGTAGACCACCGACGCGCACGCCAGGACAAGGATTGCCGCCGAAGACGCCAGGAACGCTTTTCTCATGGGACCGCCCCCTTTTGCCGAGTTCGATGGGCCGCACTTCCTCTTGGTACGACAGCGCAACTTTACCAAGTGCGCGGCGGGTGCGGAGACCCGCCGCGCTAAACCGAGAGACCCGCCGCGCTAAACGGAGACCCGCCGCGCTAAGCGGAGACCCGCCGCGCTAAACCTTGAGACCCTCCGCGCTAAACTTTGACGGCTGCGCTGCCGTATTAGACGCACCGCGCGTGCGGAAGTTCCGTGCTCGGTTCGAGGTTCCAGCGCCGCGGCGCCTCGCCCGCCCGGCGCCTACCGCGGCAGCGTCTTGATCTGCTCGCTGATCTCGGCCAGGCTGACCCGGATCTGCCGCAGCGTGGCATGGCGCGACTTCACGACGAACAAGACCGTGCAGACCGCCGCCAGGACCATGAGCGCCAGCGCCACCACGCTCGTGATGAGCATCCAGTCGGAGATGAACGGCATGAGAATGGCATAGTGGTCGGGCAGGGAAGGCTCCGCCGGATGCGAGAGCAGTACTCTCAGCTTCGGGTGCAGATACGTCAGGTAGAACAGGACGCTGACGAACACGGAGGCCGCGCCGAGGACCCACAGCGCCACCGTGGCGGCGCCCCAGAGGCGCAGGCGGCGCTGTTCGACGCGCATGACCTCGTCCACGGTCTTGCGCGGCGCGCCGGCCGGCCCGCCGCCCGTCTTCAGGAGTTCCTTCTGCATTTCGTTCTCGCGGCTCATGACGATCCTTCCATTTCGTGCCGAAGTGCCCACTTGGCGTAATGAATGCGGCTGCGCACCGTGCCCACGGGGCAGCCCACGATCTCCGCAATCTCATCGTACGACAGGTCCTCGAGAAACCGGAGGACCAGCACTTCCCGGTGCGGCGGGGCGAGGCGATCCAGCGCCCGGTGGATCTCGGCCGCCTGCTCCGGGCTGAACTCCGGCTCGGTGTCGGGCGCCTCGGCGGGCAGGGCCGCGTCATCCAGTTCCGTCCACACGCGGCGCCGGCGAAGGTCCTGGCAGGCCTTGTTGCGGGCGAGGCGGTACAGCCACGTCGTCAGGGCGGCCGGGCTTCTCAGACGCGGCAGTCCCCGGAAGGCGGCCAGCCAGACCTCCTGGAGCACGTCGTCGGCCGGGCGGCCGCTACCGAGCAGCCGCCGCACGAAGTACGCGATCCGGTCGTGGTAAAGGCCCACGAGTTCCTCAAACGCCTCGGCATCGCCGGCCTGGCACCGGGTCACGAGGAGCTGCTCGTAGATTCGCCTTGTCGCATCCGTCATGCCGGGCCTCTCGGGCTTCAACACACAGGTTGCGCCATCGCGGCGAAAAGTTCAACCGATATTTTTCACGGCGACGCCGGGTTTAACAGGCTGTTCGTTTTCGCAAGGAACAATTGGCTCGTGACGAGCGCCAGTGATAAGGACCCCAGCATGCCCCGCACCCGCCATGCCGCGCCTCTCCGATGGATGACCGTGTTGGTTCTTGCTACGCTCTTCATCCTCTGGCCCGATGCCGGCGCGCGTGCCGCCGCAGTGCCCGCCGCCGCGCCCGACGCTCCGCCGCAAGTTGCGCCGCCGGCGCAGGGGCCGGTGCTCACCCGCGTCCGCTTCCATCCGCGGGCGGGCCTTGCCGAACGGATGAAGGGCGGGCGGTTCACCGGCTCGAACACGAGCGCCACGAACGATTTCCACACCCTCGCCGAGATCGCCGACCCTCCGTCCGAGAATCAGTGGACCGAGTTGGCCGTCAAGAACGCCGTCGTTTACCGCTTCATCAAGTACGAGTCGCCCAGCGGCGGCTGGGGCAACGTGGCCGAGGTCGAGTTCTACAGCGGCGACCGGCGGCTCACGGGCACGCCGTTCGGCACGATCGGTTCGCGCGACAATAAGGGCAACGACTTTTCGAAGGCGCTCGACGGCAACGTCGAGACGTTCTTCGACGGCGCCGGCCCCAACGGCCAGTACGTGGGCCTCGACCTGGGGGCGGAGGTCCAGGTGGCCGAGCCGAAACTTTCGCTCGCCTCCGGCTCATTCGAGAAGTCGCAGGAAGTGGCGATCGCGTGTGCGACGCCCGGCGCCACGATTCGGTACTCGCTCACCGGCAACACGCCCAGCCGCACGGGCGGCAAGGTGTACGCGGGGCCGATCACCGTCGATAAGAGCGCGATGCTCCTGGCGATCGCCTTCAAGGAGGGGCTGGCCGACAGCATCGTCGCCGTGGGCGCCTATCGCATCGGCCAGCCGCCGGCCGACCGTAAGACCGTGGTCACGTATCACATCGGCAACAGCCTGACCGACACGATCGACGGCTGGCTCGAGCCCGTGGCCCAGAGCGCCGGCCACGACCTCCGCTTCCATCGCTTCACGATCCCCGGGGCGCCCACCGAGTGGCTCTGGGACCATCCCGGCACCGGCTTCGGCGACAGCCGCTTCGCCGAGGCGTTCCTCGTGCTGGCGCCGATCGACCATATCTTCACGCAGCCGTTTGCCGGGCACAACCGGTCGCTCGAGAACGAGGCCGACCGCAGCGGCAGGTTCTTCGACCTCTGCCGCAAGTACAGCCCGAACGTCCAGCCGTGGCTGTACATCCAGTGGCCCGACAAGGAGATGAAAGACCCCTGGGCCCAGGGCAAGGGGGCCGTGGCGGGCCTGAATCGGAAGCTGGCGGCCACGTGGCAGGAGGGCGTGGCGAACCACGTGGCGTATGATGAGGCCCTCCGCGCGAAAATGATGGAGATATGGAAAGGTAAGCCTATTCTTATCGTCCCCGGCGGGCCGGCGCTGGCCGAGCTCAAGACCCGCATGGAGGCGGGCAAGGTGCCCGGTATGAAGGACTTCTTCGCCGAGACTTTCGCCGACGGCATCCACCTGACCCCCAAGGGGCGGTACCTCGTGGCGCTCGTCTTTTACTCGTGCCTCTTCAAGGAGAGCCCCGAGGGCAAGGTCTCGGCCGCCAAGACGGAGTTGACGCCCGAGCAGGCCCGGCTCTATCAGCAGATCGCGTGGGAGATTGCGAAGGGGTACGGCGGGTCGGGAATTTCGAAGCCTTAGCGATTTGCGCGGCGGGTCTCCGTACCCGCCGTGCAAAGTGGCGCTGTATTACTCGAGAGGGAGAGAACATGCGTAAATCCGTTCTTGCGTTGCTTCTCGTCGCGGGCGTCCTCACGGCCTGCGCCTTTGCCACCGCGCCCGAGAAGGCGGCCGCCCCGCGCGACGTCACGTTCCTCTCGACCTCCGACTCGCATTACCGGGCCGCCGAGAACAAGCAGAACAACGAGTGGGACCACGAGACGATCCTCCAGATGAACGACGTCACGACCCTCGCCTGGCCCGCGAAGTTCGGCGGCGGGGCGATCGCGAAGCCGCGCGGCGTCGTGCTGCTGGGCGATTGCATCGACGACGGCGACAAGAAGCTGGGCGAGAGGAACCTTTCGGAAGAGCAGTTCCGCGCCATGGTGGCCGACTTCGGCCTCGACGGGACCGACGGCGTCCTCAAGTACCCCGTGTTCGAAAGCTGGGGCAACCACGACGGGCCGCCCGTGGGCCAGGAGAAGTTCGGGTTCAGTTTCCAGGCGCAGCTCAAGAAACGCAACGCGATCAGGAAAGAGAAGGGTCTTATCTCGAACCTTTCGGAGAACGGCCTCCATTACTCGTGGGACTGGGACGACGTGCATTTCGTCCAACTCGGCATCTACCCCGCCGACAAGCAGCGCGAGGGCATCCACTACTCGCCCGTGTGGCACGATCCGCAAAACGCGCTCGCGTTCCTGAAGGAGGACCTCGCGAAGAAGGTGGGGACGAGCGGCCGGCCCGTCGTGCTCATGAGCCATTGCGGGTTCGACACCGACTGGTGGGTTCCCGCCGACTGGAAGGAATGTTACGATGCCGCCAAGGCGTACAACGTCGTCCTCTACCTTTACGGGCATTCGGGCACGGGCCTGAGAGAGTGGGCGCCCGAGGGCGAAACGAAGAAGTGGACGTGCATCAACGACGGCCAGACGACGGCCGGGTTCTTCGCGATCCAGGTCGCCGGCGACCGCGTGCGCGCCGCCTACCGCACGCGCGCCAACTCCAAGCTGACCAAGAACCCCGACGGCACCGTGAAGCGCGAGTGGGGCGGCATGTGGGAATGGAAGTGGCTGCTCGAGAAAACGATCCCCGCGCCGGTTGCAGCGAAGTAGATGTTTTCGGACTTCTGGGTGCGGGGTGCCATGCTTTCGCGCCGTTGCGAAAGCATGGTCTCGC
>PMZT01000052.1 GCA_003170085.1 Planctomycetia bacterium | reverse complement strand
ACGCCGTAGCTGGCCATCGAGCGGGCGTAATGGTCGCCGCACTCGACCTCGTTCCACGGGTTGCGGCGCGAGGCGTGGTACCGGTCGTGCACGGCCCGCGTCACGGCCAGGCCCTCCCGGACCATGCCTTCCCAGATCATGTGGCCGGCCACCTGGTACTCGAAGCCGTTCATGCACTCATTAAAATATCCGGCGAACCCGGCGTTCTTGTTGTTGCCCTTGGCGTTCTCGAAGTCCCAGTCCTGGCGCGGGAAGGTGCACATCAGGAGGCCCGCCTCGCCGGGCATGGCGTACCAGCGGCCGGGCTTGTAGGCCTGGCGGTAGGGGCCGACGTCGGGCGTGAAGTTGTAGCGCCAGAGCGCTCGCAGGGCCTGCTTCGTGTGTTCCTCGTCGAGGACCCGCCCCAGGTGCACCTGGTATGCCCACGACTGGCCGAAGACCTGGTCGATCTCGCAGCCCGTGCCGGAGTTGATGGCGTCGAGGTGCTTCGGATCGGGCTTGTTGATGAAGTATTCGCCGCCCCAGAGCTGCTCGACGATCGTCTTGCGGCCTTTCTCCCACAGGGCGTGGGCCGTCTCGGCGAACGCGGCGTCGCCGGTCTCGCGGGCCATCTCCTCGCCCGCCCTGAGGGCCGCCAGGAAGAGGCCGCTCAGCCACGCCACGGGGCCGAACCAGTCGGCGTCGAGCGTGTTGTGCTGCGCGCCCTCGATAAGCCCGTCGCCGTTCTCGTCGTGCGCGATGAGGCACTCCAGGGCCTTCCTGATCTTCGGCCAGTTACGCCCGAGGAACGCCCCGTCGGCCGACATCTGGTGCTCGCGGTACGCCCGCAGGATGCAGCCGCACTGGCCGTCTATGGCCAGGCCCGCGCCCTCGGCCCGGAACTTGATGACGCCCGTATCGGGGTTGAACGCAAGGCCGAAGTCCGTGCGCTCCCGCAGGTCCCGCTCCAACTCCGGAAAGATCCGCGCCGGGGCGTGCGCGTAATGCCACACGTGCGTGCAGGTGCCCGCGCAGCAGCCCACGCCTTCCCAGCCGTAGAAGCGGCCGTCGGCGAACCGGTGCGACGTGGAGGTCGCAAGAATCGACGTATTGAGGAACGTGCGATCGAGGAACCAGCGCGGCAGCGTTGAATCGTACCACGTGTCGTGCCACAGCCGCGTCTGGCCCGCGAGCGCCGCCAGATTTTTCGCCACGTACAGGACGGCGTCGCCGGCCGTCTTGAACCGCGTGGCGTAGTGCTGCCCGGTGGAGCCGGGGACCGGCCCGAGCCGCTGGTTCGGGAAGCTCCAGGCCACGACGAACGTGGTCGCCATCTCCTTGCCAGGCTCGAGCGTGAAGTGCCGGCCGACGGCGCCGCACAGCTTCTGCCCGAACGGTTTTTCGACCGCGGCGTCGGACGCGAGGCCCTTTTCGGCGAAGACGCCCTCGGGCCGCTTGCCGTCGGGGATGGATGAGGCGCCCTCCCGGCCGTCGCGCTCGAGGACCGCCAGCGCCATCGTGCCGAAGTCCTCGCGCTCGTTGAACGGCATCGGCGGGCCGGCCGGTACGTCGGCGAAGACGATGTCGTCGATGCCGATGTTGCCCCAGCCGCCTTTATCGTCGTCGACGATCCGGAGCCGCGCGGTCTTGCCCGCCCAGCGCCGCACGTCGAAGCTGTGCGGCTGCATCTTGTTGTCGTTCTTGCCCGTTGCCGACAGAACGACCTTGTCATCCACCAGCAGGTTGATGCAGGTCTTGTCTTTGTGCCCCCCGCCGCCGATGAGGAAGCTGATGTAGTCGCGCTCGATGGTGAACGTTTTGCTCGTGAGGGTGCCCGTGGCGCCGTCGCGCTCGCCCACGGAATTGCCCGGCGCCGAGGCGTGCGAGTTGACGACGCGTTTGCCCGTGCCGCCCACATCGCCCTGGTACTCCGGAATCTTGGTCTTCTCGATGGGGCCGCTGCCGAAGGCCGTGCCGGTGGCGGTCCAGCCCTCGTAGGTCTCTTTCTCGAAGTCGTCGAAGAGGATGTCGGGGCGCTTCTTGGGCCGCTGGGCTTCCGGCACCTCAGCGGCGGTGCAATCGAGATAGGTCCAGTCCACGCCAGGCGAGAGGCGGTTGCGGCGGACGCCCTGGCCCGGCTGCGCGGTGTTCAGGCACACGGCATTTTCGAGCCAGCCCGCCAGCTCGACCTCGGCCTTCGCCCCGCCGGTGTTCTTGACGGTGAACTGGAAGATCGTGGCGGGGAGGCCCGAGTCGCTCGCGTTCAGCGGCACGAACGGCGAGAACGCCTCGAGCGAAACCGTGACCGGCACGGCCGGGTCGCGGTACTCGACGTAGCCGATCGGGTACTCGCCGCGAAAAGCGATGTCGGCGAAGCCCGAGGCATCGAGCGCTCGCGTCACGGACTTCCCGCCCGCGGTCACGCGCAGGGCAAAGCCCTGGTCCAGCGGCAGGTCCGGCAGCGGCGGCTTGGAGTAATGTGCGTCGCCGGTGCCCATGTGCTTGTTGAAGATGTCCCAGTGCCAGAGCTTGCCGTCGCCGCCGAGGTAAAGCTGCCCGGTGCAGAGGCCGCCCACGGGCATGCCGATGAACGTCAGGTCCGCGCCGCGATAGACGGCGGGGGCGCCGGGGTCGGTCAGCGACTTCAGCCACTCGGCGGAAAGCTTCTTGTCGGCCGGGACGAGCTTGTCGAAGTCGGCCCTCTCGAACGGGCCGGCCATGGCGGGGATTCCGCTCACGAGGGCCGCGGTGGCGCCAACGCCCATGAGCGCCAGGAACTCGCGGCGGTTCGGGCCGCAGGACCCCGACGGGCAGTTGCAGGCGGACGGGTTTTCGGACATGGTGATGAACCTCCGGGGCGCCTCGGACTAATACGAAAGCGCAGCTTCTCAGGTTTTGCGCGGCGGGTCTCCCGACCCGCCGCGCCGGGTACCGCGAAGCTTCGCGAACGTGCGGCATTTCCGCGCGGTGGGTCGGGAGACCCACCGCGCAAAGTTACAAGTTGCGCTGTCGTCTTACTTCGGCAGCGCGCTGAGGATGTCCTTGATGCCCACGCCGAGCGCCGCCCGCGCAATGGGATCGAGGAGCGCCTCGTCGCCCACCAGGTGGATCGTCCGGTGCACGTGCTGCGCGCTCTTGCCTGGCTCCAGGGCCAGGGCCGGCGACGACGATTCCAACTCGTAGAACGGGCCCATGGGCTTCGCGCCCGCCGACGCCGGGCCATCGTTGTAACTGTTGATCACGTCGCCCGTGTACGGGTCCTTCTGAATCTCCCACGCCGAGTTCACATAATCGGCGGCGCTCTTCGTAGCGGTGTACTGCACGAGCGTCAGCACGTGGTTGGCGGCATCGTAGCTGCCGAGGATGCCCTTGGCGCGCCGGGGGCCGGCGCCGATCTTGCTGCGGCACTGGCCGTCGGCCTTGAAGTAGGCCACGTTCTCCTTCACCACGAGGCGATCGGCCGGCACCTTGCCGAAATAGTCGTCCTTGACGGGCTTGCCCAGGTCGACCTCGGCGCCCGGCCGGAATGGGATGACGATCGTGGTCGTCGGCGACGGGTTGAACGTGCCGAGGATCCAGATTGAGAGGAGCCCCGTGTCCTTCTTCCACGGCTCCTTGCCCTCGTTCGTGATCTCATTGATCGATTCATACGCCACCATCTTCACGCCGAGGACGGGGCGGATGTCGAGGAGCTTCCAGGTCTCCAGAGGCGCCAGCAGCCGCACCGTGCGGGTCACTTCCACGTTGAACTTGGTGCCGGAATAGTTGGTCACCGTGAACTTCTTGCGGAAGACGGCCGAGTCGGCGGTCCTCGAGACGAGGGCGTACAGCTCGGTGTCGATGGCGTGCGGCACGTACCAGTGGTCGAGATCGAACGGCTGGTCCTTGCCGAAGTAGAGGCTGAACTGCCCGCCCTCGGGCCCGATCCAGAAGCGGTCTTCGCCGCCGAACGGGTTGAAGTGCGCTTGCATCTGGTGCGCGGCGAAGAGCGAGCGGTTGATCCACCCGAAGCTCTTGCCGAGCGGCCCGTCGGCCGTGCTCGTCAGCACGCGGCCCTGAAGCGCCGGGCTCACGGCCACCTGGGCCTGGCCCAGGGCGTCGGAGAGCACCAGCGCGCCGCTGTGCTTATCGAGGAACTCGAGGTCGTCGCCGAACGTGCCGGCCGTGGTTACCTTGGCCTTCGGTGCCGCACACCCCGCCGCCAGGATTCCGAGCAGCGCAAGCCCCACCGCGATTCGCATCATTGTTGTCATCTCCTTGTTCACTTTGAGCTTTGCCTGGCCCACCACGCCTTCCATTCGGCGATCGTGCGGTCGCGCGTCGCCTGGTCGGCGGAAGGGTCGTACGGCCGGCTCTGGCCGCTGAATTTCGAGAGGGCTTCGCACATCTTTTTCCGCGCCGATTCACCGGGCAGGTCGAGCGCCTTGACGAGCGCCCCCAGGACCCCCGGCGACCGGTTATCGCACTTTTCGAGGAGCGAGGCGGCCATCGACCGCACCCGCTCGTCCTTGTCGCCCAGCAGTTCCGCCAGTCGCATCACGTTGCGTTCGCTCGCGTGCTGCGCCAGCGTCTCGGCCACCTTGGCGCGGGCCTGCGGGTCGCTCGACTCCAGGCCGGCCTTCAGCACCGCCTCGGGCACGGTGCCGCGGTGGATCATGAACCCCAGCGCCGCCCACGCCGCCAGGCCGCCGTCTTTCGAGGCGGTGACCTTGGCGATGATCGCCGCGTCGAGCCGCGGGCTGTTCTGCTTTTCGCCGTGATACGCGACCACGCTACGGACGCCGTCCATCGGATCGTCGAGAAGCTTGATGAGGGCGTCGACGGCCCGCTCATCGTGGATGTCGGCCAGCGAGGTCACGAGCCACAGCCGCGCGTGCGGCGGGCGACTCGTGTCGAAAGCCGCCTTCAGCAGCTCGGGCAGCACGTCCGGGCCCAGCCGCACGGCCGTGTCGTGGGCCTGCTGGCCCGACCATGCGTCGCGGTTGTACTGCTTCAGAAGATCGGCCTCGAAGGCCGCGCGGGCCTCGGGCGACAGCGTTTTCAGGTCGGGCGGCTGGACGAGCACCTCGGCGGCGCTCGACGTTACGACCGCCGGCGCCGCACCCGCCACCGGCACGCGGACCATGAACTTGACCATCCAGCGGCCGGTCGAGAGGACCTTGTTCATTTTGCCGACGGGCTTCGCGCCGGCGTCCTCGCCCTTGACGTACGCCATGAGGAGCCGCTTGCCGTCTTCGGAGGCGAAGGCGTCGCTCGAGGCCAGGTCGATGCCCGCGACCGTGAGGGGCTTCTCGCCCGCCACTTCCTTCGGCCAGTCCTTGACGTTCGTGGCGAAGTACACCTTCTGGCTCCAGAACGCGCGTTTCGTGCCGCCGGTGCTCTGGGCGAAAAGGGCCCAGCCGTAGACCTCGGCCACGGGCGGCAGGGCAACGGGCTGGCCTGCGGCGCTGCGGAGCGAGAGCGTGAAGGCGATCTTGCCGCCGACCATGGCCTCGCCTTCGAGGCGGAGGTTCGCGACAAGCCCCCCGACGGGCGGGCCCCATTCCATATCGGGCGCGCCTGTGGTGACCGACGGGTCCGCCGCCGCAGGGGCCGCCGGTGCCGGTGTCACGGGCGCCGGGGCCGACCGTGCCGCCGCAGCCGCCATGGCCGCCGCAGCCACCAGCGCGGCCATCGCCGCCAGCGCGGCTATCGCCGCCAAGGCCGTTAGCGTTCGTTGGGGAAAAGTCATGCCAGTATGCTACCGGCGGGCGATTCGAAGGGCAAGAGACCTTTGGCGGGTTGGCGCACGGGCTGGGCCATGTCATCGGGGAAGTGCCCGTGCCGGCGAGGGCTACTCGTTGCCGTAAACGACGAGCGTCGGCAGGCGCGAGAGAAGTTCGGACTCGCCGGGTTGACGGGGCGGTTCGTGGCGCCAGAGGAGGACCACCGGCTTGTCGCCCGTGCGGCGCTCGCGGTTCCACCAGGCCAGGCTGCGACCGGTGTAGGCGACCTCGGGATCGACGTCGGTTTTCCACTCGACCGACCACGCATCGACCGTTTGCACGCGGCCGGCGTTGTCGGCGGCCTTCTCGCCATCGACCCGCAGCGCTGCCAGGAAGTCGGGTTCCTTGGCGAGTTGCGCAAGAATCGCGACGTTATCCCCTGGCAGTGCCAGGGGCTTCATCCATTGCACCCGGTGAATGAGAAACCGCGGTGCGAGGCTCTCGATGGAGTCTTCCGCGCCGCCGGTATAGTGGAGCGTGGCCTGGCGGCGGAAGAGGTCGTCGGATGACTCAAGGATAGGGAGGGGCAGCGCGGGGGCGCGGCCATCGCCGTCGAGCCCGGTCGTGTGCTGGACGAACTTCGCGGTTGCGCCGCCGCGCGATTCCAGAAAGACGAGTTCCTCCATCGCCTCCGATCCGTCGGAAACGCTTACGTAGCGGACTTCGCCCAGGCGGACGTGGGCCGTGCGAACGTCGCCCAGAAAATAGATGAACGCGGTTGCGGCCGCTGCAACGGCGATCATGGTCCCTGCCGCCACGAGCGCCCGGCGGCGCGGCACGAGAACGCCCACCGCCAATACGGCCAGCGCGAACAGGCCGAGCCACAGCCACAGTCGCTGCCGGTCTTCGGCGGGCCACGGCCGCGCCGCAAGAAGCCGGAAGGCCTCGGGCTGGACGAGTTCGGTGGCGCCCGGCGGGACCGGCGGCGCCATGAGCGCGGCCTTGCCGTCTCCGGACAGAACGACAACGGCCGTCGCGCCTTCCATCGCGGCCTGGGTGTAAAGGGGGGACTTCCCGATGGTGGCGCCGAGCACGGAGCACCGCTCGGCCAGTCGCAGCGTGTCCGGCGGCAATCGCAGAAAACGCAGCGCCTCGGCGCCAAGCTTCGCGGCGAACTGTTTCTTCAGCGCCTCATCCAGCTCCGGCAGATTCTCTTCAACCGCCACCAGCACCGTACCGGCCGGGAGCGTGCGGACCGTTGGCGGCGTGACGACCGCCCGGGCGATGGTGCGGCCCTGGGCGCTGGTGAACTCGACCGCGATCCTGAGGTCGCCGCCGACGTAGAACACGGGGATGACCTTGTCGGACGATGCGCCCGGCGCGATCTGCCACGGCGCCTCGACGTCGATCGGGCTTGTGGTGTCGAGGCGAACCCCGGCGATCGTTTCGCCCGTGTGGTTCGTTGCGCGGAAATGGACCGGCACGTACGCCCCCGGCCGGGCGTAACCGTCGGTGATGTCGAGCGCAGCGGTAACGTCGACCTGGGCGTATGCGGCGGTTGCCGCGAGGAGCAGGGTTAGCGCGACGAGGAAAATGGTGGGTGTCTGAAATTTCCAAGCCGGGTGGCATGCCCACGCCGCCGTTCGCGTGGGCATGAACTCGCGCCGGCCAAGACCATGCCTAGGCATACAGCGGCCTGGGCATGCCACCCACCAAATGGAAAGGAACGCTATCATGTTGGGCACGGCCTTACGGAACGCCTCCGCTGGCCTCCAGGCGTTTCCAGATGTGAATGGCGGCGGCAACGCTCCATGCCTGGGCCGTGGTGCCGCCCGAGCGGTGCGGCGGGTCGCCGTCGAAGATCTCGCCGATCTGCCCCAGGCACTGTTCTTCCATCGCATCGAGCAGCCCGTTGAGAATCTGCGACGCCTCGCCGCGGGCGCACTGCGGATCCTCGACGGCCATCACGGCGTCGACGTATGGCCCGAGCAGCCACGGCCACGCCGTGCCCTGGTGGTACGCGGCGTCGCGCTGGTCGGGGTTGCCGGCGTACTTGCCGCGATAGCCCGGTTCGCCGGGGGCCAGGGTGCGAAGGCCGCGTGGCGTCAGGAGCTTTTCGCGCACGGTGCGGACGACGGCCTTGGCGCGGTCGCCGGTGAGCGGGGCGTGCGGCAGACTGACGGCGAGGATCTGGTTCGGCCGCACGGCCGGGTCGCGCCAGCCGTCGGGGAACACGCAATCGAAGAGGCACTGCTTCCCCTCGTTCCAGTAGAGGTTGATGAACGATTCGCGGACGCGGTCGAGGTCGGCCACCGCCGCGGGCGCCTCCACGCCCAACTGGGCCGCCACGTCGCGCACGAGGGCCAGGCCCGACACCCACAGCGCGTTGATCTCGACCGGCTTGCCATGGCGCGGCGTCACGGGCTTGCCGCTGACCTTGGCGTCCATCCAGGTGAGCTGCGTTTCGGGCGACCCGGCGGCGATGAGCCCGTCGACGTCGGCGTGGATGCCGAAGCCGGTGCCCGCGCGGTATCGCTCGGTGATCTGGCATGCGGCCCGCCAGAGGTGCTCGCGGACGAACTCGGCCCGGCCGCCGGCCCGCAGGTACGCGGCAACCGCCTGGAGGAACCAGAGGCTGGCGTCCACGGTGTTGAACTGGGCCTGGCCGGTCTCCTCGGCGAAGAGATTGGGCACGAGGCCGTCGCACGTGGCGGCGGCGAAGGCGCGGAGGATCTTTTCGGCCACGTCGAGCCGCCCGGTCTCGATCGCAAGGCCCGGCAGCGCAATGAGCGCGTCGCGGCCCCAGTCGCCGAACCAGTGGTACCCCGCGATGACGCTGGCAAGGTCTTCGCCGCCCATGCGGCGGCCGACGATGAACGCATCGGCGGCGGTGGCCAGCCGCGCCAGGCGCGGTTGCTGCGTTGCCCCGGCCCGCGTGACGAGGTCCGTCTGGCGCGCCGCGTACGCCTGGCGCTCGGCGGTCACGTCGATCGGGCGCGGCGGATCGAACGAGCAGAACAGGTGCCACTCGGCCGGCCCGACGCCCATGAAACGCCAGCGGCCGGGCATCAGCAGGTCCTCGAAACAGTCGAAGCCGCGGGCCCGCTCCACGCGGCGGAGCAGGTTGAAGTACCACGTGGGGTTCACCGTGACCTCGACGACGGGGACCGACGGGTCGGCGCTGGGCTTGTGCTCGAGCAGGCGGGCCTGCGGCTGGCCCGGCACCGGTGGCGCAGCCGGATTGTCGGCCGGCGGTGCCCACGGCACGTCGGTCCACAGGAAGACGCCCGGCTGGCCCTCGGCCAGGTATCGGAATCCGTACATGTTTTTCAGATGCTCGACGCGGAACGCCTCGTGGCGATGCACGAGGGCGTGCATCGCGCGCATCGCCAGGAACGGCGCCAGGTCGAGAATCCAGAAGCCGGGGCCGTCCACGCGGTACGTCACGCACACGCCGGCGCCGCCGCGCAGCAGCAGGACCTCGCGCGAGACCGTCAGCGTGTCGACGCGCGACGTGAGGCGCGGCAGCGGGTCGAGGTCGAACGATTCGGCGTGGTGCGTGCCGTCGGGGTAGAAGCCGGCGTCATACTCGGTCGTGGAAAGGAACGTCTCGCCGAAGTCCGAGAGGAGCCGCTCCTCGATGTGCGTGAAGACGACCTGCCGTCCGACGGGTGGCCTGAGCGCCGGCACCCACAGGCCGTGATATCGGCGCGTGCCGCAGAAGAGGGGCGTGGAGGAGGCGTAGCCGCCGGCGCCATCGGTCAAGAGCCACTCGGTGGCGAGCGACCGGTTGCGGTCCCCCAGTGTTTGCGCGTCCAGGTGCACGTTCCATCCCCCGGGTGCCTTGTCTCCAGCACCTCTATTGTACTAAACGCACGCGCCGGTAACGGATTGAAAAATTTCCGGGCGGCCGCGCCCGTACGCCTTACGCCTTGTCGGCGGGCTCGACGCTCAGGTGCACCACGCGAATGGGGCAATGGGTCTCGCACTCGCGGCACATGACGCAGGCGGCCAGCCGGCGCAGGTTGATATAGGATTTATCATTGCACATCTCAAAAATCTTCGGCTGGCAGCGGGCCAGGCACACGCCGCAGCCCACGCACTCGCGCGGATTGATCGAGAGCGTCACGCGGCGGCCCTCGTCGGTGAACGTGCCCACGGTCACGAGGTCGGGCGACGGCTCGTCGACCTCGGACACCTCGTGGGCCTCGGTCCACGAGTGGCTGCGAATCTGGTGCCGCCCGCCGCGGTCCATCCGGAACACGCTCCGGCCGCACGTCGGGCACCGATGCAGGTCCTCCAGTTTCTGGAGGTATTTCATGATCGTGGCGACGAGCGTTCCGTGGCTCCACGTGAGCGGGCTTACCGAGAGCGCCTTGTTCGTGTACGGGTCCACCTGCTCGGCCAGGACGCCGGAGGGCAGGGCGTGGCTGACGGCCCACTCGAAGACCGGCACGGCCTCGCGCAACTGATCCAGCGTCGAGCCGCGCGCGATGTAGTAGTCGGCCATCCAGATCGTGCAGACGAACCACGGGTTGCCGGGCACGGCCCGCTTGTCGCTCGCGGCGCGGTGGTAGGTGTCGTTCTGGTACCGCGCGACGCCGCCGACGGGCGTGTTCACCCACAGGTTCTTGGCCACGGCGTCCATCGTCGAGACCACGCGCGGGTCGTTCGCCTCGAAGGCGTGGAACTTGTAGACGGCGAAGAGGCTGGCGTCGATGGTGGAATCGACCTCCCAGCCGCCCTTCTCGGTGGGGACGAGGCGGCGGACGAACCGCTGCAGGCTCTCGCTCCACAGGTGCTTGGCCAGGGCGTCGCGGACCTCGGTGGCGGCGCGGTCGTACCGCTCGGCCCGCTCGGGATCGGCAAACGTCAGGGCGAAATTGCGGGCCGCGATCAGCCCCCCGTACACCGTGGCCGTCGTGTACGTGTGGACGCCGAACCGCTCCTCCCACACATCATAGGAGGGCAGCGGCAGGTGCGTCTCGGGGTCGCGGAAGTTGACCATGAAATCGGCGGCCTTGCAGATGAGCGAGTGATACAGCGACCGCACGTACTCGACGTCGCGGAACATCCAGAAGTGCCGCCACAGCGCCCACAGCACCAGGGCCGTCTGGTCTTCCTGGATGGGCAGCCGCTGCTTGCCGTCGACCATCCACGGATGCCACGACGACGCCGGCGTGCCGTCGGGGTTGTACTTGTGCAGCATGTACCCTTCGTCGGTCAGCACGTCGCGGCACCACGAGTAGGTGTGGCGGGTGATGTCGGAGAAGCCCGCCAGGTCGAGGGCGTGGCAGACGAGCGCCGCGTCCCTCGGCCACATGTAGGAGTACGTGTCGCGCGAGAACTGCATGACGTCGGAATCGTTCGCGGCGATCACCGCGCCGTGGTTGTCGATCTGGCTGCGGATCACCAGCAGGCTGCGCTTGAACAACTCCTGCACCTTCGGCGGCAGGTTCCCGAAGTTGAAGCCCGGGCTGTTGACCCACGCCCGCCAGTAGCCGATCGTGCGCGTCAGCATCTTGGCGGGGGTACGGGCCTTGACGATGTCGTGCAGCTTGTGCAACTCATCGTACGACTGCGCCGCCAGGAGATAGTAGAAGACCGTTTCGGAGGCGCCGGCGTCGAGCGTCAGCGGCAGGCCGATCGTCGAGTCCACCGCGCCCTGGCTGATCGGGTTGCCGCCGAGTGCCCCGTCCTCGGCGTCGCGCCACGTGCCCTCGGCCCCGCGGAACCCGCAGGTGCCCGTGGCGAACATGTCGACACCGTGGCGGTCCTCGCCCGACGGGTCCTTGCGGCTGAACGAGGCCAGCACGTACCGGGCGCCCCGGTAATGCACCACGGCCGCGAGGCGCGGATCGTAGTAGGCGGTGTCGCCCACCTTGGTGCCGTACATCGAGAGGTCCTGCTGGAGGAACAGGCGGATGTCGCGCCGGCGGTCGCCGAGGTTCTTGACCTCGATCTTGCGGATGAAGGCGTTGCGGTGGAAGTCGATACAGTCGCTGCAGTGCAGGCGCACCTTGAGCGAATCGTTCGTGAGCGTGACATCGGTGGCCAGGGTGTCCTTCAGGTACCGCAGGTCCTTCTGCCAGGACGCATCGTTCGACCAGACCAGTCGGCCGTCGGCCCAGGCGCCGAAACGGCACGGGCCCCAGCCGGCGTGGTTTTCCTGGCCCACGTACGGGTAATACACATCGCGGATCTGGTAGTCGGAATCGAAGCAGATGAGGAAGCTTCCGTTTCCGACCGGAATATCGCGCGGCAACTTCGCCCTCCCTCCCCTCGGGAACGTATAAAAGAGATTATAAGATAGGCCGTGCGGCAATGCAACGATGGCCCGGAGCCTTATGCCTCGTCAGAGCGCGGTGGGTCGGGAGACCCACCGCGCAAACTCTGAGACCCGTCGCGCAAGTTGGCTCACGGCGCAACAGTATTACTTCGTCGGCAGGCCCTGCCTGAAGAACTTCAGCCACTCGAGCGTCATCGCCTCGGGGATCGTCTTGGGCGGAGTCAGTTCCTCCGGCGTCTGGCCCCAGAAGAAGCCGATCCACCCACAGGCCTGCTGCCGCGAGGCGACGATGAACTTCCTGAGGTGCTCCACCCCGCAGCTCAGCGGGAAGATTTCCTCGATGACCACGGGCTTACCCACCGCGGCGAATCCGGCGAGCGTCTTCAGGTCCTCGTCCGGCTTCTTCTCGTTCGGGTAGAGGTGCACGCACACGAAGTCGAGGTCGCCGGCGATCTTCTCCGGCACGAAGCCCGAGCTGAGGCCCGGCCGGTCGAGGCTCCACGGCACCAGGCCCACCGTGATGAGGTGCCGCTGATCGTGCCGCCGGATCGCGGCCTTGAGGTGCCGGACCCACGCCGCCGCCACGTCCGGGCGCGCCCGCTCGCCCAGGTCCAGGGTGATGAACTGGACGAAGTACTCGTCGCCCAGCGGCAGGCCGAGCCAGTCGGTGCGTTTGCCGCGCCCGGGCACCACCGGCTCGTTCATAAGGTCGTAGCAGAAGACGGCCGGGCTGGCGGCGCATCGGGCCGACACCGCCGCCCAGAACGCGGCCTGGGCGTCCCACCGCGCCCGTTCGTCCATGGCGTCGTACCATGCGGGAACGTCCTTCTTGTGGTAGCAGCCGAGGCCCGTGAGGTCGAGGTACAGGCCCGTTTCCTCGGCCAGCGCCAGGAGGCGGCCGAGCTGCTGAAGTGCCCGCGCGTTCGGCGCGGCGGGGGCGTCCATGAACCGCGCGAACTGGAGGTGTACCCGCACGACGTTGGCGCCCAGGGCCTTCATCTCGCGGAAATGCCGGACGACCGCCGGCCACTCGGCCCCCCAGTAGTCCTCGAGCAGGCGGCTCTTGTAGTCGCGGTCGTAGTTGAAACCCCACGGCACCATCGGCTTGCCCGATGCCTGGCCGACGAAAGAGCGGCCGTCGTCGGCCACACGGATCCATTCCATTGCGGACGCGGGTGCAGCGGCCGTGGCGCTGGGTGTGCCGGGCGCGGGCTCGACCGCTACGGCCGGCTCGGCCGATCGACTTGCGGCGCAACCCGCCAGCGCGGCTGCCGCAAGGCCCAGCATGAGGATCTGCCGCATGGTTGGTCCCCCCGGGTGGTGGTGCTTATGGCCGGACACGGNNCACCCCCATGTGGGTGCCCCGGAGCGTCATGAAACGTTGCTACTCGCCAAGCACCTCGATGGCGTTGATCTCGGGGCTCTGGACCCTTTGCACGAACTCGATGAGGAGCTTGCCGTCGGTCACTTCAACGTTCTTGAATTCTTTGATGACCGGCTTGGCGAATCCGCCGGCCGCCTTGAACACATCGAAATTGGGGATGGCGAGCTTGCCCTGGATCATGATGCAAAACACGCGGCCGCCCGCTTCCTGCACGCCGTCGAACGTCTCGCAGAAGTGCAGCCGCAGGGTGTACTTGCCGTTCGGCAGGTCGAACCGGTAGCCCGACAGGCCGTAGTGCTCGGTCAGGTACAGCCGCGAGTCCTTCGACCCCGCGAGGGAGGGGAGGGTGTCGCGCGTCACGATCTTGCCGCCGAGGGCGCCGTACTTGGCCGCGGCATCGTATTCCCGGTCGGCCAGCCACACGGCGCCGTTGGAATCGGTGTACGGCTTTTCGTCGCCCGCGTTAACGCGCATCACCATCTTGGCCGCCATCGCCGGCGTGCCCTGGGTCGAGCCCGTCTTGGTCGGCTCGCACCCCAGAAGCCCCGCCGCCAGTACCGCCGCCACCACCGTCATTGCCACATGCCGCATCGTAATCCCCTTTCTGGTTCGAGAGTCCCGGAACCGTTACTTCGCCTGCACCTCCGGCAGCCGGATATCCGCCGGCGGTTTGCCCGTGGGCGGGCGCGTGAACGCCTCGCCGTATTTCGTGAAGCCCGGCACGAAGCCGCCTTGCGACAGGAAGAACCGGCCGTTCTCAACGCCCATGAACCGGTCCAGGCGGTCATCCTTGCCCGTGCCGTCGTGGCTGAAGGTGGCCTTCGTCACTTCCACCCACTCGCCCTTCGACGTGCGGAGCCATTGGTTGCCGTAGAGGGCCTTCCGCCGCAGGTTCCCGTTGGCGCCGCCGAAGTTCTCGCTGAAACTGTACAGGCCGCGGAGCCAACCGCCGTCACGCGGCGCAAGCCAGCTCGATATGAGCATCCATTGCTTCTTTTCCGGATGGAAGTAGAAGCCGGAATAGACGGTGTGCGTGGCGTCGGTCGGCTTGGCCGTCACGATGAACCGCTGCGCCTCGCCGGTCTTCCACGGGTAGACAAGGTGGCTGTGCCCGCCGGTGCCCTCATGGCCGAAGTCGCTGGCGACCACGCCTTCGCCCTTCCCGAGGAGCTTCACGAGGTCTTCCGTCTTCACCTTTGCGCGATCGACCGCCTCGTTGCCGCTGTCCCACACGCTGAAGATGATCCGCCGCTCGGTGGGGCCGTTCACCTGCATGCCGAAGTACCCGCGATGCCAGCCGCACGCCTCGTAGTAGGTTGCGACCGGGTCCTCGACGGCGGTCACCTCGCAGTAAAACGCCTCAACGTCGGTCTCCTTCGCCACGGGATAACTAAGATGGACCGACGCGGCATTGCGGCGGGGCTTCAGGTTGAAGTGGGCGCCGGCGGCGGCCGCGCCGCTGACGACCAGCGCGTCGAGATCGCCCGCCGTGGCGGGCTGCCCCGCGCGGTTGAGCGATTCCAGGGCGAACCGCTGGTAGCCGGTCGTCGCCACGTCGAACGTGCCGAAGCGCACGGTCACCAGGTCCTTGCCCGCGCCGGTCGCCACGGCGTCGTGCGGCTGCCCGGCCACGGTCATACGCAGCTTCGATACGGCCTTCTCCGGCAGCCGCAGCGCCACCGAGGCGTCGAGCTTTCCGGGCGTCCTGATCTCGCCGTACCACAGCACCTTCTGGGCGGGGTCGGTCCAGCCGGTGACGCCGGACTTTTCCGACACGCGAGCCCCGTCGGGGTTGGGGTCGATGTAGGCCGTGAACGCCGGCACGCGCAGCTCGGTCGCGGGCGTATCGGCGCCCAGGAGCGCCGGTAGAAGCACGATCGCCAGCACGAGCATCCGTCTCGACAACATCGACAGCGCCCTTTACTGAGACCTGCGGTCTTAGCCCCACAACGCCTTCAGGGCGTTCTGGAACGGGTCGCGGACGGACTTCAGCCACTTCTCGGCCGCATCGGCCCGCTTCGTGAGCGACGCCAGGCCAAGGCGGCCTGGCCCGCCCAGGAGTTTCTTCGATTTCAGGTTCGCCACGGGGTCGCGGCTGGAAAGTTCCTCCAGGTGCGTTCCCACGTAGCGGTAGGCGTCGCGGAACGGCCGGCCTTCCGCAACGAGTTCGAGCGCGCGGTCGGTGGCGTATATCTCGGGCAGGAAGCCCTTGCGCAGATTCTCTTCGATGACCTCCAGCCGCTCGATCGACAGGCGCATCACCGAGAGCGACGCCGCCGTCGTGTCCACGCCGCGCAGGAACGGCCCCTTGGTCTCCTGGAAGTCGCGGTTGTATCCGCTGGGCAGTGCCCGCAGGATGCCGGCGACCGTGAACTCGCAGCCGAGCACCGCCGCCGCCTTGGCCCGCACGAGTTCCAGGCCGCAGGGGTTCCGCTTCTGCGGCATCATCGACGAGCCGGTGCACAGCTCTTTCGGCACGCGGAAGTAGCCGAACTCGGGCGTCGCGCCGATCATGAGGTCCGTGGCCATGCGCGAGAGGTCGGTCATGATCTGCACGCACGCCGCCAGCGTGGCCAGCTCCGCCTTGCCGCGCGAGTTGGCGCAGTAGAGCACGTTGTTCTGGACCTTCGCGAAGCCCAGCAGGTCGGCCACAAGCTGACGGTCCAGCGGCAGCGCCGAGCCATACGCGGCGCCCGAGCCAAGGGGCGACTGGTCGGTCAGCGTGTGCGCGGCCTTGAGGAGCTCGAGGTCATCGAGCAACGCCTCGGCCCACGCGCCGGCCCACAGGCCCAGGCTCGACGGCATGGCGATCTGCATGTGCGTGCGGCCGGGCATCGGCACGAACTCGTGTTTCTTGGCGAACGCCGCCAGCGCCCGCACCAGGGCGATCGCCCGCTCGGCCAGCGCGTGCAGCCGCTCCTTGCCGTAAAGGCGCAGGTCGAGCAGCACCTGGTCGTTGCGGCTGCGGCCGGTGTGGAGTTTCTTGCCGAGGTCGCCCAGCGACTCGGTCAGGCGCTCCTCGACGGCCGTGTGCACGTCTTCCTGCTCGGGGCGGATGGCGAACTTGCCGGCCTCGAAGTCCTTGAGGATGGCCTTGAGGCCCGCCCGCAGGCGCTTCCGTTCCGCGGTCTTGAGGACGCCGATTCGGGCGAGCATCGTGGCGTGCGCCAGCGATCCCGCCAGGTCGGCCCGCACGAGGGCGCGGTCGAGGAGATGGTCCTCGCCCACGGTGAACTGCTCGATTTCGGGGTCGATGCTGTAACCCTTGTCCCAAAGCTTGGCCATGATTTCCCCGTTCTTGTGACAGCCTCAGAAAAGGCTTGCTTCGGACTGACTGGCAGGCTCACCCACCTCGGCCCGGAGTTGCTCTTCAACCCGCGCCCTCGCCGCTGCCGGACACGCGCCCAGGAAGTGCTGCCATTCTGTCTCGTGGGCAATGCGCACCGTTTGCCCGGTCGTCACAACGTAGAGGAGAACCGTCTTCCCTTGGCTAGCCAAGCGTCCGACATTAGCCAGAGTACCCGCGCTATGGCCGTCCCAGATCATCAAGCCGGCCTCGGCCTCCTGGGCCATAAGGCGGTCCTTTGTGGCGTAGTACTGAAAGTCCTTCTGGCGGCGGCGTGAAGCGACGGCGCGAACCGGCCACTGGCCGATGTTGTTCCGGCATCGCCCGTTTATGCAGAAGACCTCCACATGCGGGTAACCGCGCCGGTGCAGGTAATCTTGCACCGCCTTGTCGGCGCCAGCCGCATCGCCCACGACCACAGCGAACTGTTGGTCTGTAATCCGGTCGATCCGCCGCCGGACGTTCTCGTCCAAGGCACGTACGTCCCTGGAACCGCCAATAAACACCGTTCTCATCACCCTCTCCGAGTGCGGGTCATGGCAATCGCATACACCTCCGCCGCGCCACCCCTAATAGGGGCGGATGGATGTTAGGCTACGTCATAGTCCGACCGCGTCTATTCGTCAGCCATAATTTCGGGCGCTATGCTATCGCAGTAAGCCTGCATCAGATCTGCAGTGACGCCCGGATCACCGACAATAATCAATACGTTGACCCCGCGAGTCCGGCATCCGTCTGTGCCACCGGTGATGTTTGCGACGAAAGCAGCGTATACATTCCCCTTATTGGAGTTGCAGACGATTTCCGAAGCAAGTTCCCGCGACAAGTAACCAATTTGCTCGCCGTTTAGCCGGCACGCGGCAACGGCGTTCGGGTCGTAAGGATTGTCGTCTTCGTGGTCGAGTTCGAGAGACTCGAGACGCCTACACCGCCCAATGATTGCCTGCCTATCGCTACCGTCCTTGTTTGGGTGGGTGACGCCAACCACCTTCGTAAAGAAATGTCTAACAGGACCGGCCTTGACGCCTTCGCTTTCAAATTCGTCAATAGGGCTGTTTAAGGCCATTACCCGCGACCAAAAGTCTCTGTTAACGTCTTCGAAAGTCCATTGCATGCGATCTTCGAAGGGGTCTGCGTGCTCCTTTGATTCTGGAGGAAGGCAATCCCAACACAACGTCTTCTGGAACCCCGGCATGTGCCATAAGCCAACACCTTTAGGCACGGTGACACCACAGGCGTCGCAGAATCGAATGCCGTCTTGCATGCCCATGATTCCCCCGCAGCGCAAACAAGTGGTTGCGAGCATCCTGCCAAGCTACCGCGGATCTACCTCCTGCTTGGCCTATCAGCCTACTCGATAACCCTATTCAATCCCGCCGCGCTGGGCCAGGATCTGGAACGGCAGGCCGCGGATCGTGGCGGCGTCCTTCGCCATCTTCTGCGAGAAGCCCTTCGACTTGATCGACCGGATCTCAGGCGAGAAGAGGCCCGTCGTGCTCTCACGCTTCAGAATCTGGATGTTGCCCTTGTACAGGCCCACCTTGTACGTGCCGTTCATGAACCGCGAGGCCGCCAGCACGAACGCATCGAGCTCGCGCTTCAGCGGGTGGAACCACATGCCGTGGTACGTCAGGTATGCCCACTTGCGGTCGACGATGGCCTTGAACTCCAGCTCGTCTTTCGTCAGGCACCACTGCTCGAGGTCGCGGTGGAGCTTCAGGATCACGTGCGCGCCCGGGGCCTCGTAGATCTCGCGCGACTTCAGGTCCATGATGCCATCTTCAAACATGTCGATGTAGCCGATGCCGGCGGCGCCCGCGATCACGTTCAGCTCCATGATGAGCTTGTCGAGCGGCATTTTCCGGCCGTTCAGCTTCGTCGGGAGGCCTTCCTCGAACGTGATGCTGACCTCCACGGTCTTATCCTTGGCCTTCTCGGGCGGCACGAGCCACATCCAGATGTCATCGGGCAGTTCCTGGTCGAGGCCGATGGCGCCCGATGCGATCGAGCGGCACCACAGGGTCTTGTCGTCGCCGCCGGCGATCTGCTCGTCCACCGGCACGCCCCACGCCTCGCACAGTTGGCGCTCTTCGTCGCGGAGCAGGTCGAAGTCGCGCACCGGGCACAGCACCTTGCACTTGGGCGCGAAGATCTTGAACGTGTTGTGCATGCGGTACTGATCGTTGCCCTTGCCGGTCGAGCCTTCCATGAGGCCGTCGCAGCCCAGTTCCACGGCCTTCTTGGCCACTTCGCGGGCCACGAGCTGGCGGGTCATGGAGGTCGAAACCGGGTAGCCTTCATAATCCGAGTTCGCGCGAATGGCCTTCGTCAGCCAGTTCTGGGTGAACTCTTTCTTGCAGTCGATCAGGTGCATCCTGATGCCGAGCTTCCTGGCCTTGGCCTTCGAGACATCGATCTCGTCCTGGCCCTGGCCGATGTCGATCGTGATCGGAACGATGTCCTTGTCGCCCACGTTGTACTTGCGCCGCAGGAACTCGATGCAGAGGCTCGAGTCAAGGCCGCCCGAGTAGGCCAGCGCCACGCGCTGGACCTGGGGCACCGGCGTGTCGAATACCTTGGCTTCAATTTCCTGTAAGCTCATGTGCTTGCCTTTCTGTAATGGCCGTGAACGCACCCATAGAAATGGTACCTTTTATCGCGTTTAGCCCCATAAGTCAAGGGATTGTGCGCGGTGGCGCTCGAATCGTTGCTATTCACCGCCGGGCGCGGTAAGCTGGCCGCGATACGACTCAAGCGGCCTGGTTCGGGAGTACTCATGGGTCTCGGTAAGAGCATCAAGCGCTCGTTTTGGCGCGGCCTGGCGGCGCTGCTGCCGACCCTGCTGACGTTCCTGGTATTGGTCTTCGGCATCCAGATGGTCCAGAGCTACATCGGCCAGTACGTCAACGAGATCATCATCCGGCTCATGGCGTCGGGGCTGGGCTGGACCTACGACGACACGGCGAAGTTCTACAGCGACCACCTGATGGGCTGGCTGGGCATCGTTGTGGCGATCGTCCTCCTGTGCGCCGCGGCGTACATCGTGGGGACGATCATCGGCGGGCGGCTCGTGCGGCTGCTGGAAAACGCGATCATTCACCTGCCGATCGTCCGGAAGATCTACCCGGGGGCCAAGCAGGTCTCGGAGTTCTTCTTTTCGGAGCGGGCGCTCGAGTTCCGCCGCGTCGTCGCCGTCGAGTTCCCCCGCAAGGGGATGTGGATGGTCGGTTTCGTGACCGGCCGCGGCCTTGCCGCCATCTCGAAGCGCGCGGGCACCGAGACGCTCTCGATCTTCATCCCGTTCACCCCGGCGCCCATTACCGGGTACGTGGTCATGGTTCCGCGCGACGACGTCACGGATCTCGATCTCACGGTCGATGAGGCGATCCAGTTCATGATCTCGGCCGGCGTGATTATGCCGGTGGCGGAGCGCGGCGGGCTTCCGGCCGCCGTCAATGTGGGCCACGTGGAGCCTGGCGCCGCCAATCAGTCGGGCACCGAGGCCCCGGCGTCGCAGGATGGTGCGCCAACATCAAAATAGTGTGTGCAGGGTGTCATGCTTTCGCTCTGCGGGGTGCCATGCTTTCGCTTGCGAAAGCATGTTTTGAAGGGCGCGACGAAGTGTGTTCGCATCTCGCACGACCATGCTTTCGCAACGGCGNNCGCGAAAGCATGGCACCCGCAAGCGCCCGCAGGAACAACGTTGACGGCGTAAGGGGTACGGTTCAAGGAGGCACAGCATGTACGTCGGACGCATCGTTGCCGTCGGCCGCACGCCCGAGGGGCGCAACGCGGTCCTTTACCGCGTGTCGTCACGCTCGTTTCCGAACCGCCGCACCGTGAAGACGTCGCGGGGCCTCGCGGTCGTGCCCATCGAGGGGCACGAGAAGGACATCTTCAAGAACCCCTACATCGCCTATAACGCGGTCCGCATCGCGGGCGAGACGGCCGTGGCGACGAACGGCTCGCAGACCGATCCGATCGCCGAGAAGATCGCCTCGGGCATGAGCATTCGCGACGCGATGGTCGAGTCGCTTATCGTGCTCGATTACGAGAAGGACGATTTCAACACGCCGCGCATCGCCGTGGCGGTCGCGCGCGGCTCCGATGAGGGGTGGTGCGGCATCGTCCGCAAAGACGCCCTGATCGTCCGCTCGTTCAAGCTCACGGCCGGCGAGGCGTTCTTCTTCGCCACCTACGAAGTGAGCGAGCCCCGGCTCGAGTACATAAGCCCGTTCCGCGCCGCGACGGCCGACGAGGCCGCCCGCTGGGCGGTTGACGGCGGCAAGTTCGCCGACCTCGAAAAGCCGGTCTGCTCGGCCGCGGCCCTCGCCACCGACGCGGGCTTTGACCTGGCGGGCTTCACCGTCGGGGCGTAGGGCGCCGCCGACCGTGGCGTGCGTCCCCGAGCCCGACGCGGGAGCGGCGGGTTATTCCCATAAATAGGAGATATCCACATGCTGCGTTTCATTTCGCGCGCCATCGTGTTGGTCACCCTCGGCGCGATGCTCGGCGCCGCCTCTCCCGCCACGGCTGCCGACGCGCCGCAGGGCGTCGCGCCCTCGCGCCAAGCGGTCCTGACCCAGGGCATCAACCTCTCGCACTGGTTCTCGCAGTCGGGCGACTATTCCCGCAAGCACCTCGAGTCCTACGATACCGCCAAGGATGCGGCGCTCATCAAGGCGATGGGTTTCCGGCACGTGCGGTTCGCCTTCAACGATGCCACGGTGGCTGATAAGGACAAGCCCGCCGTTCTCAACCCCGAGAAGATGAAGCTCTTCGACGCGGCGCTCGACATGCTCCTTGCCCAGGGCCTCGCCGTGATCGTCGATCTCCATCCCGAGAGCGACTTCAAGCACGCCGTGGCCAGGGACGATGCGGCCATCGAGAACCTCGTGGGCATGTGGAAAGAGCTGGCGGCGCACTTGGCGTCGCGCGACCCCGAGCGGGTCTTCTTCGAGGTGATGAACGAGTCCGAGGTCAAGGATGCGGCGCGCTGGAACCTGATCCAGGGCAAGGTCCTTGCAGCCATGCGGGCGAGCGCCCCACGCCACACGCTCATCGCCACGGGGCCGAACTGGTCGGGCCTGGGCGACCTCGAGAAGATCGAGACCGTCGCCGATAAGAATGTGATCTACAACTTCCATTGCTACGACCCGTTCTGGTTCACCCACCAGCAGGCCACGTGGGCCGGCGACGTGGCCAAGAACCTCAAGGACGTTCCATACCCGTCCAGCCCCGAGCTGGTCGAGAAGATTCTGCCCCAGATTGCCAATGAGGCGTCTCGCAACCAACTCAAGTGGTACGGCAAGGAGCAGTGGAACGCCGAGAAGATCGACGGCCTCATTGCCCGCGCCGCCGCGTGGGGCGCCAAGCACGGCGTCGTGCTCACGTGCAACGAATTCGGCGTGTACCGCAAGGCCCCCGCGGCCGACCGTTGCCGCTGCATCGCCGACGTGCGGACGGCCCTCGAAAAGTACAAGATCGGCTGGTGCATGTGGGACTACGCCGGCGGCTTCAGCGTGGCCACGGGCCAGCCGGGCAATCGCGCGGCGGACCCCGAGACCCTCAAGGCCCTGGGCCTTGCGCCGGCCAAGTGAGTTGCGGCGCGCGAGGTGAGTCGCAGCGTGGCCGCGGGGCCGCTCTTCGGGTACAATCACCCGCATGAGATTCTCGGCACTGGCTCTGGCGCTGATCGCTCTGCTCGCCCTCGCCGGCGCCGCCCCGGCGGCCCAGTTCAGCCGCACGATTACGCTGCACGAGCCGCTTGGCATCACGTGGACCGACGAGCTCGTGCACCGCGACGAGCGGATCGCCGAGCCGCGCGTGGCCGTCCTCACGCTGGCCCTCGTCGACGTCGACGGCCGCCCCGCTGCGCTTCAGACGGAAATCCTCGAGGGCAAGCCCGACGCCGTCCGCCGCGTTCGCCTCTGGCTGAAGGCCACCCTCCCGGCCGGCAAGGACGTGACCTACCGGCTGACCTACAACGACGAAGGCCGCGCCGCCAATCCCATGAACCTGGTCGGCGAAGGGGCCCTGCGCGGCGGGGTTGTGGTCCGCCACGAGGCAGAGCGCGTAATTATCTCCAACGGAGCGATCGACCTGGCGGTGGCGGCGCCCGCGAAACTGCCGCAGCGCCTGGTCGAGCTGCGCAAGGTGCCCGCGCCCCTCCTGGGCGTACGGCCGGCGGGCGACCCGGCGTGGCTCGGCGCGTGGGCGCTCGACGGGACGGCGCGGGTCAAGGAACTCAAGACCGATGTGACCGCCTCGGGCCCCCTGTGGGCCGAGGTCCGCCTGAAATACGTTTTCGAGGAGCGCACCTACTCGTATGACGCTACGATTCGCACCGTGCGGGGCGAACCGTGGGCCGACATCGTCGAGAAGTACCACCTGCCGCAGGGCACGCACGCGACCTGCCTTTTCCGCGGCCCGCGGCGGCCCGCCGAGGCGTTGTGGATGCCGTGGTACGTGGACCGCGACGGTCGCCGGCAGCCCGCCTACGATCTCCATCGCCTGGCGCTCGATGACCGGCTGCCCGTCGGTGACGTGTTCGCCACGCTGCGCCCGCGCTGGACCGAGGTGCCCGCGGCAACGCAGGTGCTCCTGGCGTCGGGCCTGGGTGAGGGCAACGCCGCCGCCGGCGCCGCCATGGTGGCCGCGAGCGAGTGGCAACGGCCGTACGAGCAGTTCCCGATGGCCCGCGTGCCCGACGGCCGCGACGGCGTGCAACTCGATTTTCCGCTCGTCGACGGCCGCCGCCGCTGGCTGATCCTGGCCGGGCCGGCCGACCGTTTCGATTCGCGGGCGAAGCTTCAACATCTCCTGCGCCGTAGCGCCGACCTCCCGCTCGACACGGTGCTGAACGAGTGGATTCTCCAGTGGCCGCGCGACCCCGCCGCCCCCGCGCCGCACGTGCTCGTGACCGCCGCGCGGCTCCAGGAGATCCGCACCGACTTCGCCGCCGCCCGCGACACGCCGGCCGTGCGGCTGATCCGCGGCGTTCTTGCCGGCGAGGTGCCCGGTGACCGGCGGCTGGCGGAGTTCCTCGCGGGCAAGCCGGACGCACTCGGCACGGTCAGCCTCTCGGCGATGCCGTACTTCGACCACTCGTACCAGGACCCGGAGTTCAGCCCCTTGGGCCTCGCGCGTGAGCTGGCGCCCAGAATCTGTCTTGCCGACCTGGCCGCGGTGGGCCGGCCGGCGGGCGATGCGCAGGCGGCTGCGCTCGGCTACATATTTTCTGACCTCGACTACTGGCCCGGCTCGGCGGGCGGATGGGACCCGGGCAACCAGGCGTTCAACGAGGTCATGAACTCGGTGGCGCTCGCGGCGGCGGCGATGATGCCCGATCACCCCCACGCCAAGCGGTGGGCGGCCCCGGCGCTGGCGGGCCTGCGAGAGGACCTGCGGCGGGCCACCGTGACCGCCGGCGGCGCGGGGGCCGAGGGCTCGACGAGCGCCGCCTCAGCCGTGGCGTCGCTCCTGCCGGCCATGCGCGCGGTCCAGAACGCCCGGCTCGACGATCCGTTCCGATGGCCGGAGGTCCGCGCCGCCGCGGAGTTTCTGAGGAACCTGCACACGCCGCCTGATCCGCGGCTGGGTCGGCGCGACCTGGCCCCGTTCGGCGATCCGGCGCCGGAGGCGTGCCGCTCGTTGGCCGATATCGGCTCCCCGCGCTGTAGCGCCGCGGGCCAGGCGAACTGGAACGACGCCGTAGGCACGCTCTTCGGCATGGTGGCGGCGGGGTCGCGCGAGGCCGATCCGAACTTTGCGGCCCAGTGCGTGGCCATGTATCGGCAATACTATGGGACGGGCACGGGCGGCGACCTCGTGCGCGACGTCATGCTGTGCGATTTCGGGGCCGTGGGCGGGCCTGCCGCGGACACGGCGGCCCTGCTCGGCGGGGGGCCGTGGGTCAGCCGCGCGTATCCGGGGTTCGGGGCGGTGCTGCGCAGCCGTTTCGGCACCGACCGCGAGACGTTCGCGGCCTTCAAGTGCAGCCTGCCGGCCGGCGAGGGGCAGCGGGGCGCCGCCGGGCCGCGCGGGCCGGTCCACGCCGACGAAATGAGCTTCCAGTTTTATGGGGCGGGCATGCCGATCGCCGCGGGCTGGCACTGCGCCCGGCCCCGCCTTGTGGCCGAACATATGTTCAACCGTGTGAACCTGGGCGATAACGAGAACATGGACGCCGCCGGCGAACTCGTGACCGTGGCCGCCACGCCCGCGGCCGACGTGGCGGTGGGCCTGGCCCGGTCCGACCGGCTCCGCAAGATGCCGCACCTCGCACAGGACATCGGGCAGGAAACGGCCTTTCCGCGGCGGGCGTTCCTGGGCGACCTGCGCTACCGGCGGTACGTGATGCTCGTGAAGCACGACGGCGGCGCCGCGGGAGGGCTGGAGGATTACCTCGTGGTGCGCGATGAAATCGTTGGGCCAGAGCCGGCCACGTTCAACCTCTTCGTCCTGGCGCGGTCCATCCGCGAGGATGGCCGGACGTTCTGGTTCGACGGCCAGCTTGCCGCCGACGCCGTGGCCTTCTTCGCATCGCCAGATGTCGATAAGGTGCGGTTCGACCGCTGGGGCTGGCCGAGGGCCGACGATGCGGCCCTCGTGCCCAGGGATTTCCGCGCCGGCCGCGACACGTGGCGCGGGGGCGAACTCCAGCAGTGGCTCCGCGTGACGGGTTCGCCCGGCGAGGCGTTCCTGGTGGTCCTGTACCCCTACCGCAAGGACGGGCCGGTGCCGCAGTTCCAGTCGCTGGCCGGCGGCAAGGGCGTGCGGGTGAGCCTGGGCGGCGAGAGCGAGGAGGTGTACCTCTCGACCGACCCCGCCCCCGGCATCGGCGGCCAGGCGGTCGTGCGCCGCGAAGGGCAGACGACCGTGATCCTCAAGCCCGGCGCGGCGGGGCAGTAGACCTTGTGTCTGACCGTTTTTCGTGACAGCCCCGAAAGTGCTACAACGCTACGAATTCCAACCGATAAGCCCGTAGAGTGCGTGCTTGCACGCACGCGGATTGCATTGAAATGGTGCGTGCCAGCACGCACCCTACAGGCTGTGCGGCCCGATGCGATAGCATCACCATTCGGCAGGTTGCTCCCGGCCCCGATTGCGGTATAATCGCAAAGGTGGCAGGGTTTCCGGGCCGATTGATACGAAGGCCGGGCCGTCGATGGGGTTCGCAAGGCGTGGCGGCAAGGAGTCAGCGTGAAGCAGCGGGTCTACCCGGAGACGACGATCGTCAGTTACCTGACGGCGCGGCCGAGCCGGGATCTGATCCTGGCGGCGCATCAGGAGGTGACGCGCCAGTGGTGGGAGGAGCGGCGCGGGCATTTTGAGATCTACGTGTCGCAGTTGGTTTCGGATGAGGCCGGCCGCGGTGATGTCGAGGCGGTCCGGAAACGCCAGGAAGTTCTGAAGGCCATTGTGAGCCTGGCGGTAACGGAAGATGCCATCGCATTGGCCTCGCGCCTGACGGAAGAGCACGCTCTGCCATCCGAGGCGGGAGCCGACGCGCTTCATATCGCGGTGGCTGCGGTCAATGGCATGGACTTTCTGATGACGTGGAACTGCCGGCACATTGCGAACATGGAGTTGCTGCCGGCCATTCGGCGTACACTGGAGCGCCATGGGTACGAGTTGCCATGGGTGTGTACGCCGGAGGAATTGCTGGGAGGCGAAAGATGAAAGACGATCCGATTGTGGCCGAAGTGCGGAAATGGCGCCAAGAGAACGCGGCAAAGTTCAACTACGATATTCGCGCGATTGCCGAAGATGCCAGGTCGCGCGAAGGCAAGGACGGACGTCCTGTGGTCACGTTGCCTCCCAAACGAAGGCCGGTAGCCAAGTAACGGTGATGTGAGAATAGCCATGTGGGATGATCTGATTGTAGAAGAGGTTCGCAAGGGGCGACAGGAGCACGCGGCCCGGTTCAACTATGACCTGGAAGCCATTGTGCGCGACATCCGGTCTCGCGAAGGCAAGGACGGCGAGAAGGTGGTCACATTGCCGCCTAAACGAAGGCCGCTAGCCAAGTAACGGTGATGTGAGAGTAGCCATGTGGGACGATCCGATTGTGGCCGAAGTGCGTAAGATCCGTCAGAAGATTGCGGCCAAGTTCAAGTACGATGTCCGAGCCATAGCCGAAGACGCCCGTAAGCGCGAGAAGAAGAGCGGGCATCCGATCGTGTCGCCGCGGCGGCGAGCGAAGGCCAAGTAGGGCAGGCCGGACTTTGAGTGCCGAAGGCACGATAGAAAATAGCCCACGGCGTGAGCCGTGGGTAAAGGTGAGGCCGGAAGTCCTGTCCTTTCTTGTCTATGTGAGCCCCGGTAGGGGCGACAGAAACCGTTCTATCGCCCCTGCCGGGGCTCCAACAGAAACAGAAAAACGACTCCGTGGACCATCTGCCAACCCACGGCTCACGCCGTGGGCTATTTTCTTGCGCCCCTATCGGGGCTGTCACGAACCGCGGCTACGCCGCAGGGCAGCAGCCCTCCGAAAAGTGCTTCCTTTTTCACCTCCACGGGCTATACTTTGTGTTTCCGCAACCTGGCCTGGGGCAGGCGCCCTGGGAGGTGGCAACAGCGAGGGTCCGCCACGTCGAAGATCCGCCGTGGCGCGACGGTCCCTCAAGAGCGAACGAAGGAGATTGACGATGCCGCTGTGCACGATGCGTCAGATGGTGGACCACGCCCGCAAGAAGAAGTACGGCGTGGGGGCTTACAACGTGAACAACATGGAGCAGATTCAGGCCATTATGGCGGCGGCCAAGGAAACGCAGTCGCCCGTCATTATCCAGGCCTCGAAGGGGGCGCTGGAGTACACGAACCTGATCTACCTGAAGCACCTGATGGCCGCCGCGGTCGAGGAAAACCCCGAGCTGCCCATCTGCGTTCACCTGGACCATGGCCCGAACCTCAAGACCTGCCAGGAGGCGATCGCCCTGGGCTTCACGAGCGTCATGATCGACGGCTCGATCGACTACGACACGAAGACCCCCGAGGGCAAGCACCCGGCCCGTTCGTTCGCAGACAACGTGCGGGTGACCAAGGAAGTGGTCGATTACGCCCACCAGTTCGGCGTGAGCGTGGAAGGCGAACTCGGCACCCTCGGCGGCATCGAGGACGAGACGCACACCGACAAGGTGCTCCTGACCGAGCCGTCGCAGGTCGAGGAGTTCGTGAAGACGACCGGCGTGGACGCCCTGGCCCTGGCCATCGGCACCAGCCACGGCGCCTACAAGTTCAAGCACGAGCCGGTGCTGGCGATGGACCTCATTACCGAGTGCCGCAAGCGCGCCCCCGACACGGCCTTCGTCATGCACGGCTCGTCCAGCGTGCCGCAGGAACTGGTGGCCGAGGTCAATAAGTACGGCGGCAAGATGCCGAACGCCATGGGCGTGCCGATCGCGTCGATCCAGGAAGCCGTTCGCCGCGGCATCCAGAAGATCAACGTCGATACCGACGGCCGCATGGCCATTACGGCGGCGATCCGCAAGGTGTTCATGGAGAAGCCGGGCGAATTCGATCCGCGCAAGTACCTCGGCCCGGCCCGCGACGCCCTGCAGGCCCTGATCGCGTCGAAGATGCGCGACTTCGGCACCGCCGGCCACGCGGGCGATTACCGGGTGAAGTCGCTCAGGGCGATGAAGTCGTTCTACGCCAAACATTGAACCGCAGGCCGCGCGTTATTCTTGCATCCTCAAAGAGGCCTGCGTATAGTCAAGGGTGGCTGGAAGGTACTTAAGGCTGCGGACGCCGATTTGCGGCCTTACGGGGCTGACCTTCGGGTGCGCGTAGGTGGGGGACAATTATGCTCGGCCAGGCAGCACCGCCATCGGCTTCCGTAAAGGCGTGGCTGGAGCAACTGCGTCTTGCCAAGGAGGGCACTAACCCTTATTGGGGCGCTTTGGTTGCCGCCGACTTTGATGAGGACACGAACGTTCCGCCCACCCGTGGCCAGGTATTCCTTGAGTGCATCGAGAGCCTGCCGCGGCAAGCCACGCCGGACGAGGCGCGCGAAGCATTGACGACTGCCCAATGCGAGATGCGCAGGAGAGGCTTTGGCTTCGACAGCGACTGCAACGCTCCATGTCGGCTTGCGGCGCTGCCGTTCACGGAGTTTGTAAGGGCTGTCCCTGTGGCTGATTTTGGCAAGTATAACCTCGAGGCCGCGCGGTCTGATTTGCGTGACGCTGCCTACCGGCGACACGTCGCCAAGAGGGTTGCGGACGGTGATATCGAGATAAAGATGCTCCGAAGCAATATTGGATCAGATTTTGGCGTGTGGGCTACCGCTTATGGCGAAGTTTTTGGCACCGATGGCAACCTGCAGCGCACCCCCGATGAAACCCGCGACCGCCTCGGTTTGGATGACCCTTCGCGATTCGGACGCGAAGAGTGTCTTGTTTTCTTTGTGTATGGCCAAGAGCGGATTCCGCAGCCGGGAGCGGTAAGGCCAACTGTACTTGACGCGGGCGGCCCCATGGCGGCGGCATGGCTTCCGAGTGATGCGGCGTACCACGCCACGGGTATGACCCAGAATCTCGCGGACGGCAGCCGTGCCGCGCCGGAGGTGCTTCACCGGCCCTTCCCGGCGGCTGAAGTGGCGGACTTGAAGGCAAGTGCTCCGCTGCAGAACGACCCGTCCGTAGAATATCGCGCCAGGCGCCTTCGGGAGGTTGGGAATCCATGACCGCCAAAGAGATCGCGGAATTCCTCCGGCAGGCCGCCATTCAGGCCATTCGCGATAGGCTCGCGGCTGATCTTAACGTGCAGAGTCGGAGGATGGGTTCGCGCGGGCCGGGCGAACTTGGCCCCGAGGAGCCGTACATCCAGGCATTGGAACGCTGCTCGCCCGAAACTTTGGCGAAGGTGGGCTTGGCCGCCAACGCTATACTGCTCGAAGAAGCCCGCGGCGATGCTAATATGAAGCCGGTGCCCGATCCTTTACTCCTGTATAACATCCTGTCTCTTCTGGAGGCGTTTCCTTTGCCAGAGGCGCGCCCCGGTTTGGACGCGCTGCGGGTCATGCGAGAGCCGCTTCAGAAGGCTTTGACTGATTACGGCGAGGACCTGTACACGCAGGCTCTGCTGGCGCTTGCGGCTGTTCAGACCGACGCCTTGCTCGCGGATTTCTGGATAGCCCTGCTTCAGGATGCCGATTTACACTACGTCGAGGCGGCCGTGATCGGACTCCGGAAGTGCGGGTGGATGGCGGCATGCGGTGCGCTCGGCGAAATCAAGGAGGTTTTTGACCGTCGCCCGGAGTTGGGCCCATTCTCCCGCGTGGTCATGCTTCTGGTGGATGAGCACCCCGAGGCCAACTGGCCTGATTGCGGCCGAGACTATTGCGGTGGATGGGAACATGAGGAAATCCGATCGCTGATTGAACGATATTCCAGGAACCGTTTCTCGAAGCCATTGTACGAACTGCCGAGCGCGGCAGGCAGCGCGCTGGCAGAACTCAAGAAGAAGGGCATCACGTGCGTCGAGAAAATTGAACGCGAACACGCTGCGCGTCCGGTATCGCCTTCCAGGGTCCTTATGGCGGCGACGTGAAAGGCACCATGTTCATCGTAACTTTTTACTCCTTCCGTGGCGGTGTTGGACGGACCATGGCAATGGCCAATGTGGCCTATCGCCTGGCCATGGAGGGGCAGAAGGTATTTCTTGTCGATTTCGACCTCGAGGCCCCGGGCCTGACGCTGATGCCTGAGTTCCTCCCCGTCGAGGGCAAAGGCCCTGCGTGTCCGGGCGGCCTTCTGGCGTTTCTTAAGGCAGGACTTGACCAGAAGCCTATGCCGAAAGTGGCGGACCTTGCCTACGTGCCCCGTATCGCCGGCGAGCCCAAGATGCGAGGCAAGCTTCACGTCCTGCCGGCGGCCGATCTTGCAGGGCGCCCTGGGAGTTATGACATCAGCGGCCTGCGCCTCGACCTGCTCTATGCCGACCAGCAGCGCGCCGTTGTCATCGACGACCTCCGCATGCAGATTCAGGACGATTTCCGGCCGGACTACGTTCTCGTGGACTCTCGCACGGGCCTCACCGAGATAGGCGGCATCTGCACGACGCACCTGGCCGATTTCGTAGTCGTTTTCTTTGGCCTTAACTCGCAGAACATCGACGGAACAGGCCTCGTGCTTGAGCGGCTGAGCCGGGCGGGTGTAGGCCGTAAGAAGGGGGTTCTTCTGGTGGCTTCCCCCGTCCCCACGGGGGAGGAGTGTCTCAAGGAAGAGCGCCTTGGGGCCGCGCGGGCGCGCTTCGCCCGGGCGATGGGCCGCGATGAGGGGCACGCGCCACAACTGCTGACAGTCCCTTACCATCCCCAGTTGGCCCTTTCCGAAGCCAGTTTCGTGGCCAGGCATCCGTCCAGTCCGTTGGCCCACGCATACAGGCTTGTGGCCGACAAACTCCGCGGCGCCAACAAGGAAGATATGGGCTTCGTGTTGGAAGGTATCTGGGGGCGTATGCGGTCGGATCCCCGCGCAGCCAAGGAACAACTCGACCGGCTCTTGAGCGCGCCTTCTGCACCGGCCAGGGCGTTCGGCATGCGGGCCGTCCTCTTGGTCCTTGCCGCAAAGAAGGAGGATGCGGAGCGGGATTTCCGCCGGGCGCTGGACATCGATCCCGAAGAGTCTGAAGTCCTCAGAAACTACGCGGCATTTCTGGTGTACCACAAGCGCTGTGCAGAGGCCCAGACTTTTCTCGATAAGGGTTTGACGGCAAATCAGGACAACCCGGCCGCGCTGAGCGACCTTTTGCTCCTGCGTGCCCGCGCACGGCGCGAGGCCGGGGACTTGGGCGGTGCGATTGAGGATCTCAGCACGGTGGCGGAAATGGCAAAAGCCCCGGCCGAGCAGAAGGCCGAGGCCCGCGTCAACCGTGGCGTAGCGTACGGCAAGAAGGGGGAGACTGACAGAGAGATTGCCGAATACACGGCGGTCATCGACGACCCGGAGGCCCCGGCCGAACAGAAGGCCGAGGCCCGCTTTAACCGTGGCGTAGCGTATGGCAAGAAGGGGGAGACTGACAGAGAGATTGCCGACTACACAGCGGTCATCGACGACCCGGAGGCCCCGGCCGAACAGAAGGCCAAGGCCCGCGTTAATCGTGGCACAACGTACGGCGAGAAGGGGGAGACTGACAGAGAG